>MUKC01000031.1 GCA_002049795.1 Desulfobacca sp. 4484_104 | reverse complement strand
ACCCATGCTCTCAGAGCGTCGCCAAGTTTAATAACTCACCAGTCCGGCATATTCTTTCCCTATCCTAAAAATCAGGAAAATTAACGCGCGATGCCTATCATACATTATCTTTCGGTCCGTAGGACGCGCCCTATGAAAGTCATTTACGGAAAGACCTGCTTTCTAAATAATCAGCCCAGTCGCTCATGAGCCTTCGGCTCTCTCCAATAATATGAAGAGTGGGTTCGCGGGCAGTGCTCACCTTACTCTTAGCATACTCTGAACTTTGAACCTTGAACTGTTCTTAACAGCACCTTTGCTCAGAGTTTGCAGATGCCGTGGATGGAGTCGCAGGCTTGGGCATAGAGCCGCTCAATCCAGTCCTCATGGCGCAGAGAGGGGGCCAAGACCGCGCCCGCTTCTGTCACAGCCGATATTTTGGCCAACCGCCGCAGCAGACGGTGCACCGAAGTGATGTAGGTGGCATGACTCCAGGTTAAGGGGGAAACGGACAAGGGCTCCCCGGTCACAGCATCGCTCTGTTCCAGCAGATAATCGGCCAGCCACAAGGTACGGATAAACCAGGGGTTGCCGGGCAGGACGAGGCTGACCCGATGATAGGGATCATCCTCGTAGCGGGCCAGGCCGCCGATCTTGGTCTTGACCCATAACTGGTCCTTTAAGGCCGTCATGGTCGATACCAGCCGGGGATCCTCGGCGGCATAGAGACCGAAGGCAAATAATCCCCAGCGGCTGGCATCAAAGGTCACGTCCACTTCCAGCTTTCCGGCCGGATTGCGGTAAATCATCCGGGTGAAGCGGCCCGATTCCGGCTGCTATAGGTATCAATCTTTAAACGGATTATCCAGCATAATGGTCTGTTCCCGATCGGGGCCAACGGAGATGATCTGGATCGGCACCCCGACCAGGGCGGTAATGCGCTCCAGGTAGGCCCGAGCCGCGGCCGGAAGGTCGGCATAGCGCCTAATCTGGCTGATGTCCTCCGACCAGCCCGGAAGTTCCTCAAACCGCGGCTGACATTTTTCCAGAGTGCCCAAAGAGGCCGGGACGCTGTTCAGGCAAGTGCCGTTCAATTCGTAAGCCGTGCAGATCTTTAAGGTGTTAAGGCCGGTCAGCACATCCAATTTGGTAATCGCCACTCCGGTCAGACCGTTGAGACGGGCGGCATCACTTAGAACTACGGCATCGAGCCAGCCGCAGCGGCGTTTGCGGCCCGTGGTGGCGCCGAACTCCACCCCCTGGACTTGTAAATGTTCGCCTACCGCGTCAAGACATTCCGTAGGGAAGGGTCCGCCGCCCACCCGAGTGGTGTAAGCCTTGACAATGCCAATCACCCGGTTCAGCCGGCCGGGGCCGATGCCCGCCCCGGTACAGGCGCCGCCGGCCACCGGGTTGGAGGAAGTGACAAAGGGATAGGTGCCGTGATCAATATCCAGTTGGGTGCCTTGGGCGCCCTCAAAGAGGATATTTTTCCCCTGACGCTGGGCCTGGTCCAGCAGCACCGAGACATTGGCTACCAGTGGCTGCAAGCGCGCCCCCATGGCGGTGTAGGGCGGCAGCATATCCTCCGCCTTCAGGGTCTGATCATTTAACAGTTTTGCCAGATAAAAATTTTTCTCGGCCAGGTTGAGTTCCACTTTGGCCTTCAGGGCCTCCGGGTCAATCAGGTCGATCACGCGAACGCCGTGACGGGCAATTTTATCTTCATAACAGGGGCCGATGCCGCGTCCGGTGGTGCCGATTTTGCCCGCGCCTTTGGCCCGTTCCCGAGCCAGATCCAGGCGTTGGTGATAGGGCATGATGATATGGGCTTTTTCGCTGACTTGCAGATTTTCCGGGCCGACCTCAATCCCCTCGGTCTTAAGGGTGTCGATCTCCGCCAGCAGGACCTGGGGATCGATAACCACGCCATTGCCGATCAGGCATTTTTTCCCAGGATGAAGAATACCGGAAGGAATCAGATGAAAAATGAATTTCTTGCCGCCTACTACCAGGGTATGACCGGCATTATTGCCGCCCTGATAGCGGACGATGAGCTCGGCATATTCGGCTAACAGATCAACGATCTTGCCCTTGCCCTCGTCGCCCCACTGAGTACCCACTACCACAACACTGGCCACCACGCCACCTCCTTTTTGCAAAACCATCTTTTTGTAAAATATTCCACCAGGCTTGTCAACTGCAAGGGGCCTATTTTTCGGTTAGGGTGGCAGCTCCATCCCAGTCGGGGGGTGGCGGGACCTGAGCATATTGCTGGCACCGGGCAAGCAACAGCTGAGCCGGGCCATCCATAGGTTGCCGGTTTAAGCACTCGGTCAACAGATTTTTGGCCAACTCCCACTGGCTTTGCCTAAAGGCGGTCAGTGCCTGGTGAAAAATCTCCAGGAATTGGGCTGCCGCCGCCGCGGGCGAGCCCTGGCCGCGCAGCTCGAAGATGCTCACCGGGATGTGCTTGCCCTTTACCCGGACCCGATCGACTTCTCGTAGAATAAAGGAGTTTTTCAGCTGTTGGGCCGTAGCTTCGCTGATCAGGATTTCGGTGCCATAGTATTTGTTAAGGCCCTCCAAACGTGAGGCCAGGTTGACGTTATCGCCGATCACGGTGTAGTCGAATAAACGCTCCGAACCCATATTGCCCACCGACATGAGACCAGAGTTGATACCCACCCCGATCCTGATCTGGGGCCAACCGTGCGACTGCCAGTCCTGGCACAGTTGCTTGAGAGTGGCGATCATCTCCAGGGCGGTCCGGCAGGCCTGATCGGCCGGCGCCGGCATCTCCAATGGCGCCCCATAAATCGCCATCAGGGCATCACCAATGTATTTGTCCACCGTGCCGCCATGCTTGAAGACAATTTCGGTCATCGGGGTCAGGTAGGCGTGCAGCAGGTTAACCAGGGTTTCGGCCTCCATTTCCTCCGACAGGCTAGTAAAGCCGCGGATATCACTGAACAATACGGTCAGATCGCGTTTTTCCCCGCCGAGACGCAATTTCTCCGGATGGTGCAGCATTTCATTGACCACCTCGGGAGCCACATAACTCTGGAAGGCCGCCCGGATGCGCTTGCGCTCCCGTTCTTCGGCTAAAAACCGCATAATCGTCACGCCGACATAGACCGTAGCCAGACAGTTGAGCGGGTAGATCATCTGGAGATATAATCGCTGATTCGCAAACAGATAGAAGCCGGTAACGGCATAAACCACTATCACTCCCAGGAATAACAATAGACCGCCTGCGGCCCGCAGCCGGGGCAACCACCAACCCAGCAGCAGGCTCAAAGCGATCATCGCCACCAGGTCAGGTTGCCATACTCCTGAGGCTCTGGTCAGATAATCCTGCTGTAAGATGTTGTCAATGATGGTAGCATGGATTTCCACGCCAGGAAAAACACTTACGAACGGAGTGACCCGGATGTCATAGATCCCGACCGCAGTGGCACCGACCAGCACAATCCGGTCCCGAAAGACCTCCAGCGGCACTCGCCCTTCGACCACATCGACAAAGGAATAATATTTAAAGGTTCGGGCCGGTCCCCGAAAATTGATCAGAAAGCGGCCATAGTTATCTACCGGAATCTGCCGATTGCCCAGTCGCACCTGGCTGACGCCGTGCTTGGAGATAGTTATCCCTAAGGGCACGTTGCCTAAATATTGTTGCAGGATTCCCAGCGCCAAGGGTGCCGTCAATTCCCCCTGGTACCTGATCACCAGCGGCAACTGGCGGATGGTGCCGTCATCATCCGGCATAGCATTGAAATATCCGGCCCGGGATGCGGCGGCCATCAGCCGGGGAATATTGGTTTCGATCTGCGGGGCGGTTAACAGCGGGAACCGTCGTGCCTCGGGTGATCGCCAGTGCACCAGATTATAGGCCGAAGATTTGAGTAACTCCGGCGAGATCTGCATTTCCAAATCGCTTCCCGGGGCTGACTGGCCGCCCAGCCCGGGGAAGTAATACCCCAGGACCACTGCCCCTTGTTCACGCAAGGCCTGGGCCAATTCGCCGTCCGGATCCACGACCTTTTCCTGCTCCTGGAGCCATTTCTGAAATCCAGGCGGCCGCCAGCCTCGCCGGTTAACTTCCGCCTCAAATCTTTTCAAGACTCGCCGACCGGACTCTTCCTCCTGTTCGGCAAAAATCATGTCAAAGCCCACCACCCGGGCCTGAGCCTGAGTCAGACGATCCATCAGCCGGGTAATCTGTCGCCGCGACCAGGGCCAGCGCCCCAGGGCTTGGACGCTGTCATCATCTATCGCCACGATAACTACTTCGGAGCCGTGCGGCACCTCCCCGCGCATCTGGAACAGCAGATCATAAAACTTGAGTTCGATTAATTTAACGAAGTGGGGGTCCCAGGCCATGAACAATAGATGGCCGAGAGTTATCCATATGGTGAGGTTCAGATAGCTGAGTCGGAAAATTCTCCGTAGGGGGGGCCACATTACCGAAAATTTGTCCTTTTACGGCTAATTTTTAGCTCCATCGGTTGGACAGACATATCTCCCCGCCCCAGCTACGGTTGCCCCGGGATTCCGGCAGACCGGGGTTTGAAATATCAGATTAATTATGGATAACTTAACGAAATATGCTTAAATTTACTTTTATTACCGTCTTTCGGGCCATTGGATATTATTGCCTATTATTCATCCGGAAACTCCATTATTGCCCCTCCCCGCTGGCGGGGAGAGGGAAAACTTAAGGTTTCTGGATGGCCCCTACTTAACTCCCGTTAAACATTGCGCATCGGGGCGCCAGACCAATCACTTTGAGGAGATGGCTTAATTTTAGGGAATCTCCAGGGTAACATACAGGGTGCGTCCTTGGCGTTTAATCAGCAGCCGGGCCGGGGTTTTACTTTTTAGCCCTTTAATGGCCTTTTGGTAGTCGGACTGGCTAGTAATTTGGGTATTATTAATCTCCACGATCACATCGCCCGGTCGCAACCCGGCCTCTGCCGCGGGACCGCTCCGATCTACCGCCATCACCACTACCCCTCTCGTATCCCGCAGGCGGAACTGGCGGGCCAGTTGTGGGGTCAATTCTTGAACCACCATACCCAACTCGGATTCCGAGTCACCATCTGTTTCCTTACTTAACTGGTCCTCTTCTTTAAGTTCCCCAATCGTGACCGATATGGTCTTTTCCTTGCCCTGGCGAATAACCTTAACCGTGGCCTTGGTGCCCGGCGCGGTGTGAGCCACCAGACGGGGCAGATCGTGCATCTCGTTAATTACCTTCCCGTTATATTCCACAATGATATCGCCGCGTTGAATCCCGGCTTGAGCCGCCGGCGAGCCCGGATTGACCTGGGCCACCAAGGCCCCGTGGGGCTTGGCCAGCCCAAAAGACTCTGCCAGGCCGGGGGTCACCACCTGGATCTGAACCCCTAGCAGTCCCCGAGTCACTTTGCCCTTTTCTTTCAACGGGGGAATAACCTCTTGGGCTATGTTGCTCGGGGTAGCAAAGCCGATCCCCTGGCCGGTGGCCAGAATGGCGGTATTAATACCCACCACTTCACCGTTCAGATTGAGCAAGGGACCACCGCTGTTTCCCGGATTGATGGAGGCATCGGTTTGCAGAAAGTCATCGTAAGGGCCAGCTCCGATGACCCGCCCTTTGGCGCTGATAATCCCCTGTGTGACGGTATGTCCCAGACCGAAGGGATTGCCTACCGCCAGCACCCAATCCCCGACCTGGACCGTATCGGAATTCCCTAGCCTTAAAACCGGCAGGTCATGGGCTGAGGTTGTCAACTTGATCAGGGCCAGATCGGTTTTGGGGTCCCGACCTTTGATAGTGGCCGCAAATTCCCGGCCATCGACCAGTTTAACCTTGATTTTGTCGGCCCCTTCGACCACATGGTTGTTAGTAATGATAAAACCGTCGCGATCAATAATAAAGCCCGATCCCAGACTGCGTTGCTTAAAGTTTTTGGGAAGGTCTCCAAAAAATTTCTCGAAAAATTCCCGGAAGGGGTCCTCCCGGCCAAAAGGTGAGGGGCCAAAAAATTCTTTAACTCGCCCCGGCGTCCGGTGGGTCTTTTCGGTGCTGATGTTAACCACGGCCGGCGAGGCCTGCCGGGCTAGTTCTGCGAAGGATTCGGGAGCCAGGGCGGCCTGGAGTTGCTTTCCTCCCATTGCCAAACCTGCTCCCAGAAGTATCAGGGCCATAACTAGGGTTGACACCAAAAGCTTAATATTATGCTTGTATTGCAGCATTAGACTCTCCTATTCCGCTTTCGGCGGTTGGTTAATCAATTGCCAATCCTGGGGTAAATCCAACTTGATGTTTTCCTGTTTACCCACTACTACCATTAATTGTTGGGGTGACAGATATTTTTGGGCCACGCCGCGAATCTGTTCCCGGGTCAGGCCATTGATGAGATCAGGATAACGCCACGGGTAATCCAGCCCCAGCCCATAAAACTCTACATAACCTAACAGCCAGGCCCGCTTGGCATTGGAATCCATCTTCAGGGGCAGGCTGCCGATCAGAAAAGACTTGGCTTCCGATAACTCTTTTGCGGTTACCAATTCACTTCGGATGCGCTGCTGTTCCTTCAGGGCCTCCTGAAGCGCCAGGCCGGCGCTGACATTCTTGGTTTCCAAGGTAATTTCAAAGGGTCCGGCCTCCACACCAGGATTAAAGCTACTAGCGACACAGTAAGCCAGGCCGCGGTTATCCCGGATATTATCCATCAGCCGTGAGGCAAAGCCGCCGCCGCCGAGGATATAATTCATTACTAAGAAAGGATAGAAATCGGGATTCTGGCGCTTGAGGCCCACCTGCCCCAGAATAATATTGGCCTGAGTAATATCTTTGTCGATCCTGAGTACTTGGCTTTGCGGTAAATCAGGGATGGCCGGGACCTTCCTTTGGGGCACGGGGGCCGCGGCCCAGTTGCCGAAAAATTTCTGCATCAGCCCCCGGGCCTCATCTACCCGCAAGTCCCCGACCACCGCCAAGATAGCATTGTTAGGCCGATAATATTGGCGATGAAAGGTCACTAGATCAGCCTGGGTGATGGTCGACAGGTCGGCCGCAGTGCCGATCACCGGATAGCCATAAGGATGGGCGCCGTACAAGGCCCGACAAAAAGCCCGCGCCGCTACGATACCGGGGTCATCCTGTTCGCTCTGCAACTGCCCCTTAAGCCGTTCGACTTTACGGGCAATCTCCGCCGGAGCAAAGGTAGGATGCAATAAGATATCCTGACAGAGTTCCAGGGCCGGAACCAGATTTTTTTTCAGCACCGTGAGCTTGATAACGGCATAATCCTGCCCGCCACTGGCCCCCAGCTTGGCTCCTAAAAAATCGATCTCCTCGGAGATCTGAGTAGCAGTTCGGGTTCTAGTGCCGTTTAATAACAGCGATGCGGTCAGGTTGGCCAGACCTGCCTTGCCCTGAGGTTCTTGTAAAACTCCGGCCTTGATCAGCAGCTCCAAGGTGACCAGGGGCAGGTCAGACTGCTCGGAAAACAACCAGACCAGTCCGTTGGATAACTGATGACGCTCTCCTAATACCTGATCGGCAGGGGCGGCAACCCCCTGGCTAACCAGGAAAAAGACCCCGATAATGATTAAGCTACATATTTTTTTAGTCAATCTGGCCATGTCCTTGATAGCGCCCGACAATGGGCTTGTCAGTTTTGAGCGGCTGCAGAATCCCTACCGTACGGTTCTTCGGAACCAGATATCGCTGTGCGACCCTTAACACATCTGGTTTGCCTACGGCCTGAATTCCAGGCAGCAATTCTTTAAGACGCTGCCAGTGGTCGATAGTCTGATAACGCCCCAGGAGCATACCGCGATAAAACAGTGAATCCTGAGCCATAATAATACCTGATTCGGCCTGGTTTTTGGCCTTGGTCAGTTCCCGATCAGTCACCGGCGTAGTTTTGATCCGGTTCAGCTCGGCTTCCAAGGCCTGCTCCAGTTCTTCCACGGTTTTGCCCGGCAAGGGTTGGCCATAAACCAAAAACACCGAGGGCGAAGCCGTTGCCAGGCTATAATCGGCCCCGACATCCAGGGCCAGGCGTTTTTCATAAACCAACTGCTGAAAGAGCCGGGAACTACGCCCCTGCGACAGGATAGAGGAGAGCACTTCCAGGGCGTAGGCATCGGCATGACCCAGGTTGGGCACGTGATAGGCCAGGCAGATAAATGGTAATTGCGCTTCCCGCTGCACGGTTACCCGGCGTTCGCCCTGCTGCGGTGGTTCTAAGGGGCGAAAAGGCGGCGGTTTCGGGCCGCGGGGCAGTTTCCCGAAAGTGGCGCGGATCTCTTGCAGCGCGGCATTGGGCTCAAAATCCCCGACCACTACCAGGGTAGCATTATTAGGCTGATAATATTGCCGATAATAAGCCATAAAATCCTGGCGGCGCAACTTCTTGATATCATGCATCCAGCCGATTACCGGCCATTGATAAGGATGGGCCTTATAAGCCATGGCCAGGGTTTCCTCGATGAGAAAACTGACCGGGTCGTCTTCGGTCCGCAAGCGGCGTTCCTCCAGCACCACCTGCTGTTCGGTGCGGAACAATTCCTCACTGATCATCAGGTTTTGCATCCGATCGGCCTCCATTTCCAGCCACATCCCTAAACTAGTCTTCGGACCGATCTCATAATAGGCGGTGTAATCTCGGGAAGTAAAGGCATTATCGCGGCCGCCGAACTTTTGCACCTGTCGGGAAAAGACCTTGGGACCATACTTTTCGGTGCCCCGAAACATCAGGTGCTCGATAAGATGTGACAGCCCGGTTTTGCCCAGCACTTCGTTCCGGGAACCCACCCCATACCAGATCTGGAGAGTGACTACCGGGGCCCGGTTTTCCGGCCAGAGCAGCACTTTTAAGCCGTTATCGAGATCGACCTCTTGCACCCGGCCATAGAAATCAACGTCCGCGGCCCCGGAGCACCCGGCGCCCAAGAACCACAGACACAACAGCAGCATTAGGGGCAGATGTTTTTTAACCATGTTTTCCTTGCACATTTTTCCGCTTCCAACCCGAAGGCTGGTGTAAAAAAGGAAAAATTATCAGGGTGGCCATAACCGCCCCGCTGAGATCCAATAATACATCCCAGGGATTGGAAGTTCGGGTTTTTATAAAGGCCTGACCGCCTTCATCTACCAGCGCCACGCTTAGAATGATCAACAGGGCTAACAGGCTGGCTGCCCCCGGTCTAAAATTGAGACGCCACCTGAGGGTCCGCACCCAGGCGATAAAGAGCAGGGCATATATAGAAAAATGGCCAAATTTGCGAAAATATACATGGATCAGATCTGCCTCTTTTCTGGTCATAGAGGGAAACCAGTTTTGGACCAAATCCACAATCCAATGGGTATGCCTGGCATCCCCCAGTTCGCCGGAAAACAACAAAACTAATCCGGTCAATAACAGCGGCGGTAGCCAGTAGTAACAGTTCCTCATGAGGTGAGGATTACCAAAGACATGAATAGTGGCAGCCTCAGCTTGATCTTTTTGGCCCTTAAAACCGACCGCCGGGCCTTTGGCCAACTCCGATGCCAACCGGGTGATCCTCCTGAATATCATCCTAGGATTGCGTCGATAAAGGCCTCGGCCTCAAAAGCACGCAATTCCTCCATACCTTCCCCCACTCCGATATAGCGCAGCGGCAGGCCGGTTTCTTTCACTACTCCCAGGGCCACGCCGCCTTTGGCAGTACCATCCAACTTCGTGAGGATCAGTCCGGTCACTCCCAAAGCCTCATGGAACATCCGGGCCTGACTGATGGAGTTCTGACCGGTAGTGGCGTCCAAAACCAGGTAAACCTCGTGGGGAGCGGTAGGTATCTGGCGGGTAGCGGTCCGCTTGATCTTTTTTAGTTCCTCCATCAGGTTAACCTTGGTGTGCAACCGACCCGCGGTATCAATGTAAACCGTGTCCACCTGGCGGGACTGGGCCGCAGCCAGGCCGTCGAAGACTACCGCGGCCGGATCAGAGCCGCTTTTTTGTTTGATGACCTCGGCCCCCAGCCGCTGTCCCCAGATCTCCAGTTGTTCGATGGCCGCGGCGCGGAAGGTATCGGCCGCGACCAGCAACACCTTCCGACCCGCGGTCCGGTCAAAATGGGCCAGCTTGGCAATGGTGGTGGTCTTACCGACGCCGTTCACCCCGATCACCATCACCACCCGGGGATGGCCATTGACCACCGGGGATGACGCCGGGGTTTGCAACAGCGCCACCATTTCCGCCTTGAGGTGGGATTTGAGACGGCTGGGATCACTCAGTTCCTTACGGCGAACCTTCTCGCGCACCGCCTCGATCAACGCCAGAGTGGTATCCACCCCCAAGTCCGCGGTGATTAACAGCTCTTCCAGGTCTTCCAAAAGCTCGGCATCGATTACTTTTTTGCCCAGGAAGAGGCGATCCAAACCGTGGGCCAGGGCTTCCCGGGTCCGGCCCAGCCGCTCCCGCAGGCGGCGGAACACCCCCTTTTTGTTCGGGGTGGTCGCCGCTACCGCCGCCTCGCCTTCGGTCTCGGACTCGAAAGCCAGGGGCTCGGCTTCGGGCTCCAGAGGGCTGACCAAGACCGGCTCTGATTCCATCTCATCGGGCAACTGGCCTGATTCCTCGGTGGCCGGAGGTTCGGGAATCCCAGTCAGGGGCTCGGGTTCAGGCCCGACTTCAGGACTAACTTGGCGGAGTTTCTTTCTTCTAAACCATCTTCGGCGACCGGTTTCGGCCTCGGAATCCGCCTCGGCGGTCAAATCTGTTCCCGGCGGCGGAGGTGATAGTTCCTGATCCAGAGACGTTAGTTCAGGTGACAGCTCGGTGGCGGCCACCCGGGCCGTCTCTGCCTTCATGACCTCCTGAAGGGGGCTTGAGTCCTCAATGGTTTCAACCTCAGAAACGGCAGCCCCATTGGTCTCGGGCGCGGGGGCCTCTTCGCCACTAACTTTGGCAGGTTTCTTTTTTTTAAACCACTTACGCATGCTGATTTAACTAGAGCTGAAAATTATTTGCATATTAAGTCCAAAAAATTAATCTTTTAAAGATATCACAGTTCGACCAAAAATCCAATACCAAATTAGACGCCACCCGGCTAATCATCTTACCTCCGCCCGTGACCGGCATTGCCGGTCATAACTCCAGGGAATTCTTTCTAAAACCACTAAGACTCAGATTAGGGCTAATGTAGCGGATAAGATAAGACGATATAATTACTAAACATACTTCCAAGATAACTTGCTTAGGAATCTGATTTTTTCGGTTCCTAAAATGATAACCAGTTATAAAATCTGCTAATTCCTCATCCCCTGAGATGCGCCGTAGAAACAGCAAGAATCAAAATATGAAGTTTTCCAACTAACCCGAGGCGAGATTTTTGTTTCTAATCGGTAAAATATATCATATAATTATATATGAAAATATCTTGTTGTTGGAAGGAACGTCTAACTTCAGCACTCAACCCTGGGAAGCGCTTAGCCGCCTAACTGAGCATGAGCATCTCGGATTGATCTATGAACAATCGAACGAGATCCTTGCGGCGGTTATCCCCTTTCTGCAATCGGGTTGGGAAGGGGGCGAACAGTGTCTCTATATCGCCGCGGCGGGCGATGAGTCCAACGTTTTGAAAGCCTTGCGGGAAAGTGGTTTGCAAGTTGACGCGGCCCTAGATACGGGCGCCCTGGTCCTGGCTTCTGCGGCTAGGGTCAGTTACCGGCACGGCCATTTTGATGCAGATCAGATGATAGCCGTTTTGGAGGAGGCAGCCACTGCGGCCCAGGCGTCCGGATATAATGCGCTGCGCATCACTGGTGAAATTTTCCGGGAAGCGAACCATGATCTAAACCATGAACGGCTACTAGCCTTTCAGGACGGGCTCAACCGGTTTTTTGCCCACCATCAGGCGCTAGGAATTTTTCATTATCATCGTCGCCAGTTTGCTCCGGAAATCTGGTTAAGCCTCATAGCCACGCATCCGCGGGTGATTTACCGCGGCCGGCTCTGTAACTGGGATGTTCGGGGTTATCCGGTTCGGGATCAAAGTGGACAACTGATCGGCGCCCTAGAAATCACTTTGGATATCAGCCAAGTCAAGCGTGCCGCGACGGCGCTGCAGGAAAAGGCCTCCCGCTATAGGACTCTGATGAACGCCTGCCGCGACGGCATTGCGATCATCAATCAGGACCACCTGGTAGTGGAAGCCAACCAGCGCTTCGCCGAGATGCTGGGCTATGGCCCAGAGGATGTAACCCGCCTGCATACCTGGGATTGGGATGTCGGGATGACCGAAGCGGAAATAAGAGCCAATTTTGCAGATCTTACCAAAACCAACAAGATGTTTGAAACCCGCCATCGCCGCCAGGATGGAACGATTTATGAGGCGGAGGTCAGCGCCAGCGGGGCTCGCGTTGGCGATACTCCGCTGGTGTTCACTGTCTCCCGCGACATTACTGAACGCCGCCAGAATGAGAAGGCGCTAAGGGAGAGTGAACAGAGATATCGGCTACTAGTTAATACTATCCCTGCCGTGGTTTTTAAAGGTTACCCGGATTGGTCGGTAGATTTTTTCGATGACAAGATCGAGGCCCTGACCGGCTACCCCAAAGCGGCATTCGATAACCGCAGACTGAAATGGTCTGATCTCGTGTTAGAGGCAGACCAGCCGGAAGCCAAGAGAATTTTTACTCAAGCTTTAAAGACTAACCGGGCCTACGTGCAGGAATATCGGATAAAACATAAAGATGGTAAGATTCTCTGGATTCAGGCCCGAGGTCAAATCATTTGTGATCAGGAGGGTAAAATTGACCATATCAGCGGCGTGTTATTTGACATCACCGAGCGCAAACTCACTGAACAAGCCTTGCAGGCCAGCGAGGCCAAGTATCGCCAACTGGTGGAAAATGCCAATAGCATCATTTTGCGCATGGATCCCACCGGCAGGATCACTTTTTTCAATGAGTTCGCCCAAAAATTCTTTGGTTACTCTGAGAATGAGGTCCTGGGCCGCAACGTTGTGGGCACCATTGTTCCCGAAATTGAGACCACCGGTCGCGATTTGGCTGATATGATTGCCAATATCGCTCAATACCCGGAGCGTTATGTCAACCATGAAAATGAGAACATGCGCAAGAACGGCGAGCGGGTCTGGGTCGCCTGGACTAATAAAGCCATCTTTGACGACCAGGGACGGGTCACTGAAACCCTATGTATCGGCAATGACATGACCGAATACAAACGGGCCGTGGAGGCCCTGCGGGAAAGTGAAGAGCGCTATCGCCTGTTGTTTAGCCATTCGCCGTTGGGCATCATGCACTTTAATCAGCAAGGGATTATTGTGGCCTGTAATGATAAATTTGTGGAAATCATGGGGTCTTCCCAGCAAGCCTTGATCGGGTTCGATATGTTGAAGTCCATCCGCGATGAAGCCATGCACACCGCGGTAATGACTGCTTTAGGAGGGGAGATAGGCCAGTATGAGGGGGATTATCTGTCGGTCACCGGCAATAAATTAACCCCCTTAAGGACATTATTCAGCCGCGTTAATAACGACGCCGGAGAGTTCTTAGGAGGTCTGTGTATCATTGAGGATATCACTGAACGCCGGCAGGCCGAAATGGCATTGCAACAGGAAAAGCAAAAATTTCAGGCCCTGGCGGAACAGTCTCCTTTAGGGATCAGCTTAATCGATAAACGGGGAGTTTACCAATACTTCAATCCCAAATTCATCGAGCTCTTTGGCTACACCCCGGATGAAATTCCCACCGGCCGGGACTGGTTTGCCAAGGCCTATCCTGACCCAGTATATCGCCAGCAGGTTATTTCCACCTGGATCAACGACCTAAAAAACTTCGGGCGGGGCAAGTGCCGACGCCGCACCTTTACGGTGACCTGTAAGGACGGCTCGCAAAAGATCATCCACTTCCGCGCCGTAACCCTGGAAAACCTTGATGAATTTATAATCTACGAAGATATTACCGAGCGCACCCAGGCCGAAGAGGCCCTAAAAGAGTCAGAAGAACGCTTTAAGCTGTTATTCGAATATGCCCCCGACGCCTATTTTCTTCATGATCTGACCGGCAATTTGATCAATGGCAATCAGACCGCGGAAAAGCTGGGGGGATATCGGCGGCAAGAGTTGATTGGCAAAAATATCATGGACTTACCCCTGTTAGACCCTCAGCAAAGATCGCTGATTCCGGGACTTCTGGCTCAAGTGGCTCAAGGTCAGACAGCAGGACCGATCGAACTTACCCTCAGTCAGCGCTACGGCAGCAAGGTTAACGTTGAAATAAGAAGTTATCCGGTAAACTTCCGCGGTCAGCCGCTGGTATTGGGAATCGCCCGGGATATTACGGCGCGCAAGAAAATGGAAGAAGAGCTGATTAAGGCCAGCAAACTGGAGTCGCTCAGTATTCTGGCCGGGGGCATTGCCCATGACTTCAATAATCTGTTGCATGGTATTTTAGGAAATCTCTCTCTGGCGCGCACGATGCTAAACCCCATTTCCCGCGATGAGCTATTTAAGAGGTTGAGCGCGGCTGAGAGTGCCTGCCTGCGGGCCAGCGAGCTGACGCAACAATTGCTCACTTTTGCCAAAGGCAGCCTGCCGGTTAGAAAACCCACGTTAATCAGCGAATTAATCAAGGATGGGGTCAACTTTGCGCTGATCGGCTCCATGGTGCGCGGGGAATTGGACCTCCCCGACCATCTCTGGCCGGTGGAGGTTGATGCGGGACAATTGAGCCAGGTACTTAACAACTTGCTGATCAACGCGGAACAAGCCATGCCCCAGGGCGGCATTATCAAGGTGACCGCCCAAAATATCACTATCGACGATAAATCTACTCTCCCACTCAGAGCAGGTAAATATGTCAAGATCTCGATCATTGATCAAGGAACCGGAATTCCCAAAGAACATCTGAGCATGATATTTGATCCCTATTTCACCACCAAACAGCAAGGCAGCGGCCTGGGTCTGGCCACCTCTTATGCGGTTATTAGGAATCATGGGGGTTATATCGCGGTAGACTCCCAGGTCGGCGTGGGCACCAGTTTCCATATTTTTCTCCCTGCCTCTAAGAAAAAAGTCATTGATGCTACCGAGGTAACAGACAGACCGGTAGCTGGTCAGGGTAGAATTCTGGTCATGGATGATGAAGCCATAATCCGGGAGCTGGTCGCCAAAATGCTGGAAAGAATCGGCTACGAGGTAGAGTGCGCCCGGGACGGAGCCGAGGCCTTAAAATTATATGCCCAAGCCAAAAACACGGGGCAGCCCTTTAACGCGGTTATCCTGGACTTAACCATCCCCGGCGGTATGGGCGGCAAGGAAGCCATCAAGAGATTGCTGCAGTTGGATCCCCAGGTTAAAGCGATTGTGTCCAGCGGTTATGCCGACGGAACTACGGTGGCCAACTATAAAGAATATGGTTTTCAGGGCATCATTCCCAAACCTTATCGGCTCGCCGAACTGAGCCGGGTATTGCATGGGGTTATCAATCGGCCCGACTGCCAGGAGCTAGCTTAAATAATAAGGGAAGGTAATCTACCAGCTTAAGATTATTAAAAATACCATGGCCTTTGATTTCGGCCCAAACTCTTCCCCTTCCCGCTCCTTACCGCCTCCCCGATTTCTCAATAGCTTAATAATAATTTGCTAGTTTACAATAATTTGATGATAAATTAACCGGATACTAATACATCTATTACAGTATTATATTATAAATTGGCCAGGATAAATTTAGGAGATGGTTAATGGCGAAAGAACGGATCTTGGTGGTCGAGGACGAGGAAGATATCCTGGAATTGGTCAGATATAATCTGTCTCGGGAAGGATTTCGCATCACTGGCGTAACCTCCGGGGAAGAAGGCTTGAAAACCGCCCGCAGCATGTTGCCAGAGCTGGTTTTACTCGACCTGATGCTGCCCGGCGTGGACGGCCTGGAGGTCTGCCGGGTGCTCAAGCATGATGCCAAAACCCAGCATATTCCCGTGGTGATTCTCACCGCCAAAGGTGAAGAAGCCGATATTGTGGCCGGCCTGGAACTGGGGGCTGAAGACTATGTCACCAAACCCTTTAGTCCGCGGGTGTTGGTCGCACGGGTGCGCGCCGTGCTGCGCCGCCGGGCGATTGAGCCGCCAGGAGATAGCGCGCCGCTAACCATCCATGAATTATCCATTCATCCCGGACGCCATGAGATTATGGTGGCCGGACAACCGGTGGAACTGACGGTGACTGAATTCCGCTTGTTGCACATGTTGGCCCGTCGTCCGGGCTGGGTATTCACCCGCACCCAAATCATCAACGGCGTGCACGGCGACGATTATCCGGTTTCGGACCGTTCCATAGATGTCCAGATCGTCGGCCTGCGCAAAAAGCTGGGACCCTGTGGCAACTATATTGAAACGGTGCGCGGCGTCGGCTACCGCTTTAAGGAATAATATAGTATTCTGTTTTGGGTTTTCTGTTAGATTTATTCATCAAATAAGCGCGTTTAGTTATGGCATGGTTCGCTCTAAATAAAATTTCGGTATAATTGATGGCCCGCAAACGGCTTCTCTGGCATCTTTATCCTTCCTATTTACTAATCACCATTATTTCTCTGGTAGCGGTTACCTGGTATATTTCCCGGGTCTGGGAGCAGCTCTATCTCAACCAGATGGCCATGGATTTGGGAGATCAGGCCAGCCTGCTGGAGATGCAGGTGGGAACCAGGCTAAGATTATCCTCCGGCGCGGAATTGGATGCCCTCTGTAAATCCTGGGGGCAGAAAACTCATATCCGCTTCACCATTATTTTGCCCACCGGCCAGGTGCTGGGTGATTCCCACCATGATCCGGCGCTCATGGATAATCATAGCGACCGTCCGGAAATCCGGGGAGCGCTGGCCGGCCAGATTATCACCAAAACCCGAAAAAGCTACACCCTGGACCAAGAGATGATGTATGTGGCCCGGCCACTTAAGGAGCAGGGCCGGGTAAGCGGGGTGGTCCGGGCCGCGATTCCGGTGGCCGCCATTGACCAGGCCTTGGCCTCGATCTATCCTAAAATAGCTTTCGCGGGGCTGGCGATCGCCTTGATGGCCGCCATCCTCAGTTTATTTGTGGCGCGGCGTATTACCCGGCCTTTGGAAGAAATGAAGCGGGCCGCGGCCCGTTTTGCCCAGGGCAATCTGAGTCGCAAAGTCCCGGTACCATCGTCGGATGAGTTAGGCAGCCTGGCGAACGCCTTGAATCATATGGCCGTCCAGCTAGACGATCGCATCCGCACCATCCTCAGACAGCGCCACGAGCACGAGGCTATCTTATCCAGTATGGTGGAGGGCGTCGTTGCGGTTGACAGCCAGGGGCATCTCATCACCTTGAATACTGCCGGGGGCCAACTCCTCGGAGTGGAGGCCCACCAGGTGCAGCATCGCAGTATCCAGGAAGTAATCCGCAACACCGACCTGCAATGGTTTGTTAGCCGGGCCCAGACCGCAACTGCCGCCATCGAAGGCGAAATCGTCTTGAACGACAACGACGGACGCGTTCTCCAGGCCCATGGTACTCAGCTCCGTGATCTCCAGGGCGCGCCGATCGGGGCGTTGATTGTACTCCATGATGTCACCCGCTTGCGCCAACTGGAAAATGCCCGCCGGGACTTTGTAGCCAATGTCTCCCATGAACTCCGGACCCCGATTACCTCCATCAAAGGCTTTGTCGAAACTCTGCAGGAGGGAGCTCTGGCAGAACCGGATAAGGCCAAAGAATTTTTAGACATCATGGCTCGCCAAGCTGATCGTCTGAACCAGATTATTGAAGATCTGCTCAGCTTAAGCCGACTCGAACAAGAGGCGGACCAGGTCAAATTCAGCCTGATTCTGAGCCCGATCAATGAGGTGGTTCAAGCCGCGGTCCAGGCCTGCGCCAATCGCGCCGCCGCCAAAGGCATCACCCTGCTGACCGCCACCACCAAAGACCTGCAGGCCCCGATCAATGCCCATCTGTTGGAGCAGGCCCTGGTCAATCTGATCGATAACGCGGTTAAATACAGTCCTACCGGCAGCGTGGTCCAGGTGGAAACGGAGAGCAACCAGCATGACATCATCCTGCGTGTGCGCGACCAAGGCATCGGCATCAATAAAGAGCATCTGCCCCGCATCTTTGAGCGTTTTTATCGGGTTGATGCCAGTCGCAGTCGCAAAGTAGGCGGCACCGGTCTGGGACTGGCGATTGTCAAACACATTGCCCAGGCCCACAGCGGCCGGGTGACAGTGGCAAGCTCTCCGGGGCAAGGCAGCGTGTTTGCCTTACACATTCCGAAAAGATACTTTAATCAACTTTAGCTTGCTAATAGATCTTTAATAAAGTTTGTAATCAATTCTAACTAACTGCTTGTCATCTGCAAATAATTTCCTTTTATCCTTCCTTTGCTGAGCCTAAGACCAGACGGTAACTACCGCCAGAGTCAGATCAGGCTAGCCCTAAAAGCATTGTCGGGCTAAGAAAAATTTTTTCATTACTTAAACTTATATATAGCGTGGTAAGCCGGCCGGCCTGGCAATAACTTTCTGGTTGGCAACTTACCAGCCGGCTTAAGAAAGGGGTGATAACCGTAAGCTAAATCGGGATTTCAATTTAGGGGCGAAGGTGTGGGGGAAGTGGATTGATTGTGATGTCGTTAACTGAACCAGAAATAACCATTGAGGGAGAAAGGAGAATAGCGGTGGCAAGTCAAGTTTCCAAACCAAAGGTTTGGCGTCGAGGCTATGGTCTTATTTTCCTTGCCTTAGGCGTCATGGTCCTCACGGTCATTTTGGGGACCGTGTCCCCGGGAGCGGCCCGCGACCCGCTGCTGGAGGTGTTGATCCGTAAGGGGGTTCTCACCCCCCAAGAAGCCAGCCAGGTAGAACTGGAAGCCAAAGACCTGGAAAAGGAAAGAGAACAGAAGGTTGCTAAAGAGGTCACCAAATCGGTCGAAAAAAATGCCGACAAATTGGTGCCCAAGGCCTTAAAAGACCTGCAGATCAAGTTTTTGGGCTATGTCGATTACTCCTTGGGGGAAAGACCGATACGGGACAATACCGGACGCTACAAAGGACAACAGAACTCATACAACCAGTTTGATCTGACCCGGGCCTACATCACCATTCAAAAGAAGATCACTCCCTGGATGTCAGCCCGAGCCACCCTGGACCGGCATCGTCCTGGGGGTAACGATTATGAAGTGCGGTTCAAATACTATTATGCCGAATTGCGGCCTCCCAATTTAGGATTCTTGACCGATATGAAATCCGAGATCGGCATGGGCCACATGCCCTGGCTCGATTTTGAAGAGCATATCAATCCCTACCGCTGCCAGGGGACCATGGCCATTGAGCGGGCCGGAATCTTTAACTCTGCCGATCTAGGCGTCAGTCTGCGGGGCTATTTCGGCGGTCGGGTGCCGGAATCCAAGGTGGTAATCGGAGATAGTCATTATGACGGCCTCTATGGCAGCTGGCACATTGGCGTCTATAATGGCGCCAGTTATCACAATCGGGAGAACAACGATAACAAGGTGGTGGAATACCGGGTAACCCTGCGCCCCCTGCCCTATTATCGCTGGTTGGCCGGTTTGCAGTTGAGCTACTTTGGCTTGTACGGGAAGGGCAATGATAGTATTAATACCTATGCGACCCTGGCTAATGTCGCTCCCCTGTCCACCAATAACAATTACTTCGCCGATTGGGTTACCCATCTGGTGATGTTGAGTTATCAGAATCCCTGGGTCATCTTTACCGGCCAATATTACGCCGCCAAAGGCGGTCAGGAAGGTCGCCGAGTTGATCCGACCGGCTCGGCGCTCTGGGGCCATGGTTTTTCCTTCTTCGGCAATGTCAGGTTCCCCTGGTGGGAGCGGCGCTTAAACCTATTTGCCCGCTTTGACTATTACGACGCCGATAAAGACAACGAATATTATCCCAGCGCCATGTACCACAAATATATTGCCGGCTTGGCCTATGAGCTTTACAAGAAAAACCTGTTATTGTTGGTTTTCGAAACCACTAATTATGGCCGCAATATCCATGACTGGCCTGGCTGGAACGGTACCCGCTCGTATTTGACCAGACCGGATCGCTTTAACACCGGCTTGGATGACGATACCCGCTTCCAGATGGTCTATCAGATCTACTTTTGATCTCAGACCAAAAATTGCCGCGCTGCCGGGTAGTCAAGTTAATACCACATCCTGGCGGTTAGAGCAGGGGAGATTCTGCGGCGCTTATGCAAAATTAACCGATTGTTAACCAAAGTCTAACAATTTTAATCAAAACTTAATTATCCCCGCGGGCCATTTCCATCTGCGGGGACTGAGAGGAGGTTGGCAATGAAAAAAACTTTATGTTTGGCGTTAACCTTAGCATTTATTTTGGGCGTCTTCGGGCTGGCCCAGGCCGAAGCCATGAAGATCAACGGCGCCGGGGCTTCTTTCCCTTATCCGGTCTATTCGCAGTGGGCCCACAAATACAAGGACTTAAAGGAAGTAGAGGTTAATTATCAGTCGATCGGCTCCGGGGGCGGCATTGCCCAGATCAAGGCCAAGACCGTCAATTTCGGAGGCACGGACAAGCCATTAAAGCTGGAAGAGCAGAAAGAATCTGACCTCTTGATGTTCCCCATGTTGATCGGCGGTATTGTCCCGGTGGTCAATATTAAAGGTATCAAAGCCGGTGAGCTGCAGCTTTCGCAAGAGCTACTGGCCAATATCTTTATGGGTAACATCAAATCTTGGGACGACCCGGCGATCAAAAAGGCCAATCCCGATCTGAAGCTCCCCAAACAGGCGATCACCATTGTCCACCGGGCGGACGGTTCCGGCAGCACCTGGCTGTTCACCCATTATCTGAGCCAGATTTCCCCGGACTGGAAAGCCAAAGTGGGTTACGGCAAGGTAGTCTCCTGGCCCACCGGGATCGGCGCCAAAGGTAATGAAGGGGTGGCGGCCAATGTCAATCGCGTAATGGGCGGCATCGGCTACGTCGAATATGCCTATGCCATCAAGGGCAACCTGACATATGCCAAACTTGAGAATCAGGCCGGCAAATTTGTCGCCCCCAGCATTGAGTCGTTCCAGTCGGCGGCGGCCTATGCCGATTGGAAAAACGCTCCGGGCTACTTCATGGTGCTGACCAACCAACCGGGGGACAACACCTGGCCCATCGCCGGCGCCACTTTTATCCTGATCCATAAAACCCAGCCGGACGTGAAGCTGGCCAAAGCCATGTTGGAATATTTTGAGTGGTGCTTCAAACACGGCAGTGATATTGCCACGCAGTTGCACTACGTGCCTATGCCCGAGGAAGTGGTCAAAATGGTAGAAGCTTCCTGGACCCAGGAAGTTAAAGCTGACGGCCAGCCGGTGTGGCAATAAAATCTGACCTTCTAATCCAAAAGTTCAGCGTCGATTACCATTATTTAAAAGCTGAGGTCGAACCATGGGGGCGACCCGCCGGGTCGCCTCCATGGGCGTAATTTAAGGAGTAGGTGGTGCGGGAACCCAGAGTCCTAAGATTTTTTCAGCTCTGGCCCCAGACCGGGGCCGAACCCCTCGGCGACGTCGGTTTTCGCTGGCTGTCGGGGTGCTGCGCCCTTTTAGTGCCCTTACTGATTTGGGCTATTTTTGTGCAATTATTATATTACTCGCTCCCGACCATCAAGACCTTTGGATTGGGATTTCTGTTTTCTCAGACCTGGAACCCGGTGACCCAGGAATTTGGCGCGGCCAGCAGTATCTTTGGCACCCTGATCTCCACCCTGATCGCCATGCTGCTGGCGGTGCCCTTAAGTATGGTTATTGCCCTGCTGCTGGTGGAATTGGCGCCGCCCTGGATCAGCCGGGTCATCGGTACCCTGATTGAGCTGTTGGCGGCCATTCCCAGCATTATCTATGGCATGTGGGGCTTATTCGTCTTTGCGCCGTTCATGGCCGATTATGTGCAACCCGCCCTGGGCCATACCCTGGGTTTTCTGCCGCTCTTCCAAGGCCCGCCAATGGGCATTGGCATGCTGACCGCCGGGATTATTTTGGCGTTTATGATCCTGCCGTTTATCACCATGATCACCCGTGACGTGTTCACCCTGGTGCCGCCGGTAGTAAAGGAGTCAGCCTACGGTATGGGTTCAACCACCTGGGAGGTAACTTATAAAGTAACCATCCCTTATGGTCTGGTCGGGGTTTTGGGAGCCGGGTTTTTAGGCCTGGGCCGGGCCTTAGGGGAAACCATGGCAGTCACTTTTGTGATTGGCAATACTCATCGGATCTCGGCCTCGCTGTTTGCCCCCGGCAACAGCATTGCCTCCTGCCTGGCCAACGAATTCGCCGAGGCCACCGAGCCCTTGTATGTCAGTGCCCTGATTGCCCTGGGACTGGTCCTGTTCATCGTCACTTATCTGGTCCAGGTACTGTCCCAAATACTGTTGCGCCGCATGTATCGTGCCTGGAGCGTGGGATTATGAATCGCCGCCCGCCGACCGGACGCCGCCTGATCAATTTTCTGGTCAGCGGCTTCTCTGTGCTGGCCTCACTGTTAGGCATATTTTTATTAGGATGGATTATCCTGGAAGTAATATATCGCGGCCTGACGGCGATTAATTTTGACTTTTTTATTAAGCTGCCCACTCCGCCCGGCATGGCCGGAGGCGGGCTAGGCAACGCCATCGCCGGGACTTTGGCAATGACCGGCCTGGCTACCCTGATTGCCGTACCTCTGGGACTATTGGGAGGGGTGTATTTAGCTGAATACGGAGAAGACTCGCGTCTCGCCGATAACAGCCGTTTCTCCGCCAATGTGCTGATGGGTATGCCTTCGATTATTATCGGCGTCTTTATTTATGCCATCGTTGTGGTGCCGCTCAAACACTTTTCAGGATATGCCGGGGCCTTGGCGCTGGCGATCATTATGTTGCCGGTCATTTCCCGCACTACCGAAGATATGCTGCGCCTGGTTCCCAATACCCTGCGGGAAACGGCCCTGGCCCTGGGGGCGCCACGCTGGAAAGTGACCGTGTTGATTGTCTTTCGCGCCGCCCGGGCCGGGTTAATCACCGGCGGTCTGTTGGGCGTGGCCCGGGTCAGCGGCGAAACCGCGCCGCTATTATTCACCGCCTTGAATAGCCCGTACTGGTTCCGGTCCTTAGGGGAACCGATGGCCAATTTAACCGTGACCATCTTCAATTATGCCATGTCACCCTACCGCGACTGGCAGCAAATGGCCTGGGGGGCGTCGCTGCTGATTACGGTGGGAGTCCTGGCCCTTAATCTAACGGCGCGTTTCGTCCTCCAAGAAAAAAGATAATCACAAGTTGCCGGGGAGCTAATACTGAACGTAGGGCTGACCCGGGGAGGTGAACCAGCGGGACGCCTCTATGCGGTTAAAGCGAATAACCATTAAAACACTAGGTCATGGAAAAAATGAATTATCCAGAACCTGCCTGGGTCTTAGAATCCTCTGAGGAAAGCGTGGATACGCCCCGGCCTGCACCAAAACCCGGCATCAAGCTCTCGGTTCGCCACCTGGACTTTTATTATGGCAATCAGCAGGCCTTATTCAATAATCCAAGAGCGAAATGGCTGAGCGGGTCGAGGATGCCTTGCAGCGGGCAGCCCTGTGGGACGAAGTCAAGGACTTTCTGCGCAAACCGGGCACGGCCCTGTCCGGCGGCCAGCAGCAGAGATTGTGTATTGCGAGGGCCATTGTGGTCGAACCCGAGCTGTTGTTAATGGATGAACCGTGCTCGGCTATCGATCCGATTGCCACCCGCAAAATAGAAGAGTTGATTTATATGTTGAAAACAAGATATACTATTGTCATCGTTACCCATAACATGCAACAGGCGGCCCGGGTCGCTGACTTCACCGGTTTTTTCTACCAAGGACGGATTATTGAGTTCGGCACCACTGACCAAATATTTACCAACCCGATTAATAAGCAGACGGAAGAATATGTTACCGGTCGTTTTGGATAATTACTCAGAAAGGACAGGCATTCATGGCGCGTCCGCTTCAACAAGAAATTGATAAGCTAAAAAACCGGGTGCTGTATTTTAGCGCCCTGGTCGAGGAAAATGTGCGCAATACCATCCGGGCTTTGGTGAGACGGGATACAAAACTGGCCAGCAAGGTTATTGACGCGGATGAGGACATTGACCAGATGGAAGTTGAAGTAGAGGAGCATTGCTTAAAAATCATCGCCCTCCACCAGCCGGTAGCTACCGACCTGCGCTTTATTATCGCCGTATTTAATATTAATAACGATTTGGAGCGGATCGGCGATCTGGCGGTCAATATTGCTGAGCGGGCCTTCGCCTTAGCCTCCTGCTCCGAGATCGATATCCCCTTTGATTTTTCCGGGATGGCCGAGAAGGCCTTGACCATGCTGAAAAACAGCCTGGATGCCCTGATCAACCTGGATGCAGACCTAGCCCGGAAGGTATGCCTGGCTGACGAAGAGGTGGACAACTTAAATCAGGAAATCTATAGCCAGGTCGAGGAAAGCATCCGCCAAAGTCCCGAGCGGTTGGACTGCCTGATCCAATTTCCTACTATATCGGCCGAATTGGAGCGCATCGCCGACCACGCTACCAACATTGCCGAGGAAGTAATCTATCTGACCGAAGGCAAAATTGTCCGCCATCAAACCGTAGAAGCCCCGAACTCGGTTCCCAAAGAGGGAAAAGTTATGGATATGACCAAGTTATTAAAATAACCAATTTAAATCCTACCAGTACCGGCAGGCCAGTCCTACTTGGGACGGGTTTTTTTTAACCCCAGACCTGTACCGCTCCCTGCTCTCTCAATTCCACCCCAAAATTTTAAAGCCCCTCGGTGAGTAAACCACTGAAGGGCCTTAAACCATTACAAAACGATATGGGGTAATGATATTCTGTGGTGGTAGCGGGGACAGGATTTGAACCTGTGACCTTCGGGTTATGAGCCCGACGAGCTACCTGACTGCTCCACCCCGCGTCTTATAATTTTTAATTATATCCCTAATTAGGGAAGCTGTCAAGAGGAGCGTTCAAATTTAATAGTTAAGTTGAACCATAGTAAAATTGCTCGAAGCTGTTTCTCTTGTAATTTTACCTTGTTATTAAAACAAGTTACTTTAGGACTTTTTCCCGTCCCCGACCTAAGCGTTTAACATTTCCTAAATCCCCTTCGAAGTCGGCAAAATTTACAGTTCGATAGGATAAAAAGTTCTTTTTTGACTGCCCCTCGCCCTGGTGAAAACAACTTGAAGCCAGCTCTGTTTGGCTCTGGACTACTTATTAAGCCTGTCTGGATAAGCTGGCATAAGGATTGCAGACTTCCAAAGCAAAACCTTTGGGGGAATATAAGGTCAAGACCAGGATGGACGATCTGTCATCTGAAGTACAAGCTATTATCGAACAATTCTCGGTTAAGTTCATGTTAGAAATCGTTTATCGTCAATAATACTCTGGGGGAGGATTTAAACCCATGGTCAAAATAGGAAAATTAGAGAGCCTACTCTCCCACATCCCGTCGGCGCGACGCCAAAAGCTCATAAATGCCATTCTGAATGAAGCTTATCATCCTCCCCAGATGGTTTCCTTGCCTTTTGAATTAGTAACGCGCTTAGAATCTCCGCCCAGATTACCACAACAGCAGCAAATTCCGCTTAGTAATTAACCATTTATTACTTTAAATTGTGGTAATTAAGACTATAGCAGATAATTGACATTAATTTTTTTAAAGGCTCAAAGTCCAGGTCGAGATCTACAACTTAAAAATGTTTCATTAACCACCAATTTAAGCTGGGCACTTGGAGCTCCAAGCGTTTAAGTTCTTGGAATGCTCACCGCCAGCCATGACCAGTTATTGAAACCAGCGCCGCACCCAGTTCTTAATTATTAATCAGCTGAAATTAACACCCTTAGTGGTTCTGGCTGAATTTAATAATGAAATTATTTAAAGTGGTTATTCCCCGGCTCGGGCCAGATCGGGCGATACCACGGCAATACCCGAAAGCAGCAGCATAGCGCTACCGGCCAGGGCCACCAGGGCCAGCGAGACCCCGTATTGTAAACCGGCCAGATCGGAGACCCAGCCGATCAAGAAGGGCGACGGCACATCTCCCACCAAGTGAATAATGATAATATTTAAGGCCAAGGCAGTGGCTCGACGGGTAGCCCCGGCGACGCTGACGATTACCGTGGTCAGCACCCCCGGATTGAGAAACAGCAGAAAACAGGCGGCAAACAGGCCCACTCCGTAAAATAGGGGTTGGGTGGCAAAAATGGCCAGCGCCCCAAAGGGCAAGGCCGTCAGCACGCCCAGACCTCCGACCCAAAGGTGGGCGCGGCGGCTTCTGGCAAACAACCAATCACCCCCCAGACCGCCCACCAGGGTTCCCAAGCCCCCGGCAATGGTAGTAGCTAAAGCCATCAACAGATTGGCTTCCTTGAAGCTCAAGCCTTTGTGCAACTCGAGAAAACGCGGCATCCAAAAAGCCAGTCCGCCCAGCGCAAAGGTTAGCAACCCATAACCCAGGGTGACCCGACGGAAGGTAGGAATCTTCCAGAGTTCCCCGGCTACCAGCAAAGGCTGACGTAGTCCGCCGGTCTGAAAAGCTTCCGAGGCTGGAGCAGCAGGAGCCGTCTGTTTAGGAAGCGTGAAGATTAACAACCCCAGGCCCAGACCCGGCAATCCGGCCAGCATAAAGGCCCAGCGCCAGCCCCAGTAATAACCTAGCTGACCGCCAAAGTAATAGGCCAGGGCCGCGCCTACCGGGATGGTGGCGTAGAACAAGCCGAGGTAACGGGCGCGGCGGGTGATAGGAAGCACATCGGCCAGATAAGCGGGGGCCAAAGTGCCGAACGAGGCCTCCCCCAGCCCCACCAAGCCCCGCGCCAGCAGTAGGCCATAATAAGTGCTGACCCAGGCCGCCAGGCTGGTGGCCAGACTCCAAAGCATCGCGCCGGCAGCCATCAACCGGATCCGGCCCCAGCGATCTCCCAGATAGCCAAATACTGGCGACGACAACAGATACACCAGAAAAAAGGCAGTGCCCAGCAACCCAAAGGCGCGGTCCGACAGCCCCAGTTCTAGCTTAATAGGACTGGCCAGGGCGGCAATCACATAACGATCGACATAATCGAGGAGATTGAGGCCGCTGAGAATCAGGATGGCCCTTGTAACATAAGACTTTTGTGGAGGTGAAATTGGCAAACTGACCCCGAGAGCATTCAACAGTAATAACTCAGCCTCTGTGACCTCAAATCTACCTTAATCTGGGCCACAATCTCTCAGGCCGCAATTTCCCCGGCGCAAATCTTATACCAAACCCTAAAATGCCGCATATCAGCACAACCCAGTCAGCGGCGGCCAGTCAAGATGTCAAAGTACTCCCAAAACTCCGGGAATGATTTGGCCACGCATTGTTCGTTGGTTATCACCAGGCCGGGGATTTTGAGGCCCGCCAGGGCAAAGCTCATGGCAATACGGTGATCATTATAGGTCTCGATAGTGGTACCATGAGGGTGGCCGCCTGGAATCGTCAAGCCCTCTGGGGTTTCCTGGGCGGCAATGCCGAGCTTGTGCAATTCGCTGGTCACCGCCTCCAGGCGATTGGATTCCTTATGCCTAAGATGAGCTACGCCGGTGATCACCGTCTTTCCCTGGGCAAAAGCGGCCACTACTGCCAGGGTCGGTACCAAATCTGGCATGTCGCTCATGTCGACGGTAAGGCCTTTAAGAGGTTTTCCCTGTAAAACCATGCCCTTGGCCGAATGTTCAACTTTACAACCCATTTGTTCTAAGATATGAACAAAACGGCTGTCTCCCTGGCAGGAATTAGTGTTAAGATTGGTTAACTGGACCCGTCCGGCGGTGATCGCCGCGGCGCCCAGAAAATAGGAAGCACTGGAGGCATCGCCTTCGATCTCATAGGTCCGGGCCTGGTAGCGCTGACCGGCGGGCACACGAAAAAACAGGTAATCCTGGCGGGAATAGGCAATGCCGAAGGCCGACATCACTTCAAGGGTAATATCTACGTAGGGCCGGGATACCAGTTCGCCGATCACCGTGATCTCCACGTCCTTATGGGCCAAGGGGGCGATCAGCAGCAGGGCGGAGAGAAACTGGCTGCTGATCCGGCCTGCTACCCGGGTGGGGCCACCGGCCAGGCCGCGGGCGTTAACCGTAACCGGTGGGCAACCGGTGTCGGCTTCGGAAACGGCTTCCACCCCTAAGGGGGTCAGGGCATCGAGTAGATCTTGAATAGGACGCTGGCTCAGGCGCTCGGAGCCCAGCAGGCGATAGCGACCGTGCCCCAGGGCCACTACCGCGGTCAGCAGACGCATAGAGGTGCCGGAATCACCCAAATAGATCGGCTTTTCGGGCACCTGTAGCTTAGCGCCGGTGCCCTGTACCTCACATGACGCGCCCGGCCAGTTAATCGACGACCCCAACTGGCTCAGGGCCGAGGCGGTCAGTAAAGTATCTTCGGCCCGCAAGGGATTTATCAAGACGCTAGCCCCATCCGCCAGACTGGCGGCGATTAGCGCCCGGTGGGTAAAGCTTTTGGAGCCGGGCAGGGTTATGGTCGCCTCGACCCGCTCCACCGGTATGATCTCAATTGTCATGGAATGGTTGTATTCTTTACTCTGTGCTTTTCTCTGTGTCTTGGTGCCTCTGTGGTTAATATTTTTCACCACCAAGACAGGAAAGACACAGAGGATTATTTAGATGTTAGCGCTAGCCCTGCCAGGGCGGCCTGGCGCATCACCTCTACCGGCGCGGGTTGGCCGGTAAACAACTCAAACTGGGCCGCACCCTGATAAACCAACATCTGTAGGCCATCAATGGTCTTCCCGCCGCGAGCCGCGCTCTCCCGTAACAGTCTGGTCTGGAGTGGCTGATAAACGATGTCCATGACCAGCGCCATCCGTCCCAACAGATTCGCATCAATGGGGATTTCCTCGACTTTAGGGGTCATGCCGATCGGCGTGGCGTTAATTAAATTCGTTGCCGGGCATTGAGCCAGGGCAGTTAAGGGGATAGCCTCCAGCTTGAACTCCTGGGCCAGGGCTTGCGCCCGGTCCCAGTCAATATCACTGACCGAAACCCGTCCGCCCGCCTCCTGAATGCCAAAGGCGATGGCCCGGGCCGCACCTCCAGCGCCCAGCACCAAGAAGTGCTGGCCGTTAATCTGGGTATGATCCCTAAGGGCCGCAATTGCCCCTAAATAATCGGTATTGCTGCCTTTAAGCCGCCCTTCGTGGTTGACTACGGTGTTCACCGCGCCCATGGCCGCGGCCTGGGCCTCAATCTCATCTAAAAGCGGGATGATTGCCTCTTTGAACGGTATGGTGACGCTGACCCCGCCAATGTTAAGCCCCCGCAGCCCCAAAACCGCCTGCTCCAGATTCTGCACCGGAAAGGCCACATAGACGGCGTTGACTCCCTGGGCCTGGAACGCGGCATTGTGCATGGCCGGGCTTAAGGAATGACTGACTGGTTGGCCCAGGATACCAAATATGCGGGTGCTGCCGTTAATCATGCCAGAATCTCCCAGATTGCTTCAACTTGCGCCGCGGTCAACTGTCCCGGCGCCGATTCCCGGCCCGCCGCCAGGGTGGCAAAAGTCAGATAGCTGCCCAGCAAGGGAGCGATGACGCGGGAAAACTTGCCATCCGGCCCCATACAGAAGGCAATAATTTCCTGGCCCCCGGCGTTGGCTTGCAGAATCAGCGCTAGCACCCGCAGGTTATCCTGGGGCGTCCGGGCCAGGGTGACCAGTTTGACCACGTCAGCACCCAATTGCATCTGCTCCTCCAGGATGTCCTGTAACCGGGCTGTTTCCGGCGTCCCCTGAAAATCATGCCAGGAGAGGCAGATCGGGTTGAGCCAAATAATCAACCCGCAGTTCGGCCAGATAGCTGCGGGCGGCAATCTGCTCCAAGGTTTGCCGAGCCCCCTCGTTAGTCCGCTCTACGACTGGAACGCAGACTCTCAGTTTATTCAACTGATCTTCTCAATAGCTTCGGAGCGCGGGAACGAACCCATGATCTTAAAAAATACACTCAGGTGCTGCATTTCGGCCAGGCAACCCTTAACCGGCTCCTCTTCCTGATGGCCATCCAGATCGACGAAAAAGAGATAGCGCCAGGCCACCGTCTTTATCGGCCGGGAAACAATCCGGGTCATGTTAATCCGGTGCTCAGCCAGTGGCCGGAGCATGTTATATAAGGACCCGGGCACGTCATCCACGCCGAAAATTATGGAAGTTTTATCCGCACCGGTCAAAGCCTGACTTTGGGGGCCGATAATAAAGAAATGGGTGGCGTTTTCCCGATAATCCTCGATGCGGGGTTCTACTACCCTAAGATCGTAGAGCGAGGCCGCAAAAGAGCTGGCAATGGCCGCGGAATTGGGGTTTTGAGCGGCCTTCTGGGCGGCCAGACCGGTAGAGCGCACATCCATCACCGGAATTTCGGGGAGATGGGTCTTGAGCCACTTCCGGCATTGCGCGTAGGCCTGGGGATGCGTATAAATGATCTCGATGTCCTGGCGCTGACCGGTCCTGGAGATCAGGTCATGAGAGATCTCCAGATAGATTTCGCCGCAGATCTTGAGCGGCGTCCCGACGAATAGATCCAGAGTATCGTTGACCACCCCTTCGGTAGAATTTTCAATGGGCACCACCCCTAAATGATATTTGCCTTTTTCGACCTCGAAAAATACCTCCTGGATAGTCGGCAAGGGGCCAAATTGGCTGCTGCGGCCAAATTTCTTGATCGCCGCCAGGTGGGTGAAAGTCGCTTCGGGCCCTAAAAAGGCTACCCGAAGAGGCATCTGAATCTGCCGGGCCGCGGAGATGATCTCCCGGAAGATATTATTTAGTGCCTCCTGACTGAGCGGCCCGGAGTTACATTGCTGCAGGTGGGCCATAACCTGTTGTTCCCGCTCCGGATCCAAGGTGTCCAGACACTGCTTGTTTTTGATCTCTCCAATGGATCGGGCCAAGGCCTGGCGTTGATTGAGCAGTTCGACCAACTGCTGATCAAGGCGGTCGATTTTTTCCCTTAAGCTTTGCTTGTCGGTCATGGTTGTCTATTTCTCAATGATGGTCTCACTAACTTTATAGCCAAAATGGCGACCGGCTTCCTCCAGGGCAACCAACACCTCATCGCCAGGCTTGAGATGCACCACCGAAACGGCCTCGCCCCCCGGTTGAGTGAGCCGAATGGTCTCGGCATTTTGGACCACCGTACTGAATTCTTGTCCGCCGCAACTGGCGGCAATCAGCATCAGCGGCCGTTTCTCCAATTTTATGCGGCCCACCACGGCGGGCAGGGTACGGCCGGTATGGTTGACGATCAGCACCTCATCCCCGGCGGCTAATTCCCCCAAGTAGCGGGTTTTGCCCTCCGGAACCCGGATATAGGCGTGAACCGGACCGGCATTAACCCGGAAAGGCCGAGGCGCCACATAGGGATTTTCCAGGGATTCAGCGTGGACCAGGAACAGGGCCGCCGACGAATTGCCGATCAGCATGCCCTCCCCTGCTCCCATATTGGTACAGGTATCCACACAGACCCGATCGCCCATGCCCAGCGGCTTGATCTGGGTGATCTGGGCCACGCTTAACTCCACCGGCGGCGACACCTCTTTGACGACCCGCAAAATCTTCTTCAATTCTGATAAGTCAGCGGTGGTAATCACCAGGCCATCGACGCCGCGCTCCAAGATCCCTAAGAACGTGCGGGCGTCTTCAGCACTGTTGGTTTCGACGAACAGATTATTGCAGCGAGCTACCAGGTTTTCTAAAGGAATGATGGTCCAATCCGAACACTGCACAATCACCGGCCCGCTCTGCGCCAGTCGAATGACTTCGGCCTCATCTTCCATGCTGGTCAGCGTTATGGTCTGGACGTCCTGCCCCGGAATCAGGTCGCCATCGGGAGCAATTACCTGGATACGGCCCAGTCCTCGGACTTCATCGGCATAACCGTTCGGTACCAAGACGGCGTCCGCGCCCCCTTCCAAAGCAGTGGTTACCCGTTTTTTATCCCAGGGATCAACCTTTACCCATGCCTGTTTCATCTTCACTCCCTAATCATCCAGTTTGTAGAAAGGAAAGGGCTTCATCCACCGTGCTATTCTCATGCACCAGCAGACTGATGGCGCCGACCATGCGCGACGGCTCTCGGTGTTGAAACACATTGCGGCCAATGGATACCCCGGAGCCTCCGGCTTCGACCGAGCCTTTGACCATTTCCAGGATATCTCGATCCGAGTTCATCTTCGGACCGCCGGCAATCACCACCGGCACCGGACAGCCGGCGATCACCGCGCGGAAGCTTTCCACCGAACCGGTATAAGACACCTTAACAATATCCGCCCCTAATTCCGCACCTAACCGCGCCGCGTGCTTGATGACCTTGGGATCATATTCATCCTTAATACGTTCGCCGCGCGGGTAGATCATGGCCAAGAGCGGCATGCCCCATTCGTGCGCCTCCTGCGACACCTGGCCCAGATCGGTAAGCATTTCCCGTTCCATGCCGTTGCCGATATTGACGTGAATGGAAACCGCATCGGCCCCCAATTTGATGGCTTCTTCCACACTGCAGACCAGGGTCTTGGCGTTGGGAAAGGGTGACAGACTGGTAGAGGCCGATAAATGGATGATCAGGCCGACATCCCGGCCCCGGCGGCGATGGCCGCTCCCCACCAGGCCCTTATGGATGACAATGGCATTAGCGCCGCCCAGGGCTACGTGATCGACGGTAGTTTTCATATCGATTAGCCCTTCGATCGGTCCCACGGTAACCCCATGATCCATGGGAACCAACACGGTGCGACCAGTTTCCCGATTAATAATGCGTTCCATGCGAATCTGTTTACCAATCATCTGCTCTCCTCCTCGGGCCGGGAGCGGCTTTCCATTTCGACCTCGGCCGCGAACAATAAAAAAGCCGTGGTCGCCTGTGCTGCGCCACGGCTTTTAAAAGTCTTTATTTTTATTAGCTATTTACTTTTAAAAGTCGAGACGCAGGTCAGGGGTCGAAAGTAATAATAACAGCTAAAGTTCTCCCCGCCCCAATAAGCAGACCTGTGTGCCTTTGCCCTCGACTTTCCGATCATAATATCAAAATAACCAATTTTTTTTACCCCTGTCAAGAAAAAATTTATCGTGCTCCAGATTATTAAATTTATCACCTCCCTCCCGGAATTTCCTAAGACATTAACTTGCCTTATCAATCAGCTTGGCATATAATTAGATTCAATTTGACCCCCGGCCGGGCCTCCCCGCGCTCAAGCTACTGTCGAATTGGTAAATCAATCATAACCGTACCCGTGGCGAGGTCCCCCAGCCCCAGTTCAATGCCATTCAGCCCTGGTCAGGCAGACGGCCTACCGATCAAGGCCAGGTCAGGGAAGTTTATTAAATTTTCGAGCAGTCAGGAGAATACTATGAAAATCGGCCAAAACTCATTTGTTAATCTGGAATATCAGCTCCGGATAGACAATGACACCATTTATCCACCCGACGGCGACCCCGAAGAAATATCTATTTGTATGGGACGCGGCGGCATGCCTCTGGGTTTGGAAAAGGCCCTCCTGGATATGGAGGAGGATGAAATCAAGGTAGTCAATCTCACCCCCCAACAGGCTTTTGGAGAAATAAACGACCAACTGATTTACGAGGTCAGACGGGATGAATTTGACCCTTCGGTGGAACTACGTCCCGGCTTGATTTTTGAGGCTACCAATGAACAGGGGCAGCCTTCCAAATTCTATATTCGGGAACTCAGACCGGAGACCGTGGTGATCGACTTCAATCATCCTTTGGCAGGGAAGGAACTGGAAGTGGTGATCAATATCCGGGAGGTACGGGAAGCGACCAAAGAAGACATTGCCCAGCTCTACGGTCCGGGCGCCGCCGAAAAATGGCAAATCCCGAATTAAAATCGATAACGGATAGTTTACTGGTGGATAAACCATTCTGTTGGCAGCAGCATTATGATCCCGGAGTGCCGCCGGAAATCGACCTTCCTACCCTTACTCTGCCGCAAGCTTTGGCCCGGTCGGCCAAGGATTTCCCCGAGGCGGTGGCCCTCCGGTTTATTGGCCGGAAGATTACCTATAGCCAGTTAAGGTCTCAGATTACCCGACTGGCAGCCGGGTTATATCACTTGGGGCTGCAGCCGGGCCAGCGGCTGGCCCTGCTGCTTCCCAACTGCCCGCAAGCGATACTGGGATATTATGCCGCCCTGCAGTTAGGGGCGGTGGTAGTCATGCTCAACCCGCTGTCAACCCCCCGGGAACTGGCTTATCAACTAAACGACTCAGGTGCCAGGATTTTGATCGCTCTGGATCATACGATGCCCAAGGTTCGAAAGCTGAGCACCAGCGCCCCTCTGGACCACCTGATCGTCACCGGCCTGGCTGAATATCTGCCTTTCCCGCTCAACTGGCTCTATCCTTTTAAAGCCCGCCGCCAGGGGCTGACCACGGGGGTCCGGCCAGATAAAGGGGAGCTAAGTTTTAGGGATCTCCTGCACACCCCCCGGCCTGCTCCCCCCGAACTAGCGCAGCAGTGCGAGGCCCTGGCGGTATTCCAATATACCGGTGGCACCACTGGCGTGCCCAAGGCGGCGATGCTGACCCACCAGAACCTGATGACCAACGTGGCGCAGATCAACGCCTGGCTGCCCCGAGTCAACCGCGGGGCTGAGCGCGTCCTGGCGGTGTTACCCTTTTTCCATGCCTTTGGCATGACCGCGGCCATGAATTGGCCCCTGGCGCTGGCCAGTACGGTCATCATCCTGCCCCGGTTTGAGGTCGATCAGGTCCTTAGGGCTATTCATAAATATCGACCTACGGTCTTCCCCGCGGTGCCTACCATCTTTGTGGCCCTCATCAATCACCCCCGGATCGGCAAGTTTGATCTATCCTCGATCTGGGGTTGTATCAGCGGCTCCGCGCCGCTGCCCCAGGAAGTGCAGGAACGCTTTGAGAGCCTGACCCACGGGCGGATTCTGGAAGGTTATGGTCTGACCGAGGCTGCGCCGGTAACCCATCTCAACCCCATCCAAGGGGTGCGCAAATCAGGCAGCATCGGCCTGCCTTTTCCCAATACTGAGGCCCGGATCGTGGACGCCGAGTCCGGCACCAGGAAGCTGGCGCCGGGGGAAGTGGGGGAGCTGATCATTCGCGGCCCCCAAGTGATGCGCGGCTATTGGCAGAACCCCGCCGAAACCGCGCTGGTGCTCCGCAACGGTTGGCTCTACACCGGCGATCTGGCCTCCATGGACCCCGAAGGCTATTTTTATATCGTCGATCGCAAAAAAGACGTGATCATCGCCGGGGGTTACAAAATCTATCCTCGGGAAGTTGAAGAGGTGCTCTATCAACATCCCCAGATCATGGACGCGGTCGCGGTGGGCATTCCCGACCCCTATCGCGGGGAAACGGTCAAGGCCTTTGTGGTCCCCAAACCCGGGGTTAATCTCACGGTTGAAGAAATCCAAGAATTCTGTAAGACTCAGCTAGCCTCCTATAAACTACCGCGGATTATCGAATTTCGTTCGGAATTACCCAAAACCATGGTGGGCAAGGTGCTGCGCCGGGCCTTGCGGGCAGAGTCAGTGACTGAAACCAGGTGATTTACCGCGCCGGAATAAAGCCCTTAAACTGTGTTATTTAAACCAAAGGCTAATCAGTCGCTAATAATATAAGATCAGAATAAATAACTTTGGAAGATCGAACTCATATTCCAGGTTTTTCACTGACCATGCGTTGGCGCCGTAGAATTCGTTATTTTTATCTCTGTCTCCGCCGGCTGCCGGGGGAGCCGCGGCGGCTGGCTTGGAGTATGGCCCTGGGGGTATTTATCGGGGTAACCCCGACCATACCTCTTCATATGATTCTTTCCATGGCGCTGGCCTCCCTGTTCCGGCTCTCCCGGGTTATCGCGGTCATGGGGTGTTGGGTCAGCAATCCGCTAACCATCCCGCTGTTCTATTATTTTAGCTTTAAGATGGGGCAATTACTGTTATTTCCCGGGCAGAGTTTTTCACTGCCAGAAACGTTTAATCTACTGGACATTCTGCGCCTGGGCTGGCGGATTAATCTGGCCCTGCAGTTAGGCGGGGTAATCATCGCCCTACCTATAGCAATTATCGCCTATTTCTTAACTTACTGGGGAATTGTGCGCTATCGGACGCGCCGCGCCAGGAAGCCCAACCGTGCCCTGCATCTCTCCCAAAGTCCTATGCCGCCGTCTGGGACTGAGGCCTAAAAAATCCCTGGGCCAGCATTTTTTGCTCCATCCGGACCAGGCCCGGCGCATTGTCGCGGCCTTGGAACTGGGCGGGTCTGAAACCGTGGTCGAAATCGGCGCCGGACTGGGGGCTCTGACCGTCTTTCTGGCCCAGGCCGCGGCTCAAATAATTGCCCTGGAAATGGATGCGCAGCTCGCTCAAGGGTTGCGCTCGGAAGTACTGGCCACTTTCCCCAACGTCAAAGTCATTACTCAGGATGCACTGAACTTTGATTTTCTAGGGCTAAGCCGTAGCCTCGGACACCCACTGGCGGTAATCGGCAACCTGCCGTATCAGATCACCTCGCCCTTGTTGTTTAAACTGATCGGCGAGAAACCAGCCATTAGCACCATGGTCTTCATGGTCCAGCAGGAGGTGGGCCAGCGCCTGCTGGCCGGGCCGGGCAGCAAGGATTATGGTATTCTGTCGGTCCTGCTGCAGTATCATACCCGGATGGAGCGGCTCTTTACGCTGGGCCCCAATAACTTTTATCCTCCTCCCCAGGTAGATTCGCTGGTCCTGCGCTTGCAGCCGGATGGGACGACATTGCCCGCCGAAGACCAATCCTTTCTGACCCGGGTGGTTAAACTGACCTTCAGCCAGCGGCGCAAAACCTTGAAAAATACCCTGGCGGCCCAGGCCGCCGAACTTGGGTCCACCCCGGAGCAGATCTTGAATACTCTTGAGCAACTAGCTATTGACCCGCAGCGTCGGGCTGAAACCTTAAGTGTGGATGATTTCGTCCGCCTCAGCAATGCCCTCCAACAGGCCAGGGAGCCTGGTTGAGATGGAGGAACAGCTTTGGATCATCTATGCCCTGGGCTCGGCCCTGGGTCTGGCCAGCGCCGATGCCCTGACCAAGCGTTACTTTGTTGGGTTGCCGCCCTACGGCATGATCCTGGTCCGTCTGTTGTTTGCCGTGCCGTTTTTGGGCATTGGCTGGCTGTGCATCTCCATTCCCCCCTTGGGGCGAACCTTTTTTTATGCGGTGGCCGCGGCCCTGCCGCTGGAAATCGTCGCCCAGCTTCTCTATATGCGGGCCTTGCAGGTATCGCCGATTTCTTTGTGCACCCCGATGCTGGCCTTTACGCCGGTGCTCTTGATCCTCACCGGCCAGGTATTGCTAGGCGAGTCTTTAAATATCTGGGGCATTGGCGGTATCGGACTGGTGGCTGCGGGAAGCTACATCCTTAATCTGGACCGACGGCGCTATGGTTGGCTGGCACCCCTAACCGCCCTCTGGCAAGCCTCCGGACCCCGGCTGATGTTGCTGGTGGCGGCCATCTTCGCCTGCACTTCGGCCCTGGGCAAACTGGCGGTGCTCAATTCCGCGCCGACCTTTTTCGGGCTATTTTATCCCTGTGTCTTTACCGGGGTGATGTTGTCGGGCTATCCCTGGAGCCGCTCCCGCCCTGGTAAGCTCTTATGGGCCCGGCCGGGCTGGGGCCTGTTATTGGGTTTTTGCGCCGCGGCCAGCATCCTGTGCCATATGCACGGCATTCAATTGGCCCCGGCGGCCTATCTGATCGCCCTGAAACGCACCAGCCTGGTGATCAGCGTGCTCTATGGCGGCCTGTGGCTCAAAGAAAGTCATCTGGCCGCCCGACTGCCCGGGAGTTTGCTGATGGCCGCCGGAGTCATACTCATCGCCTGGAAAGGAAGCTAATACCAAGTTATCATTTAATTTTAACCAACTAATCACTTAAGGCATTTATTATTTTAAGCATTGCAACCGAAATGAGAAAACCAAAAACAGAAAACGGGATAAGCCATGCCTGAGGAAGAGCGGACCTATCGCACCCGCATGGCCCGCGGTCAGCTCACCGCCTTTCGAGTAGTGATCAAAGAAACCGATCTCCTGGTCCTGGCGTCTCAAGACCTGAGCCGCCTGACCCGGGATCTGGTCTGTCAGGAGCGCTATCAACTGGAGCGTTACATTGCCGCTCATCCTGAATTTCTCCATACTTTAACCCCCTGGCCGCCGGACCCCTTTGCTCCGGCTCTGGTCAAGGAGATGATCGCCGCCGCGGCCCGGGTCGGGGTAGGGCCGATGGCTGCGGTCGCTGGGGCCGTGGCCGAACAGGTGGGGCGGGCCTTGCAAGCTTATAGCCCGGAGGTGATCGTCGAAAACGGCGGGGATATCTTTCTGGCCGTGTCGGGCCCGGCTACGGTGGCGATCTACGCCGGCCACTCGCCATTGAGCCAGCGGGTCGGGATTAAAATTGCCGCGGCCAGCACTCCGTTAAGTATTTGCACCTCATCCGCCACCGTCGGCCATTCCTTCAGCCGGGGCCGGGCCGATGCCGCCTGTGTATTGGCTCCCAGCGCTACCCTGGCCGATGCGACCGCCACTGCCTTAGGTAATCGGGTCACTGATGCGCCAGCCATTCCCCAGGCCCTGGACTGGGTAGCCCAGGTGCCGGGTCTGTTGGCTGCGGTGGTCATTGTCGGGGATAAATTAGGGGCCTGGGGAGAGGTGGAGCTAGTGCCATTATGAGCTTGGAATAACCTATCAATGATAACTATAAAATAGGACCATGATCATAAACCCCAACAGCGAAGGAGAATCCATTGATTAAGGGCAGTCTCACTGAGTGGCTATCTTTCAAGATTCGGGATTGATTAATAAACCGCCCTGTTTGGCTTCCTGCGATTCCGAGAAGTTGTCTTTTTCGGCCTTTTTAAAAGTCAGACCGGGATTGAGGGAGGGGGGATAGTCCAGACCATAACCGGAGAGCAATTGGGCGATAGTACGAATCTGCAAGCGGGGATAATCGCGTTTCCAGGTAGGAGAATGATAGACGCCCTGACCCAAGGCCTCGGTGATCATAGGTTTGGTCGGCTCTTCCAAGGTTAGGAGCGCCCCGATCTGAGCTTTGTAGCGCTCGACGACGTGGGCCAGTTCCCTGATGTCCTTGACCGAAACCTTGCCGCTTTTGACCTGGATGACAATCTTTTTAACCTGGCCTTTATCATCCAAAAAATATAGCACGCCATCGATGCCTTGATCCGCCCCTTTTTTCTGGTCACCTACCGGGCGGGCCGGGACCAGACTCAAGGCCCACCATTGAAACTGATAGCGGTCCTGCTGGGCCAGTTGTCGGGCGCTGGGGACATCCCGGGGTTCACCAATAACTTCATATTCCAGATTCGGGCCATAGCGGTCGCGCAGCCGGTTTTTGATCAGGGCAATGGCCAGATGGGTGATATCAATGCCGATCCAGCGACGGCCCAGTTTCTGAGCCGCATCAATGGTGGTCCCGCACCCGCAGAAGGCGTCTAATACCACATCTCCAGGATTAGAAGAAGCCCGAATGATGCGCTCCAGCAAAGCCAGGGGTTTCTGGGTCGGGTAGCCTAAACGTTCTTTGGCCTGAGAATTGATCGGGAAGATATCGGTCCATACATCTTGTAAGGGCAATCCAGGCATTTCGTCAAGATAACGCTTATATCTAGGCACCCCTTTTTCCGTGTAATAGAGTTTCCCTTCCCGCTCCAATCTTTCCATGTTTTCTCTGGTAACCCGCCAGGCCCGGGTCACGCCTTTCCAATCATAAACCGGTCCTGCCCCACGTGGAGCGATCAGATTATCATCATACCAAAGTCGTCCATCGGGGTCGGCTTTACGATAATGACTCTCAACATAATCTTTTTCATAAGGAGTATATAATTTGTTCCAGGTCCAGGTTCTCTCGGACTTGCTATATAAAAAAATGACATCGTGAACCCGACCTGCCCGCCGGGCGTCGCTGTGCGCCGAAGTCCGTTTCCAAATCAGCTCATTCTGAAAATTACGTTTTCCAAAAATAATGTCTAACAGAATCCTTAGATAATGGCTGGCAGTGGGGTCACAGTGGAGATAACAGGAGCCGGTGTCTTTTAAGACTCGCCGCAACTCGACCAGGCGAATAGCCATCATGGTTAAATAGGCCATGATGTCATTCTCGCCAATGAAGCTCCGAAAATTTCGCATCATTTCCACCAGAGCAGGGGGGGCGGTGTCAACCAATTGCCGGAAGGTGGCTTCCGCGGCCGCGGTCCAGTGCCAACAATCTTCGAAGGCGGTAATCTGAGCATCGGAGGCCGCGCCATCCGCTTCTCTGAATAGAATATTGTAGTCCCGACTGGAGTTAAACGGGGGGTCGATATAGATCAGGTCAACCGTATGGTCGACAATATACTTCTGCAAAATCTCTAAGTTATCGCCATAATAGAGATAATTCATACCCACGCCTTCATCCCCGACCGGCAACCTAACCCTTTCACATTATAACACAATCAGCCTTGCCATTTCGAAAATATTTTTCCCACTAAGGCTTAACTCTGGGATCGCACCATTTTCCGGGCCTGGTCAAATTCCGCCGGGGTATTGACATTCAGGAAGCTCAGTTCCTGGGGGTCGAGGCGGGCGACGGCTCCCAGCGGCACCAGGCGGGTACGGCAGTGGCGCAGAAATTCCCGGACCCGATAATCGCCCTGGGTCAGAAAGGCCTCAAGCCGGGAGAACAGCCGGGTCTTAAAGATCGCCGGTAAGGGCTCCAAGCCTCGGCTGGACTGACAGAACACCGCGTCTACCCGCTTGCTTTGGGCCTGGGTCACTAGATTTTTTAACATGCTGGTCTGGAGAAAAGGGGTATCACAGGGTGCCAGCAGCACCAGGGGATAACGGGCGTAAAACATGGCAGTCAGCAATCCTCCCAAGACCCCGCGACCGGGGACTAGATCAGTTACCATAGGCAGGTCCAAGACCAGGTGCGGCTGCGGGTGATTGGTAATCAGCCAGCATTCCTGGACCAGGGGCGTCAGGGCCGCGGCGACCCATTGGGCCAGGGGCCGCCCGCCCAAACTCTGGGTCGCCTTGTCCTGGCCCAGGCGGCGACTCTGACCCCCGGCCAGAATGGCCCCCGTGATAGAGTTTTCGGTTTTCGGTTTTCGGTTTTCGGTTTCCGTTGCTGAATATTCCTAAGTAAAAATGTGGATCTGGGCAGATGTCATGAACGCTGCTATTACCTCACATTGTTAAATAATTATGGTGGCACCGGTTTTAACCGGTGCAGTCAAATCTGTTTCTGCTTCAAGATAAAGGCCGCAATCTCCGCTACCTGGTTTCGGCTAAAGACCGGTCGCCCGGTAGGCAGGGGGTGATCACTAATATAGGCGATAACCTGTGGATAATCTTGGAGATCAGCCGGGGAAGCCGACGCTAATTCCGGGTCGGCTTCGAGACTCTGGGTCACCTGCAACATCCCCGGGGCCGCCAGGGCCACCACCTGGGCCCCGGCCCGGTGAAAACGCCAGGTATCTTTGCCGGGTTGATCGATGGGCAGGCGTCGCTGGCTGTGTTTGACGGCTGCCACTTTCATACCCTGACCCCGCAGCGTGGTCAGGAGACGACAGATCAATTCGGTTTTGCCGCTATTGGAGGGGCCGACCAGGGCCAGGGCGGGTGGCCGCTTCGTGGGAGTGGTGGCCGACGCTGAGGCCGGGCCGTGCCGGGGGGTAATCACTTCTGGGATTCGAACTTCTCCAGGACCTTATCTTTTCTCTGTTCCCGGTTGAGATAGACGGCACAGCGTTCACAAGTGCCATTGTAAGCCGTGCCCCGATATTCCCGGACCTCATAGCAGGGCCGCCAGGGGAGCTTGTAGGCCGGGCATTCTTCCTTCATCTGGCAGTCAAAGATATTCCAGCAGGGGGCCAGCACCAGCAGGTTTTTGAGACTGGCCACCGTAAAACCGCGATGGTGGATAAGATCGTTGATCTTTAAGATCTGGGATATTTCAAATTCGGAATACAAGCGGTTATTAGTATTCTCTTCCCGGATGGGCTTGATGAATCCCTCTTTCTCATATTCCCGGATGCGTTTCTGGGAGAGATTAACTATGCGGGAGACATCATTGATAAAATAGAGGCCACCCGTAAGACGCCGCTGATATTTGGCCCGTGACATTTATTTAGATAATTTTCACCGAATTTTTAAAAATTACCAAAATTTATAGCATAAGCGGCTATCTTCCACAAGCCCAAAGCTAGATTTCGCTTTAACTGCGGCCCCGGCCACCGACAGGACAGTTACTTGGTATTCATCCGGAAACCTTAGATCTTCTCTCTCCCTTGAGACAGAGGCAATTATGGGGTTTCCGGATGGAAACTACTTAAGGTCGCCGATATTGATGATGCTCCCGACCCCGATAGCCAGGTATTTATCCCCATAAGCCGCGGCCATCTGCTGCTGGGCGGCTAGGCCGCTGCAATGGCAAGGTCCGACGTAGCGCACCCCCAATTGTTGAAAGCGCTTGATAATTCCCGCGATATCATGGGCAGAATGCCCGGCCAGATGGAAGCCGCCCATGACTAGCAAGATCTCGCCTTTGACCACTGCTTTGGCTTTCTCGACAATGTTGACAATGCCCGGGTGCGCACAGCCGGTGATCACCACCAGACCCTTGGCAGTCTCCAGTACCAGGGATTGTTCCCGCAGTCCCCAACCCGAGCCCAGTTCACCGGTAGTTACGGCCCCGGCACAGATCGGCTGGGGACCGGAAACTTCGACCACCTGAGCCCCGGCGCGTTTCACGTCGCCCTTAAAATCAGCAGGAAAAGACTGGGGCAGATAAACGCTGACCCTGGCATGGCGACGCAGAAACCCGTCCAGGCCGCCGGTGTGATCACCGTGAATGTGGGAGAGCACTACCAGATCTACTGCGCTCGGGTCCAGCCCCATCTTTTCCATATTGCTTAACAGGACCGAGCCAGAGCCGCCGGTATCGAACAGGATGGTCTTCTCCAACCCCCGTACCAGACAGGAAAACCCCCAGGCCGTGGCCAGGCGGGGATCATGAGCGTTATTGTCAAAAGTTACCAAAATTACTGGATTGGCCGTAGTCGCTGCCGTCATTGCTACCCCCTGGCTTGATTGATCGGAAATGCCCCAAATGGTTACTAAATTGAGGCTAAACAACACCCATAATATACCTATTATAACGATTTTGGTTTTGGTGGCCATATAATATCCCGGTATTAAGCCATGACGGCAATGGATAATTGTCGCCCGCCACCTAGCAGCTGGGCGGCATTCCCTTGCACACAGGCGATTTCCAGATAGCCGTAGCTGCCCTCCAGGGCTATAAGTTCCCCCGGCGCCCCTGATCCATAAGTCCGGACCAGACGGACGCGGTGGTGGCCGCCGACTAGCACTTCCAAAGAACGTCCCTGTCTCCAGATCTCCAATTCCGAAAATCGGATATTGCTGATCAGATTGCCGAAGTGATCAACATGGATAACCTCTCCCCGGAGGAGCTGGGAACTAATAGCAGGCACGGGTAGGTGTAGGCGAACCGGATCAGTCAGAGGGGGACCGAATTCAGATAGGGAAACCCCGGTGGAGAGGTGGGCGGCAACCGGCGCAAAGACATCCCGGCCGTGAAAGGTCGCCGACACCTGAGGGAGGAAATAGGCGGAATTTTCCAGGCAAACGGCCTGGAACCCCCTCTGGCCTTCCAGAACCAGGTGGAACAGGCCATTATCAGGCCCTACCCAGAACTGGTCCCGGACCCGTAGGGCCAGCGCCCGCCGCGCGGTCCCCACGCCCGGATCCACCACCGCCAGATGGATGGTCTCGGGCGGAAAATAGGGCTGGGCGGCCTGCAGCACCAGGGCAGCGGCGATCACATCCTGGGGTGGCAGATCATGACTGAGATCCACCAGCGTCGCCCGCGGATTTATCCCCAGGATGACCCCTTTCACAACCCCGACATAACCATCCTGGCTGCCAAAATCGGTCAGGAGGGTAATCAGGCTTGGGTGCTGCTGGGCCGTCCCGCCCATAATTTGACCTAATCTAAGTTAATTTTCCGGAGCCGAAGTCAGGCAGCGACCTACTTCTTCGCGGATGCGTTCGGCCGGCAATCCCCCGGCAAACCGTCCCTGGCCATTAATATAGACCAGGGGCGGAGGATAGGCTCCGGAGCGTAAGATCTCAGTCTGAGGTAACTCCGGCCCCTGGGAATCACGGAGCACATTGATATAGCGCACCTGGACCTGCCCCGGAAAGGCCCGTTCCAGGGTCAGAGCCAGGGCCTGGGTCTGGAGCTCCATGCTTACCCGGGAAAGGGGATCGTCTACTGCCCCGCAGCCATGATCGTGCTCCCCACAGCCACAGCCGCAGGCGCAGCTCTGATCGCTACTTAAGCTCGCTCTAGCCGCCGGAGCGTCATAAACTTATTAATCACCGCAGGCGTAATTTGCAAGGCGCGGGTATTGGAGAAGTTGGATAGCTGGCAGGCAAAGGGCTTTATCAATATTTAATGTCATATTTCAGGAGCTAAGTCTCTTGACAGGTCGCCCTTAAAAAAATAAATTAACAAATTTAAGAAATTTCTTGTAAAATCTAAATTCCGGCAGGTCCGGAAAAATGTGCGTTAAAGGAAACCCAGGCTTATGAAAAAACGTTATTTAATGGCACCGGGGCCGACACCGATCTCGCCCCAAACCTTGCTGGCTATGGCCAGTCCCATCATCCATCACCGCGCCCCGGAATTTGCCGAGGTGCTGGCCGAGATCCGGCAGGGTCTTAAGTATCTTTACCAAACCAAAAATGAAGTCCTGATTTTTGCGGCCTCCGGCACCGGGGCCATGGAAGGGGCGATTACCAACACCTTGTCTCCGGACGATACCGCGCTGGTGGTCCGGGGCGGTAAGTTCGGTGAGCGTTGGGGCGAAATTTGTGAGGCTTATGGCGTAAAAGTGGTAAACCTGGATGTGGAATGGGGCCGGGCGGTGACTCCGGCCGCGGTCGCCGAGCAGTTGCAACTCCATCCCGAGATCAAGGCGGTCTGCGTCCAGGCCCATGAGACCTCTACCGGCGTCAAACATCCGGTGCAGGAACTGGGCGAGCTCCTCAAGGACCGGCCCGGAGTTATCCTCATCGTAGATGCCATTTCCGCGCTCGGGGTTTATCCTCTGCCCATGGACGAATGGCATCTGGACGTATTGGTCACCGGCTCTCAGAAGGCGCTCATGCTCCCGCCGGGTCTGGCCTTTGTCGGCCTCAGCGACAAGGCTTGGGAATTTGTCAAAACCTCCCGCTGCCCAAAATTTTATTTCAATTTTGCCAAGGAAAAGAAATCCCTGGAAAAAAACCAAGGGGCATATACCTCGGCGGTTTCCCTGATGATCGGGCTGAAGGATGTCTTGGCCTTCATCCAACAGGAGACCCTGGAAAAAACTTTTGCCAAGCACTGGTTGCTCTCGAAGGCCACCAAGGCCGCGGTCGCGGCACTGGGTCTGGAGCTCTTTTCCAAGGATAATCCCAGCGAAGCCCTGACCGCCATCCAGGCGCCGGCGGGCATCGACGGCCAACAAGTGGTCAAATTGCTCCGTGAAAAATATGGGATAACCATTGCGGGCGGACAGGCCCAGGCCAAAGGCAAGATCTTTCGCATCGCTCATATGGGCTATATTGATTCCTTCGATGTGATTATGGCGATTGCCGCCCTCGAAGTGGTCTTGAATGAGTTGGGTTACAAGGTAGAGCTGGGAAGCGGGGTCCGAGCCGCGGAACAGATTCTGTTTGGGGAGGCCTAAGCTATGAAGGTGCTGATAAGTGATGACCTGCATCCGGCCGGGATCGCGGTTTTGGAGAACACTCCCAATATCGAGGTAGTAGTCCAGGTAGGCATGGATCCGGCTGAATTAATGGAGGCCATTCAGGATGTGGAGGGCCTGATCATCCGCAGTGCTACTAAGGTTACCGACAAAGTGATCGAGGCCTCCAATCGTCTTAAGGTAGTGGGCCGGGCCGGTACCGGCCTGGACAACGTCGATATTGGCGCGGCCACCAAACGGGGTATCGTGGTCATGAATACCCCGGGGGGCAATAGTATTACCACCGCGGAACATGCCATTTCCTTGCTGCTGGCTTTGGCCCGGAATATTCCCCAGGCCGCGCATTCCATGCGTGAAGGCCGCTGGGAGAAAAAGCGTTTCCAGGGCCGGGAACTTTATAATAAGACGCTGGGGATCATCGGCTTGGGACGGATCGGCACCATAGTGGCCAGCCGGGCCCAAGGCCTAAAGATGCGCATCCTGGGTTACGACCCCTACGTCAAACGGGAGATGGTGACTTCCTGCGGGGTGGAGATGGTATCGCTGGACGATCTCTTGGCCCGTTCCGATTTCATTACTTTGCATACCCCCAAGACCAAGGACACCGCCCATATCCTTAACCGCAAGGCCTTCCGCAAAATGAAACCGGGGGTCATGGTGGTCAACTGCGCCCGGGGCGGTCTGATTGATGAGGCCGCGCTGGTGGATGCCTTGCAGGAGGGGATCGTGGCCGGAGCGGCCATCGATGTCTTTGAACAAGAACCTCCGGTCGGTTCCCCCCTCTTGATCATGGGTAATGTCATCTGTACCCCCCATTTAGGAGCCTCGACCGAAGAAGCCCAGAAAAATGTGGCCGTGGCGATCGCCGAACAAGTCGCGGATTATCTCCTCACCGGAACTATAAAAAATGCGGTCAATGCCCCGGCGGTGAGCGGCGAAATGCTGGCTCAGGCGCGGCCCTATCTGACCCTGGCCGAAGCCCTGGGCAGTTTCCAGGCCCAGATCATTGAAGGCCCCATTGATAGCGTGGCCATCGATTACATCGGCGAGGTCTCCAAACTGGAGACCAAGCCCTTGACCCATTCCTTGCTCAAGGGTCTGTTATATCCGGTGATGCATGACGAGGTTAATTATATCAATGCCCCCAGCATCGCCAAGAGTCGGGGCATTCACCTGACCGAGGCCAAAATCGAATCCGCCGAAGACTTTACTACCTTGATCCGGCTGTCGGTCCGCTCCGGAACCCAGCAATACTCGGTGGCCGGAACCATATTCGGCAAATACGAACCTCGACTGGTGCGGATCAATGAATTCCGCCTGGAAGCCTTGCCGGAAGGCCACCTGCTGTTCATCTATAATACCGACCGGCCCGGAGTGATCGGCTCCATCGGCACCACCATCGGCAAGCACAATATCAATATTGCCCGCATGCAGGTGGGTCAGGAAAAGGAACGGGGGCAAAACGTTATCCTACTTACCACCGATACCCCGATAACTCCAGAGTGTTTGGAAGATGTGCGCCGTTTGCCCCATGTCGCCAAAGCCATGCAGCTCGAACTATGAAAAGCCAAAGTTAATCACCCGGCTTATGGGCTATGGCATTTTATTTAGGGAGGATATCAGGCATGGCCGAAACCGAAGATAAAGGTTACACGGTTAAAGACAAACGGTTCTTTTTTCAGAGCGAGGAAGAAAAAGCTCGCCTGCGGGAAGAAACCCGGTCGGAGGGCGCGGCGGCGGCCGCCGCCTCGGAAGAGGGTAAATCAGAAGCTGAATCCCGCACCTGTCCCTTGCCGGAGATCACCTTTTCATCTTTCCTGATTTCGCTCAGCTCCTCCGCGTTTCTGCATCTGGGAGATCTTCCTGATCCAGCTACCGGAGAAACGAAAAAGGACCTGCCGCTGGCCAAGCAGACTATTGATCTTTTAGGCTTACTGCGGGAAAAAACCAGAAATAACCTCACCACCGAGGAGGAGAATCTATTCGATCATCTGCTTTATGATCTGCGGATGCGTTACGTGAAAGAGGTGTCCTGCTCCGGAGGCTAACTTTGCACGCCCTTACCCGGATGTGCCCGGCCAAGGTTAACCTGTTCCTCAAGGTGATCGGCCGACGACCAGACGGCTATCATAATCTAATCACGGTGATGCAACCTTTGAGTCTGGCGGATGAGCTGACTCTAACCCTGACCGGGAAGGCCATCGGGCTGGCCTGTGACCATCCGGAGCTACCCCAAGATGAGCGCAACCTGGCCTATCGCGCGGCCCAGGTATTTCAAGCGGCACGGGGTCAGAAGTTTGGGGTGGAGATCAGGCTGAAGAAAAATATTCCCGTAGCCGCGGGCCTGGGAGGGGGGAGCAGTAACGCCGCCGGAGTGTTGATCGGTCTCAATGCCTTGCACGGTTATCCGCTCTCTTATGGGGCTTTGCATCGGCTGGCCGCGAGGTTAGGGGCCGATGTGCCGTTTTTTCTGCTGGGCGGACCGGCGCTGGGGCGCGGCATCGGCACCGAGCTCACCCCGCTCCGGCTGCCGGCATATTGGTATGTGCTAGTTAATCCAGGATTTGCGGTGCCCACCGGTTGGGTATATGCCAATTTAACCCTAAACCGGAACCGGACCGAGGAGAACGTCATATGTGGCCGTCTGGCCTGCCAGACCTGGGCCACCTGGTTTGATAATGATCTCGAATCAGTGACCTTAAAGGCCTTTCCACAGTTAGGGGTTCTCAAAGTTGCCCTCAGTCGTCAGGGAGCCCAGGCAACCCTGATGTCGGGCAGCGGCCCCACGGTCTTCGGGGTTTTCCCGCACCAGGCCGCGGCGCAGAGGGCGGCTGAGCACCTTAAGAACACTGGGGCCGGATGGCTCCAGGTAACCCAGGGGATTTCCGGCGACCATCTGCTGACCGGACCAGAGGAGAGCTTGGCATGGATGAATTAAAGGTTTTTAGTGGCAACGCTAATCGTCCGCTGGCGGAAAAGATCTGCCAGTATTTAGGCATCCCCTTGGGCGAGGCCAGCGTCGGGCGCTTTTCCGATGGCGAAATCACCGTAGAGATCAGCGAGAATGTGCGCGGCAAGGATGTTTATGTCATCCAGCCGACCTGTCCCCCGGTCAATGAGTACCTGATGGAACTGCTGGTGATGATGGATGCGCTCAAACGGGCTTCGGCCGGTTGCATTACCGCGGTACTGCCTTATTATGGTTATGCCCGTCAGGACCGCAAAACCGCGCCCCGCATGCCCATTACCGCCAAACTGGTAGCCGACCTGATCACCGTCGCCGGGGCCCAGCGGCTGCTGACCATCGACCTGCATGCCGGCCAGATTCAGGGTTTTTTCAATATTCCGGTGGACCACCTCTTTGCCACCCCGGTAATGCTGGACTACCTACGACAAAAATTCGGGCCGGAACCGACCATAGTTTCCCCCGATACCGGAGGGGTGGAACGGGCCCGGGCCTTTGCTAAACGTCTCAATACCACCATGGCCATTATTGATAAACGCCGTGAAGGCGCAGCCATCAAGGCCATGACCCTGATCGGTAATGTCTGGGGCAAAGAGGCCATCATTTTGGATGATATGGTTAATACCGCCGGCACGCTGGTCAGTGCCGCGGAAATCCTGATGCGCCACGGGGCCCGGCTGGTGCATGCCGCGGTCACCCATCCGGTCCTGGCCCAAAATGCCGTGGCCAATAGCGGTCACCCATCCGGTCCTGGCCCAAAATGCCGTGGCCAATATCCAAGGATCGTTGCTCCAGGGTCTGGTGGTTACTGATACGATTCCACTATCCGCCGAGGCCCAAACCTGCGACAAGATCAAGGTGTTGTCGGTAGCCGCATTGCTGGGGGAGGCAATTAAACGCATCCACCACCAGGATTCGGTCAGTGCCCTATTTGTCTAAATTCTAATGCACCGGCCAGATAAATTTCCACCCTTACCAGCCCGATCACCGCAGCGTCATCCATTTCGGGATTACTTGCTGCATCTCGATTTTTTTTCGCTAGAGTCAGCCTCTGGTCCGGCGCGGGATATCTCCTGAAAGGTCGGGACTGTTGCGTCTGGTAGCAGGCCTGGGCAACCCCGGCTCCCGATATCAACATACCCGCCACAATTTGGGGTTTGAGGTCATTGAGGTGCTCAGCCAGCGCTGGCGACTGGCGCTCTCCAAACACAGCCTGGGAAACCGTTGGGGCCAGGGCCGGATTGCCCAGGAAACCGTGCTCCTGGCCCAGCCCTACAACTACATGAACCGCAGCGGCCCACCGGTGCGGCAGTTGCTTGATTATTTCCGGCTGGGACCGGAGGACTTGCTGGTCATCCATGATGATCTGGATGTGCCCCTGGGACGTCTAAAAATCGTCCGCCAGGGTGGCGGCGGCGGCCATTTAGGGGTCAGTTCGATTATTCAGGCGTTGGGAACCCAGGAGTTTTCAAGGCTCAAGGCCGGAATCGGGCGTCCCCAACATGGTGAGACCATTGAAGATTATGTATTAAGCCCCTGCTATCCGGAAGAAGCCGAAATCTTTAACGCCATGATTGAGCGGGCCGCCCAGGCCGTGGAGACCATCCTCACCGCCGGAGTCGCCGAAGCCATGAGCCGCTTCCATGGCCCACCCCCGGCTGATTGAGGGCCGGGCTGATGCGGGTGTTATTTATTTCTCCCAATCGTCTGCGCCTTATCGTCCCTCCCT
>MUKC01000140.1 GCA_002049795.1 Desulfobacca sp. 4484_104 | reverse complement strand
TTAGGATCCCTGGTAAAAGCATAATGATTGTGAGTCCTTAACTAGATTTATACCCTTGCCCGGCATGGCACACAGGTTGCTAAAAATAAAATTGTCTTACTCAAATAACCAATAACCTCGGAGCTAGAATCCTTGCCATCCTCGTTTTGGACTTCGATGTTACTTTCATTCCTTCAGGCTTGTGGTTTTATGGGATAAACTGAGGGCCAATTTATGTGGCGACTAGTTGGGGGAATTTTTGATATCAAGGTGAAAGGAGTAATGAATATGCGAGCTTTGCAGAAGTTGTGGGGAGTAGGCTTATTATTTTTCGTCTTAATTTTTCTGTCCAAACCCGCCTTAGCCATTGACGCTAATGACTTGTTAGAGCTATTGGTGGAAGAAAAGGTCATTACAGCAGACAAGGCCCAGAAATTAAAAGAAAAGGCTGAAAAGCTGGATCGGGCCCGTCAGGCCCGGGAGTCGGCCAAGCGGGCCCAGGAATTAGAGCAAATCAAGCAAGATGCCCAAGCCCAAGATCGAGGTAGGTTACAAGAAGGGCTTTTATATGCAGACCCCGGATGAAAAGTTCAAGATGCGCCTGCGCCTCGGCTTCCAGCCGCGGCTTACCTATCTGAACCGCGACAAGGACGTGGTCACCGAACCGATGAAGACCGAAAGCAACGCCTACTTCAAATTCCGGCGGCTGCGGCTGATCTTCGATGGCCACGCCTGGAAGGATTACAAGTACCTGATCCAGGTGCAGTTGGAACCCAATCAGGAAGTCAACGTGCATGACGCCGCGGTCTGGTACGGGCGTTACAAGTTCCTGCAGCCCTGGGTGGGCCGGGGCAAGGTGGCTTATGGGCTGGAGTTCTGGCAGTCCGGGTTCAAACTCAATTTTGTGGAGCGCTCCATCTTCTCCGGGGAGACCGATAAACACTGGCCCGGGGTTAATGCCGATTTCCGCGGGCCGTCCGGCTCCGCCACCCGGGGGGTCGGGAACAAAAGGTACAATACCGCGGGCTTCAACCTGTATCGTTCCCAGGGCTTCATGCTCATGGGCGATCTGGACCTTTGGGCGCCGCGCAACCTGCGCTATTGGGCCGGCATCTGGAACGGACCTTGCAGCCGGGGCATCGATGATATGAATGATGCGGAATTCCTGTACACCGGCCGGTTGGTGTTCGCCCCCTTCCCCAATGGTGGGCCGAACAATTCGGAGCTGTCCATGCAGGGCGACTACAACTACCATACCGGCTGGCCGATGTTCTATATGCTGGGGTCGCTGTTCACCAACAAGGACAAGAATAGATCTAACCGGCCCGGCACTAATACCCCCGAAACCTATGACACCGCCAACCACGGCTTTGACCTGGCGGCGGTCTTCAAGTGGCACGGCTTCTCCCTGCAGACGGAATGGGCCCGGGAGACCTACACTGAATTCCGGCCCAATACCTTTATTGCCGGGCAGTTCGGCCAGGGGCACCGCACCGCCCACCGGGAGGCCTGGTACGTGGCCGCCGGTCAATTCATCATTCCCAAGAAACTGGAGGCGGTGTTTCGTTACGCCTATGCCAATCGGGTGAAGGATGCCGACAATCCCTATACCTGGAGCTACTTAGCCACCAATGCCAATCAGACCAATTACCTGGTGCCGGTACGGGACGGCAATCAGATTGTCAACGCCCGTGAAGGTATTTTGCGGGAATACACTGTGGGGCTGAATTACTACCGCTTCGGGCACAACCAGAAGTTTCAGGTCGATTACAGCCGCCTGATCCGGGACTTCTACGGAGCCGGCGATCAGAACGACAACCGCTTCCGGGCCACGGCCTATTGGCTGTTTTGAGCGCTGGTGTAAAAATCTGATAAAAGATCAGGACCTCCTGGTGAGGTCCTGATCTTTTTCGCAACCTCTATTTTAATTCTCTTTTCACCCCCACCCTCCCCAGGACCTTCGCCTTGGAGATAATTTACTGGTTTCGACCGGTGGAGAAGGAATTTTAACCCTTTCTTGGGATCTAGGCGATATATTTCCTTCGGCAGGCCAATGCCTCGCAAAATTCTTGACAAAGACCAGGGATTGTTATACGATTCACATGATTTAGTGTAACTATAAAAAGGCTAAGACGATTATTATTTAATCAATCCACCAAGGAGGTTTAGGCTTATGAAGAAAGAGATTCCTGCAGATTATTTACCCCCCAAAGAACTCTGGCCTGATGAATCAGTACCGGAAGAGTTCAAAGATCTGCCGGCCCAGGCCAACATTGCCGAGGAATTTCTCGATAAGCATGTCAAAGAGGGTCGAGGCGATAATGTTGCCATTCTGTTTGGCGACACCAAGGTAACTTATAACGAGTTGCTGAAAGAGGCTAATAAGGTTGCCAATATCTTGAGAGAAGCGGGTGTGATAGCTCAGGACCGAGTAGGCATCCGGATGACCAACACTCCGCAGGCGGTAGCTATTAACTTCGGTATCCAGAAGGTCGGCGCCATTCCGGTACCGGTATCGCCGCTGTGGGCCAAGGAAGAGATCGCTTTTACTTTAAATAACGCCGAATTTGCTGCCTTTGCGGTCAGTGCTCCCTTGCTGGCCGCGGTAGAAGAGGGCAAACCCGAATTCCAGTTCCCCACCAAGATCATCGTGGTCGGCGGCGCTCCCGATGCGGTCAAGGCCAAGGGCTATCTGTGCTTTGAAGAGCTGATGGCCAAGGCTTCGGATACTTTTGAAAACTATAAACTCAATCTGGATGACATCGGCGTCATTCTTTATACTTCCGGGACTACTGGACAGCCCAAGGGTTGCGTCCATTTTGTCAGAGAGGTGCTGGTCGAAGCCCATTTAGTTAATAAATACGTCTATAAACTACAACCCGGAGAAGTGTTGGGCGGTTCGGCGCCGGTTTCCTTTGCCGCGGGCTACGGCACCTTTTGTCTGGTTCCCTTTGCGGTTGGGGCCACCATCTCGTTGTTGCCCAAGTTCACCCCGGATGACATGATGGGCACCATTCAGAAGCATAAGGTCAATGTAGTTACGGGGTTACCTACGGCCTACCGGAAGCTGCTGGAAATGCCTAATTTTGATGATTATGACCGCTCCAGTGTGCGCATGTACACCACCGGCGGCGATGCCCTGACCGGCAAGACCCTGGCCGCCTGGCAAGACAAGACTGGCATGCCCATCTGGGAAGGACTGGGAGCGACTGAAATGGTCCACCTGGTAACCTCGAATACCATGGGCAAGTTCCCGGTGCCTGACTCCATCGGTAGACCCCTACCTGGTTTTGAGGTCAAAGTGGTTAATGTTGACGGCAAAGATTGTGGCCCGGGCGAAGTGGGCAGCATGCTGGTCAAAGGCCCCACCGGCACGGTCTATTGGAAGCCCTACATCCAGGAAAACAAGCTCCTCAAGACCATGAAGAAGGGCGTCAAGGACGGCTATAATATGATGGGCGATGCCGTTTATATGGATAAGGAGGGCTACATCTACTTCCAGGCCCGGGAAGATGATATGATCAAGTCTTCCGGCTTCCGCCTGGCCCCCAGCGAGATTGAAGACGCCCTGATCCGCCATCCTGCAGTGCGCGATGCCGGGGTGGTCGGTATTCCTGATGAAATTATCGGCCAGCGGACCACCGCCATGGTCGAACTGGAACCTGGCCATAAGCCCTCCGAAGAATTGGCTCGGGATATCGTTAATTCTTGCGTCGACGTCTTAGCCAAATACAAGCTGCCCCGGGAAGTGGTATTCCTGGAGGCTATCCCGCGCACTCCCACCGGCAAGATGATCAAAAAGGATATGCGTCGGCTGTACGATGAATATCCCAATAAATTCAGAGTGGCCTAAACAGAGATTCTTTAGACCCGGAGGTTGGAAACCCGGCCTCCGGGTTTTTTTACGGCCTGAGATTGAAAAAAGGCTTACTATAAGGAAACCCTAAGGTATGGAGGAAAATTTGCAATCCAGGCGCGATAGGTTAAAAAGTGCGTCTCTTTTTACCCATGGGGGTGAAAAACTGGTAAAATTAATTGTCAACCTTTTAGGATGGCTTCCCGGAGCACTGACGGGGACCAAGGGCCGTATTTATAATCAATCATTAAATTCCCTTGCTAACGGGTAAGGCGCGGGTTATGGATTATGTGGATTTACATACCCATTCTACCGCCTCGGATGGCTCTTACAGCCCGCGGCAAGTAGTGGCTATGGCTCATGAGCGTGGCCTGAAGGCTATGGCCCTGACCGACCACGATACCGTTGAGGGGGTGGGTGAAGCTGTTCAGACCGGCGAGCAATTGGGGATTGAAGTAATCCCGGGAATTGAAATCAGTGCCGAATTTCCCGAGGGCACCATGCATATCCTGGGATATTTTATTGATTACCAGGGGTCTGCCTTTAACCAGCGTCTCCAGGTATTAAAGATTGCCCGGGCCGAGCGCAATCCACGCATTGTGGAAAAATTAAACCAACTAGGATTGTCAATTTCCTGGGAAGACATTCTCCAGGTGGCGGGTGGGGGGCAGATCGGCCGTCCGCATATTGCCCGAGCCTTAATGGTCAAAGGTTATGTCCCAACTCAAATCCCAGCTCCAGACATTGCAGGAACTGGGCCTAGTCGGCCTGGAAGTTTACTATCCCGAACACTCCCCCACCCGGCAAGCCGATTATCTCAAGCTAGCAAAGGAATTGGGGCTGTTAGTAACCGGGGGCTCGGATTTCCATGGGGCCAACAAACCCGGCATCGAATTAGGTAGAGGACCTCACCAACGCCATCTGACCTATGAACTGGTGCTTGGCCTCAAGGCCTGGCTCCAGGCCCATGGTTAGCCTGCCTGATTTACCAGTAGGACGGAATTTTTTGTGGTGGTCCAGATCTCGCCATTCCGGGGTAATTCTTATGATGCTTTAAGGCTGATTTCGAAATGGCCAGCGAGCCAGCCCGAGATTATTTTGTCGGCTGGACCTTGGTTGCCAATTGCTCCTTAAAGCGGCTGACAAATTCAGTGCTGAACGCCTCGATATCCATGGCTTCGTCATAGCGTCCGGCCAGATATAAGGCCATCCCTTTAAAAATTTGGGCCTCTTTCAGGTCGGAGTTGAGCTTTAAAGCCCGATTGAAATAATCAATGCTCTGGTCATGTCGGCCTTGCCCCAGTAAAGCCTGACCCATACCGGTCAGGGCGTGGGCATTGTCTGGCTGCTGCGCCAGAATTTTTTCAAGCAGCGCTATCGCTTCCTCACACCGGTTCAGGTCGATCAGACAGAAGGCCTTTAATTGCAAGGCAGTCATATTTTCCGGTTCCCGGGCCAGTTCTTTTTCGCAGCAAAATATCCCGGCAAGACATGGGCGATATCTTTTTTGAGGAGAGCTTTCACCCCAAATAAATAATGGTCTAGCCGACCTCCGGCTTTCTGGTCCGGTCCGGCCATGGCATGCGGCAACACCGTATCCCCGGTTATGGCGGTCTTGGACGGCGCATGATAAAGGGTAATCCCGTCAATGGTATGGCCGGGGGTATAAATTACTTCCCATTCCAGGCCACTCAGCTCTATTATTTCTCCCCCTCTGACTTCCTTATAGCGGCAGCCGAAATCGGTGACGGTTTTTTTCAGTACCTCCGGGCTTTCCTGGTGCAGGATAAGCTCAAAGCCGCCGGTCTGGGTAATACTGGGGTACGATCTGATAAACTCAAAGGCCCCCATGGCATGGTCACGGTGCCCGTGAGTGAGGACGATCTTTTTGATCTCAGTGGGCTTGTAACCGATTCGGAATAGATCCATAAACATGGTGTAGTCGTTGCCGGGGTCCACCACGCTCAGATAGTCGCCTTTAATGACATAAACGTTGCAAGAATAATCATAGCCCAGCAGATAAAGAAACTTTTCAAAAAATGGCTCGGTGCTCTGAAATACCTGGGCCAAGGTCTGCCAACCCGGGTGCAGGGGCTCCTCCGGTGGCGCTCCCTCCAACGGTTCCTGCGGTTCTTGGCCTTCAGTTCTGTCGGTCATAGGTGCTCCTTTACTCCATAATGATAGTGAATGAGGTTATCATAATCTAATTTGGCGTAGTTCTCAATAATTATTGGCCGGAGTGGCCGTAAGGGGAAAAAGGCTTGTTAAACTAGGCAGGTAAGCTTCTAAACTCGCTGGCTAATTAGCTTTCGGCGATTGCGGTCGGGGCACTACCGAAAATCCCCCTCCCCATAATATGGGAAGGGGGATGAGGTTAGGCTATTAGTTGAGCTAGGCCGGGATGTAATCCAGGGTGAACCCGAGTTTCATCTTGTCTTCCGGCCACCACTTGGTGCTCATCTTCTCTTCACCGGGATAGACCGGCTGCTCATTAATAGTGTCAATCACCAGTTCCAGGAAATGGAACTCGGTGAGCTCATATTTGGTAATGATCTCTGGGGGCAGCAACACCGCCAGGCCCGATTCCCGGGAGAATTTCCAATGGAAGGTCTCATTGGGCTCGTGGGTCGCCTGCCCGGTCTTACCGGCATAAACTTTCAGGATTTTCCCCGAAATATTATCATTCGGCTTAACTTTAAATTCCTCATAGATCTCATCAGGTATATGCCACCACAAGGCCCTAAACCCGGTCTTGACATACCCTTTGACGAGCATGGGGTCGAATCCGCATACACCAACACGACATTTTGCTGGCATGCTTACCCTCCTTTTATTTTGAATCCCAATATATGTTCGGTCCCACTAACACCACGGATTTGATGGCTAAGCAGATTTTATTTCGCCCGATGTTCCAAGCCAAATCTATCTCCGCCACATCTCCTTGGTGTGCTCGACAAACTTAACCAATATTCCTTTTTTCTGAGATGGAGCCGCTATGGTTTCCAGAGTTTGGCGCAGGTCCTCCACCTCATTATAGCAGACGTCCATGAAATCATTGACCTCATCCGGGGTGAGGTATTTACAGGCGTACAACCGCATCACAAAGGGAGAAATGTGCTCACTGATCTCGGCGGAAAATTCCTCCGCCAGGTATTCATCCCCACCCTCGGGGGTAGCAAACCCGAGATAACTCCTCTTCCAGTTGAGGACCATGGTCTTGAGAACATCTAGTTCTTTACGGACGTTGTCTTCCATGCTACTTCTTCTGCTCAAAGGCGTAACACTTTTTGATCACGTTAAAATCCGCTACACACCAATAGTGCGGCCAATGGATTTTTTTACACCAGCCGATGATGTCAGCGGGGGGAAAACTGGAACCTTTGATCACCGGTTTGAGATGCTCACACTGCCAGCAGATATGATCCGTTTCTTTTTCCGGTTCCAGGACTTTATCTAAAAATTGGCGCGGGGTTAAACCTTCACGCGGTATTTCTAAAGCCATGTAACACTCCTTTCTTGGTATCCGTTCCCGTTTACCAGTCCTTGACTTCGCCGTCCCTGAGCATGCGTTGATATTCCTCCCACACCTCAGGAGAAAGCCGTTTCAGATCCCAGTTGAACTTATAGCTCCCGGCGATGCCTCCGTCCGGCGGTTGCGGGCGCCAGCCCCTGAGAGGACGGCCCCGGATGCTGAACTTCCGCATGTCAGGTACGCCCAGGTAAATATGGCGGGGTAGGCACTCGAAGGGTCGGGTCCGACCTTCCACGCCCGGCGAATAGTTGGAGTAGCCATCCAGGGGTTTATCAGCGTAAAGCGGGCTGGTATCCGGTTTTTCACCAGGCCTTTCCTCGGGGCCGATATACATATGGCCCTGGATCATATGGATGTAGTAAACCGTGCCGCATTCGGCACAGTTGACTTTGCCTTTCCAGTTCCAGAAGCAGTATGGATCCAAATAATTTACGGTGTTACACGGTTTCCCGTCCACCATTTTTTTACACCAAATAATATCACACACAGCGCTCCCTCCTTTTAGATCATGGCCTTGGAGTACCACTCTTCGATCTTGGCTGTTGGATACCCGAGCAGCTCGTGGTAAATCTTGACGTTGTCGGCGCCCACCGGCCGCCAGATCCAATAGAGTCTGCGGGGGGTTTTGGACATCAGTCCAGCGCCATAAGATCCCATGGCCAGAACATCGCCGAAGATGGGATCGTCCTGCCAGCGGATGGTACCTCTCAGCCGGTAGTGGTCGCACTCATAGACCTCCCGGTCATTCATCACCGGCTCGGCCAAGAGACCGGCGCCTTGCAGAATCCGGACCACGTCGGCACGGCTCTTATCCTTGGCCCACTCCTCCAACGCAGCATAGATTTCGACCTGAGCCTCACCCTCGACCCGGTCCTTATGCTTCTGATAACGGCTGTAAAGATCGGGTTTCTTGATGACCTCGCACAGCTCTTTGAAGTCCGGATCGTTGAAAGCCGAGACCATGACGTAGCGGGCATCCAGCCGGTCCTGCGGATTGATGGCATCCGGGTAGTCGGATTTGCCCGCCAGAATGATGCCGTGGACGCAGAGCTGGGTATCCCAGTTGCCCCAACGCTGGCGGACGATGCCAAAGCGGCCATAGAGCGGCGCAGCGTAGCCCAGGCACCGCGTGGCAGCCTGCACCTGGGAGAATTCGATCATGGTGCCCAGCCCGGTTTTCCGCCGCCAATGGATAGCAGCCAGAATGCCGAAGGTGATCTGGGTGCCGGAGTACCAGTCAATGCACCAGTTGGAGTGTTTGGTGCAGTGGCCGCCCATGAATTCGTGCATACCGGTCACTGAAGCCAACCCGGCATGGGCCTGACCCAGGATGTCATAGGAGCCCCCGAAAACCTTGGGGCCGTAACCGAAGCCGCCGCCCCAGACATAGATAAACCGGGGGTTCATCTCAATCAGGTAACGGTAGCTCTGTTTCCAGCGGTCAAAGGTCCCGGGCCGATAGCACTCGGTCAGTCCATCGGACATTTTCACCAGACGATAGAAGGCTTCCTTCATTTCGTCCAGGTGGTAGTCCATGGAGATGTGATATTCGTTGGGATTAGCATTCAAATAACCCATCCCCGTCCCGGTCATCGGCCGGGTGTCATGCAAGGGATAGAGATAGGTCTCATTGAACGGCGCACAGTGACGCATGGGGTCGCCCATGCGGGGCATCTCGACTTTGATGACCTCGGCCCCCAGTTCGGCCAGGTTGGACACAGAATGGGGCGTGAAGATATACATGGTGGTGCTCAGCCAGCGGATGCCTTTAAGCGACAGGGGCCTGGAGAACTCACCGCCCGGCGCGAAGGCGGCCCGGCAGTAATCCTCATAGGGCATCTTCATTTCGTCGAGTTCTTGTTTGCTTTTGGGGCCGTCCAGCTCCTCCAGCCGACATACTCTTGGGTCCTTCGCCATTAGATAACCCCCTTTTCCTTGAGTTCGTTTACTCTGGTCTGACCGATCCCGGCGTACTTCATCATGACTTCATAAGTATCGTAGCCTAGCGGCCGGCCCAATACTTTGACCCGGTGCGGCGTCCGCATCTGATAGTTGTTGGGGGGCACCGAGAACAGTTTTTGTTCCGCTTCAATCCGGTTGATGTCTCTGAGCCAGCGGGTGGTCAGGGTATAGGTTTTGGTCAGCATTTCCAGGGCGTTCCGGGCTCCCATCTCTTTGAGGATGGGGTCTTCATGGATCAGCCGCCCGAACTGCGGGAAGTCGCGCTCAATACACATACCGATACGATACCACAACCGGTCGGTCTGGCCGCCGATCATCATGTAGCCGTCCCGGCAGGGGTTCCACTCATACTGGTTGAGGTTGGGGTCCCAAGCGCCGGTCCGGGCCTTGATGCTGGCGTTGAAGCCGTACCAGCTAATGTCAAAGTCCAGGATGTCCATCTGCGACTCAGCCCCGGTGACCTCGCAGAACTGGCCGGTGCCGCCTAATTCATCTCTCCAATATATCGCGGCCAGCAAAGTATTAGCCGCCTGCTCGCCGGCGACATAGTCGGCGAACCAGACGCCGGAACGGGTGGGGTCACCACCGCGACCCCGGGGCAACTGATCCTGGGGGAAGCCGGTGTTATGGATGAAGGCATTGGCGCAGCCCCCGAAGGGTTCCAGGGTCCATTGTCCGAATTTAGACGTTTTATCTTTGTAGGGTCCCCAGGTGCCCCGGACCGCGATGTTGCACCATACCAATCCGGGATACAATTTGGAGATGTGCCGATAGCCGATGCCCAGGCCGTCCATATAGCCGGCCGGCATCTCATCGATGACCCCGTCCACCTGGCTGCACATGGTCCGGAAAATATCCCGGCCTTCTTCAGTCTCCAGGTTCAGGGTAACCGATTTCTGGCCCCGCATCTCGTGCAGGAAGTCGAGGCCGCATTTTTCCCCGGTGACCTTGGATTCGAGCATATACTCTTCGCGTTCATATCTGAGGTTATCCTCACACCAGTTGCCGAAATCCGTCGCTTTCCGCCGGGCGTAGACTTTATCTACCTCTTCGCGCGGCGGCGGCGGGGTGACCGGCCAGGGCCTGATGTCAGGATGCATCAGATCAAGGGTGTCACACAGAACACCCCCATTTAATTTAAACGCGGGAGTGCTCTTGGCCTCTAACCTCTCACCTCCTTTCATACCGATCCCCTAATTCATTAAGTTATTGTGGTGCAAATCTGTTGCCACTTGCTTATCTTGTGATTAAGTACTTTGAATTTAAAACCTTTCATTAAAACGATAGCTTGTGTAATTCGGCGCTAAGTTCGCCCGCCTTTTGCTTAA
>MUKC01000030.1 GCA_002049795.1 Desulfobacca sp. 4484_104 | reverse complement strand
GAGCCTGCGGCGAATCAGCCGACGGCGGCTGCGCAGAATTGCCGGAATGGCGGTTAAGCCTGGCCTTAAGCTCCATGACCTCCTGCTCCAGTTGGGCAATTTTAGCCAATGCCTGGTGCAGGGTAGTTTCCAAAAACAGGATATAAGTCTGAACTTCGGGAGGCAGTTGGTTTTTTTGAGGCTGAGAATGGGTTGGACGATCGAGGTTGTTAAAAAAAATTTCCAGGGTGATTATCTTAGTACCGGGGGTAGGAGTCCCAATCCCGGGGTTTTTCTTTTTGGGTCTCCAGCAGTGCCTTTTCCTCCGCCCAGGCAGTTAACAGTGTATCAAAAAATCTAGGAGGGAGGTCATTAACAGGATGGCCCTCAGAGATGCGGCTATTTTTGTTTGCAGACAATCAGATTACCAGTTGCCGGAGTATCCGGGAATCCGCGAGGACCTGGGGGCTTGTTTGGGGCCTGACAATACTCTGGCTTTTTTATTTGGAGATAGGGCAGATGACTATGCAGGAAGGTATTGATCGGCTAGGAGTGTTGACAGAGCAGATCAGCGCGCTGTGTAATGCGATGATGAGTTGTTTACCGGATGCCGGATTGCAGCTATGCGTGCTGGCAAACCTGTTAAACGAAAAGTGCGGGGAAATAGAGCAGATCGTCAACGGCCTGGATTTGGCAGCGGAATAGGTTGGAAATACGGTTGGAAAAATCTGATCGGCAAATAAAAGAGGGGTTAGTTTTTTGGCTAATCCCTTGATTTTCTTTGGCGTCCCCAACCGGATTTGAACCGGTGTTGCCGGCGTGAAAGGCCGGTGTCCTGGACCAGGCTAGACGATGGGGACGCATGGCACAATGGGCCGTGCTGGACTCGAACCAGCGACTCTCTGCTTAAAAGGCAGATACTCTACCGTCTGAGTTAACGGCCCATAATATTCTATTCATAAACTTTGCCGGTCGGTTTGTCAAGGAAGTCTAGAAGATCCTAGTTTTTTATCGGTAGGGGGATTTACACCCAAAATGCCAGGTTTAGGCAAATTCTGATGATAATGGGGTTCACTTTTCAGTTGATGGTTTGTAAAATAAGAAATTCGTTTTATAACCAAGGGGTAAGGGGAGGGACCCGAAGTGAGATTTAGGCACCGACTGAGTCCGATACTGTTCTTTGGGTTGATAATCTGGTGTTACCTGGGCGGCTTCAGCAATTTGTTGCTCCCGCCGCCAGCCCTGGCTGGTAGTTTGCCAGTCAAGGACCCGGCCGCGGTCGGACTCAAGGAGAAGCAGAACCCGGTCACAAACCTATTCACCGTAGAGCAGCTCTATAGCGCCATCCGCAACGGAGATGAGCGGGGTCTAAGGTTTGACCTGAGCGGCCTTAACAAAGGGCTGGACGGAGCTCCCCTTGATCCGACTAAGATTTATGGGTCGATCTATGTGGGTCCCTATCCCTTCGCGGCGCGGCACACTGACTATGAAGTGAAACGATTTCGGGTAAAAACTCCGATCACCGGGGGCCGGGGCGTGCTGGCAGTGAATAGACTGTTCCAAGAAATCCTGAACAGCGAGGGTTGGATAGACCAGGGGCTGGTCGTGGTGCGGTTGGAACTCTATCAGGAGGCGGCCCAGGAAGATAGAAAACTTGGTATTTATGATATCTTGGTCAGGTTTAAGAAGGGGACTGAAGGCGTAGTAAAGCTCCCCACCATTATGGAAGGCCCTCTGGTAAATTTGCTTTGCAGTGAAACCCCTGATCGGGTAGTGATTTCATTTTTGACCAGCGACCCAGGGATCGGCAAGGTGGTTTTGGATCAGGGCCAGATGTTCGCTGATCCGGCGCCCACCACTCATCATCAAATCACCGTCACCGGTCTCCAACCGCGGACGGCTTATCGCTACCACGTCGAATTCGATAATTATCGGACCAAGACCTATACTTTCCGAACTGCACCGCGGCCGGGGAAAGAGCCGGTGACCTTTGCTTTTTTAGGCGACAGCCGGGAAGGGATCGGCGGCGGGGCTCAGAATTTCATGGGTCTTAACTATGAGGCCCTGGCGGGGTGCCTGAGATCCGCCTATGGCGGTGGTGCGGAGCTGGTCATTTTCGGGGGCGATCTGGTAAATGGCTATTCCACCTGCCAAGACGATTTCCGTACCCAGCTATATGCCTGGAAGCAGGCCGCTGCCGGTTTCTGGCGTGAGCGGCCGATCTATCCGGGGATCGGCAACCATGAGTCTCTGCTTAAAGCCTATGAGGATGGCTCAAAGTATGGCACCGAGCTGGATAGCTGGCCGTATGATACCGATAGCGTCGAAGCCGTCTTCGCCGCGGAATTTTGTAATCCGGGCAACGGCCCGATCCCCGCGGATCCCCGGCGGCCGTCCTATGCCGAAAACGTCTATTCCTTCCAATACGGGCCCATAAAATTTATTTCCTTGAATAATTGCTACTGGATTGCCTGGAAGGGCGCTACCTGGGAAGCGGCCCAGGAATTCGGCGGGTCTCCGGAGGGCTACCTCATGGCCGATCAGTTTAATTGGCTTCAAGAGGAACTGAAAAAGGCCGAAAAGGAAGCCACCATTAAATATATCGTGCTTTTTGCCCATGAGCCGATTTTTCCCAATGACGGCGGCCTCAGAAATTGCATGTGGCACCGGGGCAACAACCAGGTCCGGGCCTATACCTATCATGGCGGGAAACAGCCCACCCCGGATGGGCCGGGGATCATCGACCTGAGAAATGAGCTGGTCCGACTGTTGGGTCAGAACCCCAAGGTGGCGGTATTTCTGGCCGGACACGAGCATGGTTATAGCAAACTCCTGATCCATCGTAAAGTACCGGTAGGCATACCCGGTAAGGACGATCAGAACGGCAATGATAAGCTCGGCGACCCGGGTGAATCCTACTCGCCGCTTTCTGACCTTAAACATCCTACCTGGTACATTACCTCAGGAGGCGCCGGCGCGCCGTATTATAGCGAGCAGCTGGCCCCCTGGAACCAATACTGGAATAAGAAGCACGGCCAGGATTTTTATAATTATTCCACCCAGGAAAATTTTCTGATCTTTACTGCTGATGATAATAAACTCAGCCTGAAGGTTTTCAATACCCAGGGGCAGCTTTTAGACCAGATTGATAATCTGATGGCAGTCAAGAAACGGAAGTTTTAAGGAAGTATATGAAGCATGATATAGGTTTTTTAAATTTTTTAATTAAATAACGGTGATGGGACGGGTTTAAAAACTGTTGCACAACATTGGCAGGATGCCGATGCCATTGGACATGGCTCCTTTCGCTAAAAGTCAACAAATTAATATGCTGGATAGGATTAGAAATCCGAAAGGAAACCATTTTGACAATAAAAATCGATAACTTTCGGCTGGCGTTGATCACCGGGGCGGCCAAAAGCGGCAAAAGCCACTATGCCCAGGTCCTGGCCGAAAGCCGGCCCCAGCCCTGGCTTTATGTGGCTACTAGCGAGGCTTTGGATGAGGAGATGGCCGAGCGCATCGCCCGTCATCAGGCGCGGCGGGGCACGGAGTGGACCACTCGGGAAGAACCGCTGGCCCTGGCCCGGACCTTACAGGAAGCGGACGGCCTGTTCGGGGTAATTCTGGTTGACTGCCTGACCGTTTGGCTCTCCAATCTACTGACCCGGGTGGCCCCGGACTCCGAGGTCAATCAGAATGAAGTGGCGCGATTGCTGAAAGTCCTAGAAACCTTGAATACCCCGGTTATTCTGGTCACCAATGAAGTGGGCTGGGGAATTGTCCCGGACAATGCCCTGGCCCGAAAATTCCGCGACTTGGCCGGGGACCTGAATCAACGATTAGGCCAGATGGCCGACCTGGTGGTGCTGGTGGTCTGTGGCCGGCCTCTGACTTTGCAACCGAATAAAATCAGCCTTTCTGGATAAAAGGATACCTTTAATGTTGCTGAGATTCGAACTGATCCAACTGATCAACCAGATCCGACCCCTAAATCCGGAGTGGTTTACCCAGGCCCAACAGCGGCTTGATCAACTCACCAAACCGCGCGGCAGTCTGGGGCGCTTGGAAGAGCTGGCAGCCCGTTATGTGGCCATCCGCCAGGAACTATTTCCCTCCTTGAAACGCCGGGTAGTAACCGTTTTTGCCGCCGATCATGGGGTGGTGGCCGAAGGGGTTAGCGCCTACCCCTCCGAGGTTACGGTGCAGATGGTGTTAAACTTCCTGGCAGGTGGAGCGGGCATCAATGTCCTGGCCCGGCACGTCGGGGCCGAGGTGCAGGTAGTGGATATCGGCGTCAAAGGGGACTTTGCGCCTCACCCCGGCCTGATCTCACGCAAAATCGCCTATGGCACTGCTAATTTGGCCGTGGAGGCTGCCATGACTCTGGAGCAAGCGCTCCAAGCCCTACAAGTGGGCCTTGATCTGGCCCAGGAAAATATTGCCGCCGGGGTTGATCTGCTGGCCACCGGCGAAATGGGCATCGGCAATACCACCCCGGCCGCGGCCCTGGCCGCGGTGTTTACCGGTCAACCGGTGGCGGCGGTTACCGGCTGGGGCACCGGTATTGATGCGGCTACCTACCGTCACAAAGTTGCGGTCATCGAGCGCGCCTTGGAAAGGCATCGCCCGAATCCCCAAGATCCTTTAGGAGTGCTGGCCCAGATCGGCGGGCTGGAGATCGCCGGCATGGCGGGCCTGATCTTAGGGGCGGTTGCGGCCCGACGGCCGGTGGTATTAGACGGCTTTATTGCCGCGGCCGCAGCCCTGGTGGCCGTTAACCTCTGTCCGGCGGCCAAAGATTTTATGATTGCCGCGCATCGGTCCGTAGAACCGGGCCATCAGTTAATATTAGAAACTCTGGGGCTGGAGCCTTTACTAGATCTGGGGATGCGTCTGGGAGAGGGGACCGGGGCAGTGTTGGGGATGAGTCTGGTCGCCGCGGGTCTGAAAATTTATAAAGAAATGGCCACTTTTGCCGAGGCCGGGGTTTCAGATCGGACCGATTAATACCAAGTTCTTATTCAAATGCAACAAACTCATGGCTTAATACATTGATTAAATTAAGTATTTCAACAGAAAACTGAAAACTGAAAACGGTATAAGCCCACCCCTCAATTCAATAGGCCACGACATAATAAACCACATAGAGCCAGGACAAGATGCCATGGATAATGGCCCAAAATACTGATTTGTGCAGACTCCAGGAGATGGTGATGGCCAGGGCCGAACCAAAGCTCATGCCGCCGGTGGCAATATATCTAACATACATGGCATTTCCTTTAAAGCTTGGAGTTGGAAAATTGCGCCCAAAGTCAACCTGGGGTGGTTGACCCGGTATTCTGGTCTGAAGATTATTCAATATACATTGTGGCGACTTGGCCTGCAACCGTAACCTGATTAAGATTGACCAGCCGGTTGAAATTTATCGGCGTTAGGAAATATCTTTTAGATGGCTTATGAACAGGACTTATGATGCGTTCTTTGGGTCTGGCCCTCACTTTTCTTACCATTTTTCCTTATCCCCGACATCTGGCCGGGAGCGCCGCGGATCTGGCCCGAGCGATGATCTGGTTTCCCCTGATTGGCCTGTTACTGGGGCTGTTTTTATGGTTGGTTTACTTCGGTCTAGTGCTGCTTTTTCCCGCCGCGGTGGTCAGTGCCGGGTTGATCGCGGTCCTGGCGGTGGCGACCCGCGGCCTGCATCTGGACGGCCTGGCCGATACCCTGGATGGCTTGGGCGGCGGCTATTCTCCCGCGGCCAGTCTCAGGATCATGAAGGATAGTGCTTTAGGAGCCTTCGGGGTGCTGGGCTTAATCTTAATTTTGCTTCTCAAATTTGCCCTGATACTGGCCCTGACTGAGCGGGCCGAAGTCTCGGCCTTAATCCTGTTCCCGATTATCAGTCGCTGGTCGATGGTGGGTTTGGCTTATCTGTCTCCCTATGCTCGGCCGGAAGGCGGCTTGGGCCAGCCGATGACCTCGCTGGTCGCCGGGCGAGAGGTTTTAATCGCCAGCCTGAGCGCGGTGCTCCTGGCGGGGCTGATTTACCGATGGCGGGGTTTGGTGGCCCTGGGGCTGGTAGCCCTGTCCACCTGGATGGCCAGCCGCTATTTTAAGCATCGGTTGGGGGGGATAACCGGCGATGTGCTGGGAGCAATAAATGAACTACATGAAGCGTTAACCCTGGCGGTAGCCCTGGCCTTAAGATAAGGCTGGCGGCCTGATCCCCCGGTCTTTATAACCTTGGAGGTTTCTGGTATATTTAAAATATCAGAGTCTCTGGTAAAAGTCTTCCTAAACCTGAAGTATGATCTAATTGTCGAAAAATCTGGGGGCACCGGTTTTCAATCGGTGCCGATAGTTCACAGAAAGCTTATAACTCAACCAGGCCGGATGATTTAGCCAGAAGCCGATAACTAAATTTATTTGGGGGAAATATGTTATTTGATGTCTCAGAATTAAAGGCCCGATTACAGGCCCTCACTAAACGCCTGCAACAACTTCGAGGTCGTCTTTGATTTAGACCAGAAAAACTCTCACCTCCAAGAACTTGAAAAACAGATCGCCAAGCCCGGATTCTGGGATGATGCGGCCCGGGCCGCGCTGCTCTTAAAGGAACGCACGGCCTTGAGTCAGATCCTGGAACACTGGCAGACTCAGCAGCAAAAATTCGAAGAAATTGACATCCTCTTGCAACTGGCCGTAGAAGAAGAAGATGAGCAGGCCCTGGAGGAAGTAGCGACAGAGTTGGCGGCCCAGGAAAAGGCCATGCGCCAGTTGGAGTTGGAGGTGCTGCTCAGCGGCCCGGATGACAACAAAAATGCTATTGTTACCATCCATGCCGGGGCCGGGGGTACCGAAGCCCAGGATTGGACCGGGATGCTCCTGCGCATGTATCTGCGCTATGCCGAGCGCAAGGGTCTGAAAACCGAACTTTTTGACCTGCTGCCGGGGGATGAGGCCGGGGTGAAGAGTGTCACCTTCGAGGCCGTGGGGCCTTATGCTTATGGCTATCTGAAGGCGGAAAGCGGCATCCATCGCCTGGTCCGCATCTCACCCTTTGACGCCGGCGGTCGCCGTCATACCTCATTTGCCGCGGTATTTGTCTATCCTGAAGCAGACGATAGCATTGATATCGAGATCAGCGCCAAAGATCTGCGTATTGACACGTTTCGGTCCAGCGGGGCCGGGGGGCAGCATGTTAATAAAACCAGCTCCGCGGTGCGGATTACCCATATACCCACCGGCATCGTGGTATCGATGCAGAACGAACGTTCCCAACACCGGAACCGGGACCTGGCAATGAAGGTCTTAAAGTCCCGGCTCTATGAAATTGAACAGCGCAAGCGCCAGGAAAAGGTTCAGGAAGTGCTTGACAGCCAGAAAGATATTGCCTGGGGCAGCCAGATCCGCTCCTATGTGCTGCAACCCTATCGGCTGGTCAAGGATCACCGCACCAAACATGAGGAAGGCAATGTCGATTTAGTGTTGGATGGCGATCTGGACCCCTTCATTGAAGCCTATCTGCTTAACCCTGGCGAAACTAACTAGTGTCCATCCGGAAACCCCGTAATTCCCTTGCCCTGCTGGCCGGGAGAGGGAAGTTCTAAGGTTTCCGGATGAGTCCCAATTAATATTTTTCTGGGGACGGGCAGAGGTCAGCCCACCCCCACCCCCGGACCCAGGTCTGGCCAAGCCCAAAATTGCCTTTCTAACGCAACGACAGATTTTCGGATAAATTTTGGCGCCTTTTTTAACTCAACTGCAAACTTTCTTTCAGGTTAGCCTGTGGCAGGACAGGACCTCCGGCCTCATAAATCTGGGTCTAACCGGCCTGCGGGTGCTCGTCCTGGTGGCTTGGGGCCTGATGCGCAATGAGGCCCTGTTACAGGCCGCGGCGCTGGCCTACTACACCATGCTGGCCCTGATCCCGATGCTGGCCCTGCTCTTCGCAATCTTTAAGGGGCTGGGATTACAGCATCTGCTGACCGATTATCTGCTCGAACGCCTGGCCCCCGGCTCCCAGGAATTTGCCCAACAGATCTTGGCCTATATCGAAAATACCGACGTCGCCGCCCTGGGAGCCTTAGGAGTAGCTAGCTTACTGGTTACTCTGATAATGGTGATGAATAACGTCGAGCGGGCCATCAACCTGACCTGGGGGGTAACGCAGACCCGGCCCTGGCGCCGCCGGATCAGCGACTACCTGAGCATTTTTCTGCTGTTTCCCATCCTGGTGGCGGTAGCTGGAACCTTTTCCAGCGCCATTCTGGGCCTTCCCGAGATCCAACGGCTGCTGTCGGCTTTTTCTCCGACATTTTATCATGCCGCCAAAAGTGGCTTGGCCTCTTTAGTTATTCTGTGGGTCGCTTTTACCTTCCTCTATCTGGTCCTGCCTAATACCCGGGTCAAATTGCTGCCGGCCCTGATCGGCGGGCTGGTCGGCGGCAGTCTGTGGGAAATCGCCCGTTCCCTGTTTATTATTTATCAGTCTTCGCGAGAAGGTTCTCTTTACTATGACATCATTTATGGAGCGTTTTTTAACCTGCTGTTCCTGGTGCTGTGGGTTTATTATAGCTGGGTGGTAGTGTTGGTCGGCAGCGAAGTGGCCTGTGCTTACCAGAATCGGGAGCCCCTGAGCCGAAAGTTTCGCCACTCAGTTACGGGTTACGAGTGGGTGGATGAATATTTGGCCCTGGCCGCCCTCTTGGAATTGGCCCGGCGCTTTGAGTCCCAGCAATCACCGCTGTCTTTCCAAGAATTGCAACAGCAACTGGCCGACGACCATAATCTTACCGAGAGAGTGATCCAATCCTTGACCGCTAGCCATTTGATAGTCCGGATTACTACTCCCGATCAGGAGAGGGGTCCCCGGTTTCAGCCCCGCCGACCGCTGGAGCATATCTTGGTGGCAGATATCTTAAAGGCCCTGCGGTACCGGCGGGGGAAAGCCATATCACTGGCCCTGGACGACGCCCCGCAACTGGCGGCCGCCATGCGAAATCTGTTGGAGAATACTACTCTGGCCCAACGCCAGGCCTTGACCCTGCGGGATTTGCTAGAGGCTGGAGAAAAATAGTCGATTTAAAAAAAACTGAGGGACGACTAGCCAAGCTAACCGCCCCTCCAAGAGTGAGTGGCTCTCGCCTGGACCGGAGCGGCAATTTGCCTCACCGGCCTGCTTAACTTATTCCGCTTCCTCAGTATCCAGGATCAGCGCATCAGCGACCATTTCCCAGATATATTTAACCTCGTATTCCAGGTTAAACTTTTTCTTGATGTTTTTCATAATGTTGTCCCGGCAGTTGGAACAGGCGCAGATGACCAGATCGGCTCCAGTGGCGATAATATCCTGAGCCTTAAACCAGCCGTGTTCGGTCCGGACATCCTCATAAGGTCCGGGCCAGTTGCCGGCACCGGCCCCGCAACAGTAAGCGTCCATCCGGTTGTGGGGCATTTCCACAAAGTTATCCATATCGATGCAATAGGAGAGAATTTCCCGGGCCTCTTCAAAGCGATCGTCGCCAAAGGTCAGCCGGGCGGCCCGGCCATGCTTGCAGGAGTCATGGTAGGTGACAATCCGACCGGCATGCACCGATTTGTCTACTTTGATAAGTCCTTCGCGCAAAAACTTCAGGAGCACATCGAACAGATAGACATAGTTGCGGCCAGTTTCAGGGCCGAATTCATGTTTGAAATATTTTTCCAGATTGTAGCGGGTGCCCCAGGAAGAGCCGCCGCAATCAGGCAGAATCATGGTTTTGATATTAAGGTTTTTCATATGCTCCACCCGCCGCCGGGCAAATTCTTTGCTGGCCGGGAAATCACAGGTAAAAATCCCCCAATCCACCGATTCCCAGTTTTTGGAAACTGTAGTCCAACTGGCTTTGGCGGCATAGAAGATTTTCCACCACCATTTCATGTCGTCGGGTTCGGCATAGACTTCTTTGGAATTTTCAAAGAAAAGATACTCGGCGCCCTCGACATCGTAGGGAGTGACAAAGCCGGGACATTCTTCTTCGGCTAATTCTTCTCCCAATTCCTCCAACAACATGACATAATCTTCTTCCGGAATTCTCATGTTGTTGCCGGTTTCCACATTATTGTCCACGCCCTTCTGCAGGACGCCGGGCACCTTGTCGCGGGGCCGCAGGGATTTGGCCCGATACCACAGGTCGGTGAGATGCACCCCCATGGGACAGCCGTAAACACAGCGATAGCAGGCGGAGCAGGACCACACCCACTTGGAGTCAATCAGCTCCTGCTCCATGCCCAACAGAATCATGCGAATCGCCTTGCGGCAATCGATATTTTCCTCTTTCAGGCAGTCCATAAAAGTCAGCGGGCAACCACTGGAGCAGGTGCCGCAGGTAAAACAGATATTAGCGTGAGTCTCGGTCAGCAGATCGGCAAACCGGCTCTCCTTTCTTATTTGAGGCAGCGTATTCAGGTCCAAGGCTTCCATTAACGTCTCCTTATGTTGGGCAAAATTAGCTCAGAGTTAGGCGGCTTCGGGCAATTTTGATTTATCAAGCTAGACTTTTTACTGGCAACGATTATCAGTTCTGAGTGCTTAAATCCTAGCCTGGAACTCCTAATAAAAACCTTTATTCACAAAGCTAATTATTATCTGCTATCGGTGCGGCTGTCAAGCTTAAATATGCAAAAGGGCAAAAGCCGCTGATCTTAACGCCATTCTACCTTTACCAATAGCGTTAAAACCTACGGTCCGGACGGAAAAGGCGGCGGCGGTAGAGATCAGAAACAGCAATGCTCCTCAGGCTGATAGGCCTTCGGAGCATTGTCAGGCACTCGGTTGATTTGATTTTTAAACCTTTACAACATTGCGGGCTTGGGGGCCTTTGTTACCTTGGACCACTTCAAACTCGACCTCTTGGTTTTCCTCCAATGAACGAAATCCTTCTCCCTGAATGGCACTATGATGAACAAATACATCTGGACCGTTCTCTCGGGAAATAAAGCCATATCCCTTGGAGTCATTAAACCACTTAACTTTGCCTTTTTCCTTCATTATAATACAGACCCTCCTAAAAATGTAAAACAGTTGCCTGCCCGCCAGGCAGGTCCAAGAGAGCAGCCAGATTAAAAAACCGGGACCAATTTGACTGTTGTCCCGCTTCCATCCAGGGCTACAGCCCCACTACCGCCTGACCTGCTATCCACTGAGAAGCTAAATACCATTGCCGCAATTATCTGTCAATGAAAAAACTGGGCACCATCGACATTATTAACAGATTTCACAAGCTAAAGCGGCGTAGCGGCGATGGCTCTCAGGGGGATATGGCCGGACCAAGGTTATCCAGCTGTTTTTTCATATGACGGTTAACTTCGTTAAGGTATTTAGACATGGATTTATCGAAGCTTATCAGGTAGGTGCGGGAAAAACGCTGGTGGGTCTGTTTGGACAAACTGGGAACTATTTTGCCAAAAGCCGCTTCTGAAAACCGAGCCAGATAATATAGCCAATCATGAAAATGGTAGATACCGCGGCCAGCCCGGGTCGAGTGCCGTCGCCCCTGGCCAACCAGTCAAAGCCTTCCTGATTAAGCTCATAAAGCTCATCCGCCAGCAGGTCAGCTAAGGCGGTTAGTCCGCCGCAGGGCAAGGCGTCGGCTGGGCCCGCCGGATCAGCATAATCGCAGCCATGTAACCGGAATTCGCAACGGGGGCACAAAAGCTTGGACACCTGGACCAATGGTTCTGCCTCCGGGGCCGATCCGGGCGGCAGCTGATCCAGGGCCGCGGCAAATCTTGGTTCTATAACCACACCATAAGCCCTTGAACGCGCAAAAGGGCACGGCAACCGTCCCCTCTGGTGTCCGTCAGGTTAAAGGCTAGCAAGATTTTTTACACTTGCACAGCCCGGATGAGGATTTCTCAACTTTCTTAATCTTCATGATTGTTCCTACTTCTTGGAGCATTTAAAAGATTAAATTTTGGGTCTGGTCACTTCTTGTGACAGTTACTATACGATATAAATTATCTAAAAATTTGTCAAGGGCATGAATGGCATCTGGCAA
>MUKC01000139.1 GCA_002049795.1 Desulfobacca sp. 4484_104 | reverse complement strand
TTGAGGCTGCCAATCAGGCCCTGGAAAAGGAGATTAAATTGACCAAAGTCCAAAACGCGGCGGAACAAGAGGAACTGCGCAAAGAGCTGGAACATTATCAACAACAGGCCCGCATGGTAGGGCAGTTAGAAACGCGCTTGCACCAGGCCGAAAACGACGCCAAAAATATGCAGGAAGAATATTTGGCCCTTTTTAGCCGCACGCAACAGGATAAGGATATCTATAAGAAAGACTGAAGTCCGGGAAAAAAGTTTAGGCCCCACCAGGTGATTTTTAAAAGAGCATTTGTAAGAAGTGATCGTGGTATTCTTTCAGTTCTTGGTGACATTCGCCACAATAAAAATGGACTCCCCCTAAAATTTCCGATTCGTCACTGGTAGCGGTAAAACTGCCATCCTCGTTCTGCACGTAAAAAGTGGTAATGGTAACCTCTTCCGCCACTTCATAAAAATCACTATCGTTGCCGCAATAGGGGCAAACAATTCGCATCCGACTCAATCCATCCCCGTAACTTGATTGAGATCTTGACGGAACAAGGGGTTAAAAGGCTCCAGCTTCCGGGCCTGCTCTAACTCAATCATGGCCCGTTTATATTGGGCCGCGGACTTGCGTTTCTGTCCTTGGGCATTATGGAGTTTACTTTGTTGGGCATAGAGACAGGCCAGGTAGAAATGGGTCAAGCCGTCACGGGGATTCAGTTCGCTGGACGCCTGCAACGCTTGCCGGGCATTATTGTACTGCTGCTGTTGATAGTTGACAATCCCCAAATTTCGCAAGACCTGGGGATGATGGTCTTTGGATTTATCCTGTAAACTTCTGAGCAGCAGAATTTGTAGTTTTTCCAGAATTTCCTTATCTTGGATCGGGGGATTCTGATAGCGCAAGAGACGGTCGCTCAAGGCAATCACCTCTTCAGTCGATAATACCTGGCGAGTAAGGGCCTGGTCGAGTAGGGCTCGGTCATCACCTCTAATCCCTGGTTCTACCTGGTACGGTTGATACTTGACCTTAGGCAGAGGATAATCTTCGATTACCGCGGGACCGCCACAACCAGTTCCGACCACTATCATGATCACTAGACTGGCCCACAGTCTGGACATATCCGTGCCCCCCCAAACTGGTATTCTTTTGTCCTTGCCCTAATCTCTTATTATCCTCATCCGGGCTTTGGTCGTCAATGGCTTTTTTTATGAACGCCAAGACCCGGACTCGGTCACAGGCAGAAAACACTTGGGAATTATTTATGGTATTGATAACCTTTACGAACCACACGGCGCTTGACTTCGCAAGGACCTATACGAGCCAATATATGGTGTTCAAGCTGATTAGCCTGAATCTCGTCGCCACAGGTAAAGATATCTAGGACCAGATAGCCGTATTCCGGCCAGGTATGGAGGGAAATATGGGACTGAGCCAGGAGCGTAAAGCCTGTAACCCCTTGGGGTTGAAACTGATAGTATCGGGAGCCGAGATTGGTTAATCCGACATTCTTGACGGCATTCTTAACGGCTCGGTGGAGAAATCGGTGGGAATTGATCTTTTCCCTATCGCAGCCATAAAGCTCCAGCATCAGATGGTATCCGTCCGGCCGCGGATTTTGGACCAAGAGCTCCCTTTTCATGGCCAAGCCCTCCTTAAAAAAAAAATTCGAACATTATCCCATCTCTGAAACCAAATAGAGCAATATTTATCGCAAATCAGTCGCCAAGTCAACTAAAAACCTCCCTGTGGTTGGTTTATGATAAGGTTTTGACTGGAGGTCAGGGTGATCCTATTAACCTAAAGCGCTGCAGTCGGCATTATTCTGCTTTATTTACAAAGTTTAGCGATTTTGCCAAACTACTTGTCCGGTAGCCTTTTCGCATGTATATTACTTTATTGAGATCTGATGCAGATTACTTTACAACGCCATCACCAGACCAGATGCCTTAATGCCACGGGTCGCGGCCGGCAGGGGTAACCGCCGTCCGGGGAGGGTTTTTTTTAGAAACAGAGTTGAAGTATCTTAAATCTGAGTCTTGATGAATACTAATATCTGGTTAACCTAACCAAGCTCTAGATCTGGAAGAGGAAGATGCGAGAAATCAATGTTCAAGAAGTTACCGCGGCGGTCAAACAGGCGGCGATGACGGCGAATTTCGAGCTGGGGGCAGATATGCTCCGGGCCTTGGAAAAGGGAGCCCGGGAGGAAGAATCACCCGCCGGGCAAGAGGTGTTCCGGCAACTATTGGAAAACGCCCGTATTGCTCGGGAAAAACGCATTCCTATCTGTCAGGACTGCGGTTTGACCGTGGTCTTTGCTGAACTCGGACAAGAAGTCCACCTGGTAGGGGGCGACTTTAATGAAGCCGTCCAGGAAGGCGTGCGTCAGGGCTATCAGGCCGGTTATCTGCGAAAATCCCTGTGCCATCCCCTGACCCGGAAGAACACTGGCGACAATACCCCGGCGGTGATCTATACTACCATCGTGCCCGGCGACCAGCTAAAGTTGATGGTAGTGCCCAAAGGCGGCGGCAGTGAAAACATGAGTCGGGTTTTTATGCTGCGCCCGGCCGCGGGACTGGCCGGGATCAAAGAGAAGGTGGTGGAAACAGTGCGTGACGCCGGTGCCAATCCCTGTCCGCCGACCATCATCGGAGTGGGCATCGGCGGCACCTTTGAGCAAGCGGCGTTGTTAGCCAAAAAGGCTTTGTTGCGGGAGGTCGGCAGTCAGCACCCCGACCCGGAGCTGGCTGCTCTGGAGCAAGAACTTTTGACTATGATCAACAACCTGGGGATCGGCCCCCAGGGTTTGGGGGGTCGTTTTACCTCCCTGGCTGTCCATATCAACCTGATGCCTTGCCATATTGCCAGCCTGCCGGTGGCGGTAAACGTCCAATGCCATGCCAGCCGCCACCAAGAAGTGGTATTATAAGGAGCGCTCTATGACCACCACGGTTAAATTAACTACCCCTCTGAGCGATCAGGATGTCGCCAGTTTATGGATTGGCGATAAGGTATTGCTCAGTGGCGTTATCTATACGGCCCGGGACGCGGCTCATAAGCGTTTAATCGATCTTTTGAACGCCGGCCAGGAGTTGCCCCTGGAGCTGCAGGGCCAGGTGATGTATTACGTCGGTCCCAGTCCGGCCCGGCCCGGTCAGGCCATCGGCGCGGCGGGCCCGACGACCAGCTATCGGATGGACCCGTACACCCCGCAACTCCTGGCCCGGGGTCTTAAAGCCATGATCGGCAAAGGCAAACGCAGCCCCGAAGTAATTGAGGCGATGATCAAATACCGGGCGGTTTATCTGGGCGCCACCGGCGGGGCCGGGGCCTTGATTTCCCAGGCCATCAAAGAGGCACAGGTACTGGCCTATGAGGATTTAGGGCCGGAGGCCATTCACCGGCTGGTGGTAGAGGATTTTCCCGCCATTGTGATCAATGACTGCCAGGGCCATGACCTTTATGAAGAAGGGATCAAGAAATACGCGCGTTAATTTCGGGCCCTAAAAACCACCGGCGGAAACTTGTGGGCGCCTTACAAAAGGAATCAGCTCATGGAAACGACTGATTTGGATATAGTACGCCAGCGCGTCCGGGAGAAGCAGAAAACCTTCCAGGAATACAATTTTGGGCGGTTGCAGGATGATGCCATAAAGACCTTTTTCGACCTGTCCCAAGAATATGAGACCCTGGAAAACCTCTATCGCGTCTGTATCACGGTCATCAAAGAGTTTTTTGGCCGGGACAGCCGCCTCTGTTTGTTGACCAGCAACGAAGGTCTGATGGAGTTTGTCTGCGATAGCTTAACCGGTCTCCAACCCCAGAGGACCCTGCCACCCCCCTATATCTACCTTTCTAACATGACTTATGAAGTAAATTCCTCCTGGGTTATCCCCATCCGGGGCAATCGCTTGTTGGTCGATCGACTGCCGTTTTTTGCCAAGGATCAGGTAATCGGCATGTTGGAAATTTTCCCGGTAAAGGGCCTGTCCGAGGCCGACAAGTTTTTCTTTGAAAAATATACCAACCGCCTGGGCTACTGTTTAAATAATAAAATCGTGCTGTGGCAAAACATTCAGCATATCCGGTTTATCAATAGCCTGGTGGCCGATATCGAACATAATGTTATCACTCCCAATATTACCCTGACGCTTTACCTGCGCCATTTAAAGAAAAAAATAAATTCATTGCATAACTTGGCCACCGGTCTGACTACCGCCACCCCCGAAATTGCGCCTGCCCTGCAGGAGATCACCAGTGGCATCGAGGATGATTTTCAGAACCTGGAGAAACATTATCGGGGCATCAGCCTCTATCTGGAGTCCTTATTTCGCCCCAGCCATTTTGAAAAAGGTCATTTTGTGCTCCGGCGCCGGACCTGTGACGTCCGCAGCGAGATCATCGCCCCGCAGTTGGAACTGTTTTTGCCCAAGCTGCGGGAACGCCAGATCGAAATTGACGAAAGTCTGGGTGGGGTGCCGGAAGAGGCTCTGTCGCTATCGGTAGATAAGGGACTGATGGCCCAGGTCTATGCCAATCTTTTCTCTAATGCGGTGAAATATACCCGTCCCAGCCCTTCCGGCCGGAGATACATCTCTTTCGGTCGGCAACTGGTCAAGGATTTTTTCGGTCCCGGCCAGGATGGCATCAAATTTAATGTCTTTTCCTCCGGACCGCATGTGCCGCCCCAGGACCTCGATCACATTTTTGATGAGGGCTATCGGGGCAGCAATATTGAGGGAGAAGCCGGGACCGGACGCGGCCTCTATTTTATGCGCAACGTCATCGAAACCCACGGCGGCCAGGTCGGTTATAACCCGACGCCGGAGGGCAATGATTTTTATTTTGTCTTACCGGTCCTAAATGCTGAAAGAGCTCCTAAAATAACCTGAAACGTTCTCAAGGCTGATGCTGCGTTCCCAAATACAACTTAGGAACAAGAGGCGGTCTACTTTTTAGCCTCGCTTAATCCTCGTGTCCAAGTTGGACTTGGACACGCATAAACCAATCTCGCTTCCTTAGAATTTTTTCCCCCTGCCTGACTCATAAAAAATATTGACTGGCTGGTCCCCATTCAGCAACCAGCGGTAGGCTTCCACCATAAACCCGGCTATGATCTGATTGGTCATGATGACCGCGGGGTCGGGGCGGTATTGGCAGGAGGCCCGGGGGTGCAGGTGTGGCCTGGACCGCCGCTGTCCGACAATTTCCGCCAGTCCCAGCAATTCCGCCGGGGTGGGTCCTGGTCGGGCCGGGTCATAGACCACCACCTGACCGGCCTCGACATCGCTGCCGCCGCTGATCAGGATTTTCTGCTGGGTTTGACATTGTTCGCTTAAAATGATCCGGGTTTCGAAATTATCGACGCCGTCAAAAACGACGTGATAGGGTGAGAAATCGGTATCGCGGTCGCAGGCTACAAGCCAGCCCCGGCTGCTCAGGCCAAACAGTTGGTTGAGCCGGGCAGACAAGGCCTGGGCTTTGTTGTGTCCCAGGGCGTCTACCAGAAACACCTGCCGGTTGAGGTTGGTCAGCTCCACGACATCAAAGTCCATGAAGGTAATATCCGTCGCACCCAGCAAGGCCAGCCCCAGACCGATAAAATTGCCCAAGGCCCCGGCTCCCACGACGCAGATGGGGGGATGCTGTGCTAAGGGCGCCAGGGGCGGCTGCTGAAAGGCGATCACCTCGGTCGATACCGGCTGCCCCATGAGGATGTTTTTGGTCTCTTCCAGGACGATCCCGGCCACGATGATGTCCAGGACGGGGTCATCAACAGGCGGGCCGGGTAGATTCCGCGGGGACACCAACTGCTCCAGTTCCTGCCATTCGCGGCCCCGTAGATAAGTAAAGATTTTGAAGCCGTGCTGGTCAGCCTGTTTGTAAACGAACCCACGGATTACCGGCAGCGGGTCGCGGTGCCCTTTAGTCAGCAATAATTTATTGGCCAGGCCATACTGACTTAGATCTATCAACACCTGGCAGCCAGTAAAGACGTCGTCCAAAACCGGATGGCTGAAAAATCCTTCCACCTGAACCAG
>MUKC01000138.1 GCA_002049795.1 Desulfobacca sp. 4484_104 | reverse complement strand
GGCAAATTGAGACCGTTGAGCAACAAGGACTCCAAGGTAGTCGTCAATCCCCTGGTTGTAACGTAAATCGGCAAGGCGATATGTTTCCGCCGTGGCCACAACCAGCGCCTGTTGTGCCGCAACCTGTTGGTCAATGGATCCTTGAATAGCCAGCGTATCGGCAACTTCGCGGAATGCCACCTGGATGGTTTTTTCATACCGGGTCAGAACAATATCGCGTTCAGCTTTGTCAGCTTTGCTGACCCGGTAGGCGGCCCAGACACGGGCATCAAAGATTGGCATGACAACCTGCGGAGCAAAATTCCAGGTTTTTGAGCCCGAGTTAAAGAGTCCAGAAAGCTCATTGCTGGCAGTGCCAAATGTGGTTGTCAATGAAATCCGGGGGAAGAAGGCGGCACGCGCTGCGCCGATAACGGCATAGGCTCCTTTGAGTTGATGCTCGGCAGCCAGAATGTCGGGCCGCTGCAACAGCACTTCTGAGGTCAAGCCGGCCGAAATATCCTTCGGTGGCTGGATATGGCTCAGATCGGTTGGAAGCAGGCTCTCTGGAACCGGTTCTCCTGCCAGCAGATTGAGTGCATTTTTGTCCTGTGCCACCCGCTGGGTGTAGATGGCGACATTGCGCCGCGCTGTTTCGACGGGAATCTGGGCACGTCGTAAATCAATTTCAGAGGTAATGCCAACGTTGAATCTCCGCCAGGTTCTCACGATTCGCTGCCAGGGATAAATATGTTCTGGCAACCTCTGCGACCAGTGCTATTTGGGCACCACGCCTTGCTTCATCTGTTGCCAGATAGGCTTCTAGCGCCTGATCTTTGAGACTGCGGATGCGGCCAAAAAAGTCAATCTCCCAGGCGGCAACCCCCAGGTTGACCTTATATTGCTCAACAATGTTCTGCTCACCGGGAGCGATTAGATCAGTAGAACGGCGCTGCCTTCCCCCTGCACCGGCCGCGTTGACCGCCGGGAAAAGTTCGGCCCTTCGAATACCGTAGAGTGCTCGCGCCCGTTCTACATTGAGGGCCGCCAGACGTAGATCACGGTTGTTTTCCAGCGCTAACTCAATAAGTTCTTGCAGTTGCGGATCGGCAAAGAAATCCTGGCGACTCAGCTCAGGGACAATCGGAGCATTGGTCGACTGCACATCTTTATAGGCATCACCTTGCGGCCATTGCGCTGGAATTGGCGCAGGCGGTTGGTTGTATTGAGGGGCCATGGAGCACCCTCCAAGGAAAAAGCTGAAGCCAACCAGCAGCAATAATAATCGACTATTCATCTGTTTTGTCTCCCGTTGTGTTTTCCTCAACATGCTTCATGGTTACACTCTTTCTATGTTTACCCATCGCTTTGTAGATCATCACGTAAAAGAGCGGTGCAAAGATAATGACCAGCAGGGTGGAAGCCACGACGCCACCAACGACGCCGGTACCAATGGCTCTCTGTGCTCCCGAACCAGCCCCAGTTGCAAGCGCCAGCGGCAGAACACCAAAGCCGAAGGCCAAGGAGGTCATGATGATCGGGCGCAGACGTAGCTTGCATGCCTCCAGCGTGGCCTCGACTAATCCGAGACCTTCATCAACCTTGGCCCGGGCAAACTGGACAATCAGTATGGCATTCTTAGTCGTCAGACCTAAAGTAATCAGCAAACCGATCTGGAAATAAACATCGTTGGGCATCCCCCGCTGGCTTGATGCAATCACTCCACCAATAACGCCGAGGGGCAAAGTTAGCAAAATGGCAATGGGGATTGGCCAACTTTCATACAGCGCCGCCAGGCAGAGAAAAATCGCAAAAATTGAAAATGCGTAGAGCAATGGCGCTTGAGAGCCGCCTTGTCGCTCCTGATAAGAGAGCCCATTCCAGTCGTAGCCGATCCCCGGCGGTAGCTTGGTGATAATCTCTTCCACGGCCGCCATCGCCTCACCGGAACTGTGCCCGGGAGCAGGTTCACCCCAAATATTAATCGATGGAGAGGCGTTGAAGCGTTCCAGTTTGGGAGAACCAGTGGTCCAACGCCCTTTGGCGAAAGAGGAGAACGGAACCATCTTGCCAACATTGTTGCGCACGTAGATTTTGTGTAAATCTTTCGGTAACATGCGGAAAGGGGCATCAAATTGGGCATAGACTTTTTTTACCCGTCCTGCCTCAATAAAATCATTAACATAGGCACTACCAAAGGCGGAAGAAATGGTATTATGGATGGAAGTTATCGGGACACCCAGAGCTCCGGCTTTGTTCCAATCAATATCAACATGATATTCTGCCGCATCTTCAAGACCGTTGGGGCGCACCCGAATCAAACGTGGATCCTGTGCCGCCATGCCGAGGAATTGATTACGTGCTGCCATTAATTTGTCGTGACCTAAGCCGCCACGGTCAAGTAATTGCAGATCAAAGCCGGTGGCATTGCCGAGTTCGATAATCGATGGAGGTGGAAAAGCAAATACCATCGCCTCCTTAATCTGGGAGCAAAACCTCATGGTACGACCGGTTATCGCCTTAATCTTCAAATCGGGGCGCTGACGCAATTCCCAATCTTTTAGTCTGATAAATCCGAGACCGACATTTTGTCCTTGACCACCGAAATTTATCCCAGCGACAGACATAAAAGAGTCCATCGCCTCTTGCTCTGTCTGCTGCAAATGGTCGCGAACTTTTGCCATAACTGCTTTAGTCTGCTCCACAGTAGACCCCGGTGGTAATACGGCTTGAATCAGGACAATTCCCTGATCCTCAGCGGGGATATAACCGGTTGGCATCTGTTGGAACAGGTAGCCCATGCAGATGACAATCGCTACAAATATAGCAAGATAGCGTAACTTTTTAGCCAGTACCCGCCCAACCAGTCGTACATAGAGGTCACGGATGCGGGAAAAAACGCGGTCAAACCAGCGGAAGAATGGCCGTAAAAACCATACCGCTCCATCGGCAGGTTGGTGCCCCTTAGGAATTGGCTTGAGCATCGTGGCACAGAGGACCGGAGTCAAAATCAGGGCAACAACCACCGACAGCAACATGGAGGAGATAACGGTGACCGAAAACTGCCGATAGATAACCCCGGTGGAACCGGGGAAGAACGCCATCGGTCCGAAGACTGCGGACAGCACCAGCCCGATGCCGATCAGGGCACTGGTGATCTCCTCCATCGATTTAGCTGTTGCCTCACGCGGTGAAAGCCCCTCTTCGGCCATAATCCGCTCGACGTTTTCCACCACGACGATGGCATCATCAACCAGCAGACCGATAGCCAACACCATGCCAAACATAGTCAACATGTTGATGGAAAAACCAAATAATCCTAATACTCCAAATGTGCCCAGAAGTACCACCGGCACCGCAATAGTCGGGATTAGCGTGGCACGAAAGGTCCCCATAAACAGGTACATAATGACAAAAACCAGCAATACTGCCTCGGCTAAGGTTTTGACCACCTCCTCGATGGCCACCTTGGTAAACGGGGTAGTATCGTAAGGGTAGACCACCTTCAGTCCCGGCGGAAAGTATTGACTCATCTCCTCCATCTTCTGCTTGATAGCATTAGCAGTATCGAGGGCATTGGCACCGGCAGCCTGACGAATCGCCATGGCAGCAGCAGGTTTGCCGTTGTAGTCGGCGATAATATCAGAGCGTTCGGTACCCATTTCCACCATGCCGATATCTTTAATCCGCACCACCGAGCCGTCAGGGTTGGTGCGGATGGGGATAGCGGCAAATTGCTCGGGAGTCTGCAACAGATGCTGGACGATAATGGAAGCATTCAAGCGTTGACCGACGGTTGCTGGAGCACCACCGAATTGCCCGGCCGAGACCTCGACATTATAAGACCGCAACGCCATAATGACGTCTTCCATGGTCAAGTTGTAACTGGTTAATTTATCGGGATCGGTCCACACACGGATAGCGTGTTGGGTGCCAAAACTTTCAACTTCACCGACTCCATGCACGCGTGAAAGAATTTTTTCCAGATTGGACTGGGCATAATCACGCAGGTCGTTGCCGTCCATGCTGCCATCTTCGGAAATTAAGGCGATGATGATCAGGTAGTTTTTGGTCGATTTACTCACTTTGACCCCGGATCGTTGCACCACATCGGGTAAACTGGCCATAGCAAGTTGCAGCTTGTTCTGCACCTTGGACCAGGCGACATCAGGATCGGTTCCTGGGGCAAAGGTCAAATTAAGCCGTGAAGAACCCGATGAATTGCTTTCACCCGACAGATAGATCATATCATCCAGGCCGGTCATCTTCTGCTCGATGATCTGGGTCACGGTGTTTTCCACCGTTTCAGCTGAAGCGCCCGGGAAAAAAGAGTCAATGGCGATGGCCGGCGGTGCAATCGGAGGATACTGAGAAATAGGCAGATTGTAGATAGCTAGTCCGCCAGCGGTCATCAGAATAATGGCAATAACCCAGGCAAAAACCGGTCGGGCAAGAAAAAATTTTGAAAACATTAGTCGCCCCCGTTATTTCGCTGCAGTAGACGGTTGAACCGCACCGCTTGTGGTTGCCCCTGATTGAAAAGGAGTCGCATTGACCGGGGTGCCCGGACGGAGCATTAGCAGCCCTTCAACAATCACTTTATCGCCGGTGGCCAAGCCGGTATTGACGATCCATTTGTCGCCAATAGCTTTTTCTAAAGTGAGAGGACGGTAGGCCGCCTTATTCTCACCGTCGACGATTAATGCAAAAGGATTGCCTTTCGGATCGCGAGATACGCCTTGTTGTGGAACCAGGATGGCATGCTCGTTGATCCCTTCTTTGATAACCGTCTGCACAAACATCCCCGGCAGAAGTATTCCCTCGGGGTTGGGGAATAGGGCGCGCAGCGTCACCGATCCAGTGGTCGGATCGACAGTGACATCGCTGAATTGCAGGGTCCCTTCCTGGGGATAGGCGGTGCTATCCTCAAAAATCAGCTTAACCTTGTCCTGATCCGCTCCCTGCTGCAGTCGACCATCTTTAAGACGACTCTGCAAACGCAGCAAGTCGGTGGTCGATTGCGGGACATCAACATAGATGGGATCCAGCTGTTGAATTGTCGCCAAAGGAATCGGCTGGTAGGCCGTGACAATAGCGCCATCGGTGACGTTTGATCTGCCAATGCGGC
>MUKC01000137.1 GCA_002049795.1 Desulfobacca sp. 4484_104 | reverse complement strand
CCCAGGATACGGGTCAGATCTGAGGTGCGTTCCTGCACCTTTAATTCCAGACCCTGCTTGGCCTGCCGCAATTCCGCTTCAATCTGCTTGCGCTCGCTGATATCCGAAAATATCCCCTCAGCATAAACCGTCCCCTGCTTTTGAAAGGTGGCCAGGCAGCGATCATGAAGCCAGATCCACTTCCCATCCTTTCTTTGAACCCGATACTCCACCTCAAATTTCTGGTGGTCGGTGAAGAGCCGCTCATAGGCTTGTTTGACTTTTTCCAGGTCCTCGGGGTGGATCCTGTCCCACCAGAAATGATCACCGGCCTGGTAAATTTCTTCGGGGGTGAAGCCGTAGACTTTTTCCACATTAGGCGTAATAAAGATGGTTGCCCCCTGTCGATCAATGGAATAGACCACATCCGAAATATGATCGATCAGCAAACGATATTTTTCCAAATTCTTACTCAGGTTTGCCTCGATTCCCGGATTTTTTGTGAACTCAGCCTGAAAATTCTCTTTTTTCTCTTTTTCCATCGCATTTATCGCCTTAACTCGAATAATGCTTATATGACATTTATCGTCAAACCTTATTTCTAACTGTAACCATGTTTGCTATTAAGCAGTAAAAGATATTAGATATCCATGAATCCAGCAATTTCGGATACTTATAAAAGTCAATTACCGAATAAAATTATTTTAATCAAGTTTTTTTCTCAGTTTACCAAGTATCTGATTTAAACAACCCAGCCCTGGAACCGCCCTCGGAAAATAAAATCCCCCGGCTTCCCTTTAGGAAACGGGAGAAATAGAACAACCACTTTATACCGAATTAGCCTTCAAATGAGTAATTTTATCCTTTATCGCCCTCTCCCCCGCCGGCGGGGGATCAAGCCGGGCCGGGATGGAAATCCGGATCTAAGCGGGCCAAGATTTGGATCAGAATCCTGGCCGTGGCTCCCCAGACGGTGATATCCTGATACTGGCAAAAAAACGCTAATTTGGTCTGCCCCTGCCATTCATAAGGTCGGGTAGACCAGCGCTCCTGTTCCAAGAGCGGCATGACCGGCAGGATAATCAGCCGGGCCACTTCGCGTTGATTAATCTGGAAGTTATAGGGATAGGGAATCAGACCCACGAAACTGTAAATCTGGTAGCCTGTAGAGGTACTGACCGGAGCCAAGGCCCCAAGCACTTCAACCACCTTGGGGTCCAGGCCGATTTCCTCCCAAGCCTCCCGCAAGGCGGTGGCCTGAAAACTATTATCCTGGGGGGCATGGATACCGCCGGGAAAGGAGATCTGACCCTGATGGTCACGGACCTCATTAGTACGCTGGGTAAAAAGCACTTGTAAGGCCCTGTCCCGAAGGAATAACGGCGCCAGCACCGCGGCTGCAGTAAGATAAGTCGCGGCTGGGGCAGTTTGAGACGACGAGGAAAATAGCAGGCGCAATTGCTCCGGCGTCATAGTTGACCTTCTTGGTTCTTTTTAGCATATAAATCTCCATCCGGCAAGCCAGACTGGAGCTATTCAGGCCGGTTAACCTATTGACCAAAACCGGCCAGCAACCACGAACTGTGTACCCTCAGGCGGATGGTTAAGCTTAAAAAACGGCAGATTTGTTTGACAACCGGCTTGGGCTGACATAATTTATTTAAAACTGACTTTTACCACTTAGAAAAGAGGAGCAAGTCATGGCGCAGGATATCAGTTGTATGATCGACGCCTTGAAGGATGCGGTGCAGATGGAAATCGACGGACAGGAATTTTATCAACAGGCGGCCGCCCGGGCCCAGACCCCCGGGACCCGCGAGATCTTTGCGTATCTGGCTAAATCCGAAGCATACCATATCCAAAAAATCAGGGAAATCTACCAGTCTCTGGGAAAAGACCCGAAATGGTCGGAAACCATGTGCAAATTTGACCAACCCCATCATGAGCCTAATGTCTTTGCCAAAGCCCTGAACAGCGAAGCCATGGGGCAAGGCACGGCCGATGATCTCAAGGCTCTGAAAATGGGGATGGAAATGGAAGAGCAGAGCGTGGCCTATTACAACAAACTGGCCCGGGAGGCCGGCACCCCCATGGAACGTCGGTTTTTCTTGAGCCTGGTCAATGAAGAACGGGGCCATTACTTAGCGCTGCTGGACTATCACAATTATCTGTCTGACCCGGTCGACTGGTTCTATATCAGTGAGATGAGTCACGTCGATGGGGCTTAACCAAGTCGTCAGCCGGACGGTTCCCTTTGCCGTCGAGGTTGCCCAAAGTAACTAGAAAAAGAGTATACGGTGGAAATTATCATTATCGGTTCGGGTACCGGAGTGCCATCGCAGCGCCGAGGCGCGCCCGCTGTGGCCCTCCAGGCGGCTGGCCGGGTGATCTTGTTGGATTTAGGGGCCGGGACTCTGCGGGCTTTGCTGAACGTAGGTCTCGATTTTACCAGGCTCGATATTATCGGCCTCAGCCACTTTCATATTGACCATGTCGGCGACCTGGCCCCGTTTCTCTTTGCCACCCATTATTCAGCGGTAGTCTATTCCGGGGACACGGATTGGAGTGATTCCCTGATCAGGCTGGCCAGCGGGGCTGATCTGCTGATCCTGGAGGCAGCTAATCCCACGAAGATTCCTGGGCATCTTACCCCTGCCGAGGCTGGCCGGTTGGCGGCCCGGACCGGGGTCCCCCGCCTGGTTCTGACCCATTTCTATCCGCCCTGCGACCAGATGGATGTGGTAGCCGCATGTGCCCAGGAATATTCGGGGGAAATCATCCGGGCCGAAGATGGTCTGCGGCTAAAGGTTTGATTTAAATTGGTCGGCCAGCTTCGGTGCTCGTAGGTAAAGCAAGAATAATTTTATGTTGTTAGGTAAACTAGACTAGATTTAATCGGAAAGGTGGATTGCATGGAGGAATTTTGGCGTAAAAGCGTGCACTTCGGTCTGGGCTTGTGGGATTTCACCAAAGAGAAGGTCGAGGGTGTGGTTGATGAGATGGTCAAGCGCGGCGAAGTGAGCCAGCAAGATCGCACCCAGGCCGTAGAGGAGATCATTGAGAAGGCTCAGTCCGAGCAACAGGCCGTCTTCGATCGTCTCAAGGAGCTGGTCAAAAAAATCATCGCCGACATGGGGCTGGCTCGCCAGGCAGATCTGGAAAGCCTGGAAAAACGTCTTAGCGCTTTGGAACAAGAGTTGCGAAACCGCGCCTCTGAAGACCGGGCTCGGCAAAATCAGGGCGCGCCGCGCCATTGAGGAGTTTAACAGGTCCGTTCTACCAGGTAGTTAGTAATCTCGGTGAAGATGGACTTCTCGCCCGAGGGAGGGAAAATCTGCAAAAATTCCTGAGCCTTGGCGGTATAAAATTGGGCCTGCTGCCGGGCATGGTCCAGGGAGCCGTATTTTTCCAGAATCGGTCTCAATTCCCGAGCGATTTCGTCTTGGTCGGTGGACCCGGCCAATGCCAAAAGGGCCTGGCGGTCTTGGGGTTCGGCCTGCGACAGCGCATGTATCAGCGGCAGGGTGATCTTGCCCTCTTTGAGATCATTGCCCACCGGTTTGCCCAATTCTTCGACATTTCCGGTATAGTCCAGGATATCATCGACGATCTGAAAGGTTATCCCCAGATTGAGTCCAAAGTCCTTCAGAGCCATCTCCTGGGCCCGGGGCGCGCCGCCCAAGATAGCCCCGATCTGACAGGCCGCTGACATCAGGATGGCGGTCTTGCGGGTAATCACCTCAAAATAGTCGGCTTCGGTCTTGTCTAGATTACCGGTGTAGATCAGCTGGAGAATCTCCCCTTCGGCCATCTGGATGGTAGTTTGGGCCAAGACCTGCATCACCCTGATCTGGTTGGTCGCCACGGCGATATTCAGAGCCTTGGAGAGGAGAAAATCGCCGACCAGGATGACCGCCTGGTTTCCCCAGATCGTGTTGGCCGAAGACAGGCCGCGGCGCACCGTCGCGGCATCGACCACATCATCATGAAGCAGGGTAGCGGCATGCAGGTATTCAAAAACAGTTGAAATATCAGGCAGATGATCTTCCTGACAACCGCACATGCGGGCCGACAAGAGAAACAGCAAGGGCCGGATGCGCTTGCCCCCGCTCAGCAGGATATATCTTCCCACTTCAGAAATCATCTGCACATGGGAAGTCAGATTACCCTCCAGGGCTTGATTAATCCGAGTGATGTCGGTTTTTAAGACATTGAATAATTTTTTCCGGTCCATAATGGCAATTTTTCTAATCTCTGGTTAACTTGTAAAGATACATGGATAAAATCCGCTTGTCAATTTTATCTTTTGCCCAAAATGCCTTTCTGGGGTGGATCAATAAGCTCCCCCACCAAATCATAGGTATGGGCCGCAGTGATTCTAACCGGCTGGATCTGTCCGATCTGGCCCGTCCCTGCGGTGATATAAACCTGGCCATCGACCTCGGGGGCCTGGGTGGCCAGACGGCCACTGAGCAGCAACTCGGTCTCAGGGCTAGGGCCTTCCACCAGCACTTCCTGCACGCTGCCGATCAGGGCGCGCAGGCGCTGCTTGACCACCCGGGCCTGGACGGCCATGAGCTTCCGGAGCCGCTGCCGGGCTACCCAGGAGGGGACCTGGTCAGCATAATGACTGGCCGGGGTCCTGTCCTCGCACTGGAAGGCAAAAACCCCTAAGCTATCAAAACCGATCTGCTCAACCATTTGACATAATTCATTAAATTGGGCATCGGTCTCGCCCGGAAAACCAACGATCACCGAGGTTCTAAGCGCGGCCTGGGGAAACACCCGACGGATGCGCGCGATCGTCTGGCAAATGACCTTCTGACCATAGCCCCGACCCATACGCTGTAAAAGTCGATCATTTACATGCTGAATGGGAATATCTAGATAAGGACAGATTTGGGGGTGATCGGCCATCACCGCCAGGAGTTCCGAGCTGATCCGCGCCGGATGGCTATAGAGCAGCCGCAGCCAGCGCAGCCCCGGCACCTGGCATAAACGCCGCAACAGTTCGGCTAATTGGGAGCGACAGCCCCGATCCAGACCATAAAAGGTGGTGTCCTGGGCAACTAGGGTTAGTTCAACTACACCTTGCCCGGTCAGTTTCAGGGCTTCTTGGAGAATGACTTCTTGAGAGCGGCTGCGAAACGGGCCGCGGATCTGCGGTATAGTACAATAAGTGCAACGATGGCTGCAACCCTCGGCAATCTTCAGATAGGCCCGATAAAACGGGGTAGTCCGGAGGCGAGGCAGCAACTCGGGATAATTGTATAAGGGCGCTTGACAGCAGGTTAAAGGCCCCGGTCCCCGATCAAGGTCTGCCAGAATCGACACGATCCGGGGAAAATCATTGACCCCGATCCAGGCATCGACTTCGGGTATTAAAGCGGGCAATTCCTGATGATAGCGCTGAGCCAGGCAACCGCTAACCACCAGCCGTTTTCCTGGGTCCGTTTGTTTGTAATCGGCCAACTCCAAGATCGTATCAATGGATTCCTGGCTGGCCGGGGCGATGAAACCACAGGTATTGACCAACAGCAGGGTGGCCTCAGTGGGCGTCTCTACCACCTCCCACCCCGCCTGGGAGAGCAGCCCTAACATGATCTCGGTATCAACCCGGTTCTTGGCGCAGCCCAGAGTGACCGGATAGATGGTTTGAGGTGGATTTAATCTCAAGTTTCCATTCAGATGCAATCAACTCATCACTTAATAGATTGATTAGAAAAAGCATTTCAACAGAAAACTGAAAACTCAAAATAGAAGACTGTCTTCTATCTTGACCATCGCCTTAAGGCATGCTTGTGATAATTGGTTGCCGCAACGATCAGCACGGCCCCCGGTAAGAGATTACCGTCCAAGTGTCCAAGGCCCATAACATGATTACCCAGAACCCGGCCTGACCCAGCCGCCAGAGCCGCCGGGCCTTAAGGGTCAACAGCACCTTGGCGCGCAGCACCTGGATAAAATTATACATTACCGCACACTCCACCGCAAAAGGCGGGAAACCCAGATAGCCTAAGAGCGGCATTTCAAAGACTCTCCCCCAGTTGAAAAACGGTATGGTATAGACCCACTTGGACACCGACCAATAGTTCCACAGTTCCCATAATATGCCGCAGACCAGCCCGGCGCTGAGCAGCAGCATAATCTCGCGCCGCTCGCCCCGGACCCAGGCCGCGACCAAGGATTTACCTCCGCCCAAATGGCAAAACGGTTCCAACAGAAAGATGAAGGCCAGCCAGATTAACGGAAAGCCATAGCGGGGCATAATCAGCGGCCAGACCAGACAAAAAATGCCGAGCAAGAAAAAAGGCGTGTACCAGCCTGACCCCAGCGACCGGGGGCGGCCTCGCACCCCCCTAAACAGACCCAGGGCTCCCAAAGCCTCGGCGGTCTGAAACAAACCAGGGAACACGGTGGCATAGGAAATCAGATAACCGGGCCAGCGCTGCCACCACGACGGGGGTAGGCCCTGATAATGCCAGTTGCCCAAGACCAGATTGACAGCCTCAAAGATCAGCCAACAGGTCACCGAGGCCGGCAACAGGGCCAAAAATTCACCGAACCGATTGACCAGTAGCGAACGGCCTTTAATGCGATAAATCAAGCAATCGATAATGAGAATGTAGGACCACCAGGCAAAGGCATAAAACCAGGAGGCAAACGGCTCCAGACCCTGTGCCAGACCCCAGCTAGAGAGCGTCAGGGTCACCGCCCCGATGCCGCCTAAGACCCAGGAAATGATATTGTCTTGCTGCATAGGTCGGCTCCTTTCCGAGTAACAATAAGATAAGATTTTTCCCTTGCAATTACTGAATCATCTGTGTTATGAGTTGGCATAATTTTAACTATGACGTCATCAACTCTTCTCTTTTAACTGCAATCCCTGGCCTCGGGGAGGGGGGGCCGCGGGAGTGAGTCTGTTAAGAGAAACAATAGACTACCAGCCGATAACTTAGATTGCGCGCGCCCTTAACATAAGGAGTGCTATATGAAAAGACTG
>MUKC01000136.1 GCA_002049795.1 Desulfobacca sp. 4484_104 | reverse complement strand
ATTTATGTTAAATATTAGACCATGAAACGGTGCGACGCCAAAGGATTGGCCGCCCTGCTCCGATCGTCCCAGGCGGTGGTCGCCCTAACCGGGGCCGGGATTTCGGTGGATAGCGGCATCCCCAGTTTTCGAGGGGCGCAAGGGCTGTGGACGCGGTATGACCCGCTGGAATATGCCCATATCCGGGCTTTTCGGCAAGATCCGCCCAAGGTCTGGAAGATGCTCCTGGAACTGGACGAGGTTATCAGCCGGGCGCAACCCAACCCGGCCCATCTAGCCCTGGCCGCCCTGGAACAGCAGGGTAAGCTTAAGGGTGTCATCACTCAGAATGTCGATAATTTGCATCAGGCCGCGGGCAGCCGGACCGTAGTGGAGTTTCATGGCAATGCCCATCATTTCGTCTGCTTGCGTTGCGGGCGGCGTTATGCCCGTGAGGAACTGGATTTTTCGCACCTGCCGCTGTACTGCCAGTGCCAGGGGTTGATCAAGCCGGATGTGGTCTTCTTTGGTGAGGAGATCCCGGCCTTGGCCAATGCCGCGGCCTGGGAGCTGATTGAGCGGACCGACCTGCTCCTGGTCATCGGCACTTCCGCGGCGGTGGCCCCGGCCAGCCTGCTCCCGTACGCGGCCAAGCGGCATGGGGCGCTGATCGTCGAAATCAATCTGGAATCTACCAACTTGACCGCCAATCTCACCGATTATTTTATTCCTCAGTCCGCCAGCCTGGTGCTGCCCCAGGCCCTGGCCTTATTGTCTGCCTAAGGGACGTGGTCTTTCCACGGCTCAATAATTATATCCCCGAACTTTAAGCCATAATCGGACTAGCTGCTCTAGTTCCCAGCCCACATAAAGCTCGGCTTCGACCGCTTCCCGGATCTGGCGGCACTGGGCGGCGCCCAACTGCTCCTTTAGTTCAGGGCATAGAAAGCGCTGACAATAATAATGCCGGGCGATTAATTTACAACCCTGCGGCCCGACAAACCAGCATTTGTTGGGGATCTCCCGCTCCTCTGGGAGCTCTACCCCAAATATCAGGTTGATTAACAGAAAGAGGTAATCATACTGATGTTCGATCCCCAGAAAACAGCAACTGCCAAACCCGGTGGTGGCGCAGCGCGCACAGGCGTCACTGATCCCCAGTTGCCGGTTTAAAGCCATCGTCTGGCAAATGGCCTCTTGATATTGGTCCAGGCGGGGGCGGACTTGCGGGTCGGCGGCAAGGGCTGGCCCACAACGATGGTAAAGGGACAGCGCCCGCCTGATCTCCGCCCGGATGCCTTTTTTCATCAATTACCCGTTCATTGACTGAGGATTAGGGAAAAACCCGAGTTTCCCCAAAGCGCAGCACGATAAATTTATCCGCCGGGATGCCCGCCTCCCCCAAGGCCCGTTGTAAAAAGCGCGGCGGTTCCCCTAACGGTTCGTCGGTCAATTTAAAGGTGCCCCAATGCATGCCGATCGACTGCGCCGAACCCACGTCCTGATGGATCAGCACCGCTTCCTCGGGATTGACATGCATGGGCTGCATGAACCACCGGGGCATATAGCCGCCGATGGGAATCAGCGCTAAGCGCATCGGACCCAGACGACGGCCGATTTCCTTAAAATCCGGCGAATACCCGGTATCGCAGGAGAAAAAGAGCTTCCCCGCGCTGGTTTCCAACACCCAGCCGGCCCACAAGGTCTCATTAGCGTCAAAAATAGTGCGCATTGAAAAATGCTGGGCCGGGACGCAGTGGCAGCGGATCGGCCCGAAGCTCGCCGACTGCCACCAGTCCAGTTCCACCACGTTATGAAGGTCATTTTTCTTAAACCACCGGGCCAAGCCCAGGGGAACAAAAAAGCGGGGCTCATTCCCCAGGCTAACCACAGTACGAATATCGAGATGATCATAATGGTTGTGACTGATCAGTACCGCCTGAATAGGAGGAAGTTGAGACAAGGATAAACCGGGCGCCGCCACCCGCCGCGGACCAGCAAAGGTCACCGGTGAGGCCCGCTCACTAAACATCGGGTCGGTCAAAATATTCAGGCCATCCACTTGAATAAGAAAACTGGAATGACCGATCCAGGTAACCTGAATATTGTCCGCCGGGGGCTGATAAATCCGGTCCAGATCCGGAGGGACGCTTTCTGGATAGTAGGGCGGCATCTCTTCGGGCGGCAAGGCCGGTTCTTCATGGGGACCAAGTCCCAGCCGCCAGCGAAAAAAATCCATCAATCGGCCCTGGCTGGCAATATGGGGATTGCGAAAACCGGTAGCAGTATGGTGCGGCGGCAGAGGGGAAATGGCGGACTTGGGGGGCGAACACGCGGCCAGGCTAAAGATGATGATCAATATCAGCAGGATCGGTCTCACGAGCATGGATAATTCCTTATCCCCTATTGACATGGCAACTTACCCGGATGAATAATATAACATTGGTTAAAAATCTATCCCGGCCATGCCCCTAAGCCGAAGGAAATCAAGAGGCCGCAAACTTGCTTGATAAAGAATATCAGAAGCCGCGCTTGAATCTGAAGGAAAAATTATTGGCCCTAAGTGCCTTACAGGACCAATTGCGGAATTGTCAACAGTGTCGCTTGGCTTTAACCCGGAATAAGGCCCTGGCCGGGGAAGGAAATGCCGACAGCCGTTTGCTGCTCATTGCCTTGGCACCGGGAGAGAAAGAAGATCAAGAGGGCCGGATGTTCATCGGTCCTTCGGGGCCGATCTTAGACGAGCTGCTTCAGGCCGCAGCCCTTACCCGAGATAAAATATATATGACTAATCTGGTGAAATGCCGCCTGCCCAAAAACCGGCGGCCCAAACAGGATGAAATCGACGCCTGCCGACCGTTTCTGGACCAAGAGATTGGTATCATCGCCCCCGCGGTATTGGTGCCTTTGGGTTACTATGCCACCCGCGCCATCTTGCAAACCTATCAGGCCCCGCATCCCGCGGCCCGGGCGGAGTTCAGGGAGCTGTATGGTCAGCTTAGGTTAGTCCCCCACCAAAAAATTTATCCCCTGCCGCATCCCTCGGCCCTGCTTTACAACCGGGAATTCAAACCGGCTAGCCTCAAAATGTCCGAAAAACTGGCGGTGTTTGCCCGTCCTTGTAAATGGTTCCCCTTATGCCCGATGCGCCGCTTTTATGAGCAGGGAAAACTTAACCCCTTCTGGGTGGAATATTAGGGCGACTGGCAGAGTTGTATCCGCTATCAGATGGAGGAGCGCGGCGAGGAATCTCGACAAAATCATACTGTTCGGGATTAAAATCCTTGGTGTTCCTGGTAACAAGGTGGATTCGATGATGAAGGCAGACCGCGGCCTGGAAGGCATCGGGTAATTTCCAGCCCTGACGGCGGCGCAGTGATGCAGCCAAATCAGCCGTGGATTTATCGATATTGATAAGATGGTATTGATCCAACCAGGCTTTTACCAGCTTTTGGTTAATCTCTTCGACGCCTACCAAAATCTCCGCCCGGGTGATGACCGATATGGCGGTTTCCTCGGGATTAAGGGCGGCCACATAATCCGTGGCAGGCAGTAGTCCGTTTAAGTGGTCTATCAGGATCACCGAATCCAACAATCTGGTGATCATGACTGATCCCACTCCGAGCGCAGCGCTTGTTGATATGCCAAGCCATCCCCCTGATGCCAGATACCCTTGGTCTTTTCCACCAGTTGGCTATAAGTGTCCTGACTTCCTTGCCGACGTAAGATGGCCAAGCCTTTCCGGACTGCTTCAGACACCGAGATCTTATGGGCTTGAGCGTAGCCGTCCAGCCAACGTTTATCTGCCTCCGAAAGGGTAATAATGATACGCTTCCCAGCCATGACTAACTCCGCATAGAATGATATATATAATTATATATCACTTTCCTCAGGCCTAGCAAGGGCGGTGGTTATATTGATCCCCGTATCCGGTTAGTAAAACGGGGCACAGGCTGGCCTTGCCCCGCATAAGCACTAACCGACGCAGGCAATTGGTTCAATCAGCGAACCGGAAACCAAAACTGACGCCTTTGCTGTCCCGATGCGCCCGTCGATCGGGGAAATCGGCATTAAACCTTAGCAAAGGTCAGGCCGCGGTCGTCGGCGTCCACCCGCACCGTATCGCCTTCGACAAATTCGCCCTGCAATACCAGTTTGGCCAGGCTGTCCTGAATATGCTTCTGGATGGCGCGGCGCAAAGGCCGGGCCCCGTACACCGGATCGAAGCCTTCATTGGCCAGAAAATCCCGAGCGGCATCGGTAAGCTCCAGGCTGATCTGATGTTCCTGCAACCGTTGGGCCAGGCGCGCCACCTGAAGATCGACAATTTTCCGCAAGTGATCCCGATCCAGGCGGTGAAAAATTATAATATCATCCACCCGGTTGAGGAACTCGGGCTTAAAGTGGAAGCGCAGGGCCTCCATGACCCGCTCTTTCATCTCCTGTTCATCCGCGACCTCGGTGATGTATTGGCTGCCGATGTTCGAGGTCATGATGACGATGGTATTCTTGAAATCCACGGTGCGGCCATGACCGTCGGTCATGCGGCCGTCGTCCAGGATTTGCAGCAAGGAATTAAAGACTTCGGCGTGGGCCTTCTCGACTTCATCAAACAGGATCACCGAATAAGGCCGCCGCCGCACGGCTTCGGTGAGTTGGCCGCCTTCTTCATAGCCGACATAGCCCGGCGGCGCGCCGATAAGCCGGGAAACCGTATGTTTTTCCATGTATTCCGACATATCCAGGCGGATCAGGGCCTGTTCCGAGTCGAACAGAAACTCTGCCAAGGCTCGGGCCAGTTCGGTCTTGCCGACCCCGGTAGGACCCATGAAGATAAACGAACCCAAGGGACGATTGGGATCCTGCAGTCCGGAGCGGGCCCGGCGCACCGCGTTGGAAACCGCCTGGACCGCCTCGGTCTGGCCGACCACCCGTTGAGCCAGGCGCTCCTCCATGTGGATGAGCTTCTGTTTTTCGCCTTCCAAAAGCCGTGAGACCGGGATGCCGGTCCATTTGGCCACCACTTCGGCCACGTCCTCGGCATCCACCTCTTCCTTGAGCATGGCGCCATCTTTCTGTAATTCCGCCAGTTTCTGGGAGCTGGCCGCTAATTCCTTTTGCAGGTTTAAGATGGTGCCGTACCGCAGTTCCGCGGCCTTGGTCAAATCACCACTGCGCTCCGCCTGGGCCTCCTCAACCTTGGCCTGTTCGATCTGCTCCTTGATGGCCCGGATCTGGGTAATGGCGTCCTTTTCCTGTTGCCAGCGGGCCTTCATGGCCGCACTCTGTTCTTTGAGGTCGGCCAGGGACTTGTCGATTTTGGCCAGCCGCTCCTGGGAACCAGGATCTTGCTCTTTTCTCAGGGCCTGGCGTTCGATCTCCTCCTGGCGGATCTTGCGCTCTACTTCGTCGATCTCGGAAGGCAGGCTGTCAATTTCGATCCTGAGCTTACTTGCCGACTCGTCGATCAGATCCACGGCCTTGTCCGGCAGGAAACGGTCAGTGATATAGCGTTTCGACAGCGTCGCCGCGGCAATGATGGCGCTGTCCTTGATGTGCACCCCGTGATGCACCTCATAGCGGTCTTTAAGGCCCCGTAGGATGGCGATGGTATCCTCAACGCTGGGCTCCACCACCATAATCGGCTGAAAGCGCCGCTCCAGCGCCGCATCTTTTTCGATATATTTACGGTATTCATTAATGGTGGTGGCCCCGACGCAGCGCAGTTCGCCCCGCGCCAGGGGCGGTTTGATCATATTAGAGGCATCTACTGCACCTTCGGCTGCACCGGCCCCCACCAGGGTGTGTAGCTCATCGATGAACAGCACGATATTGCCGTCCGATTTCACCACTTCCTTAATGACCGCCTTGAGGCGATCCTCGAATTCGCCCCGATACTTGCTGCCGGCAATCAGGGCGCCCATGTCCAGGGTCACAATGCGCCGGTCTTTCAGGCTTTCGGGCACGTCGCCGTTGACGATGCGTTGGGCCAGGCCCTCGACAATGGCGGTCTTGCCCACCCCGGCCTCACCGATGAGCACCGGGTTGTTCTTGGTCCGCCGCGATAACACCTGCACAATACGCCGGATTTCCATGTCGCGGCCAATTACCGGGTCCAGTTTGCCCATCCGGGCTAGCTGGGTCAGGTCGCGGCCGTATTTTTCCAAGGGTTGATATTTGTCCTCCGGGGTCTGATCGGTCACCCGTTGTGTCCCCCGAACCGTAGCCAGGGCCTGAAGAATGGCCTCCGGACTGAGCCCTAAACCGGCCAGGGCCCTGCCGATCTCGGTGTCTTTGGCCGCGGCCATGGCCAAGAGCAGGTGTTCGGTGGAGACATAGTCATCCCGCATCTGCTCGGCCTGCTTAAAGGCCGCGTCCAGAATTCTATTGAGTTCCGGAGAGATATATATCTGGGCAGCGCCGCTCACCCGGGGCAACCGGGTCAGGAGATTTTCCACTTCTTTGATTACCTGCTGCGGTTCCACCTCTAATTTTTTGATCAGGGGCCGGACCAGCCCTTCCTCCTGGGCCAAAAGCGTGCGCAACAGATGCGCGGCTTCGATCTGGGCATGATTCAAGGTTCGGGCCAGTTCCTGGGCCCCTTGCAAGGCCTCTTGGGCCTTTAAGGTCATCTTGTCAAATCGCATAAAAAAAACGCCTCCCCTTTTAGCGTTGCTAAGTACCTGTAATTAATGTTAAGGTAAACATGGTTGAACTAATGTCAAGTTAGAGGCCCTGCTTTAGGGAAATCTGCCCCTGAAACCAACCACTAGATCTTGTGGTACCCATAAATTTATTTACATTTTAAAAAAGCAACGTAAAATATCAATTCGCTGTGCCCTAGGTGGCGCAACCTGATTAAAGCTTAAGTTGGGGATGAAGATGCTGGACGATAAGCAAGCCCAGGAACTGGAGGACAATCTCCGTCAACGCTATGAACTGGAATGGGATAAGTCGCGGGTGCGAGATCTAAGTCTGAAGATTTTACAGATCAAGGATCTGGAGGCCTATCTGGTCAGCCAGATTGAGTCCGAGGCTTGGTCATTGGAAAATTTTCCGTATTGGGCCATGGTCTGGGACGCGGCTCTGATATTGGCTGATTTTATGGTAGCACAGGAGCCGGTGCCGGACCGCCGGATTCTGGAAGTGGGCGCAGGCTTGGGTTTTGTGGGACTGTTTGCCGCGGCTAGGGGGCATCAGGTGACCATTACCGACAATCATCCCGATGCCTTGGCCTTTGCCATGTTAAGTGCCTATAATAATAAACTTAGCGCGGTGAGTATTCAATTACTGGATTGGCATCATCCTGAGCTGTCCCAATCCTATGACTGGATCCTGGGTGCCGAACTGCTTTATAACCCAAAATTTTTTGCCCCCCTGGTGGAGCTGTGCGATCGCTATCTGGCCCCGGGCGGACGCATCTACCTGACCCAAACCGCCCATTTCAAGGGCCAATACATCTTTTTGGAACAGACTAAAAATCGTTTTCTGGTGCGCTATCGGGAAAAAACCCTGCTTCATGACCAGGAACCGCAAACTATTCTTTTCTTTGAATTACGGCGTCCTGATTAGTCCGAGCTTTCAGTCGGATTAAAGGATAACTTACAAAGACCAGAAATTATCAGGCCTCGCCCACCTGGCGAGACAGTTACACCTTTCAGGAACCGCCGAAGCCGACGGT
>MUKC01000002.1 GCA_002049795.1 Desulfobacca sp. 4484_104 | reverse complement strand
CCATTGATTAACCTGATAACCGGGGAAACCCGACATAATCGGTCTGAAGTCACAATCGCCGCCATCGATATCGGCAGCCTGACCATCCGTCTGGCCATCGCCGCGCTCGGAACCACCGCCGGTAATCTTCAACTCCTCCTCCGCAGACGAGCTATTACCCATCTGGGTCAGGGGCTGGTGCCGACGGGATACTTGGCTCCGGTGCCGATGGCCCGCAGCCTGGCCGTGTTAAACGAGTTTAGCCGGGATCTCCGACAGTTTAAGGTGGCGGCGAATCGGGCGGTGGCCACTCAGGCGGTGCGCCAGGCCCGGAATCGTCGGACCTTTTTAGATCAGCTCTACCAGCAGACCGGTCTTAACGTGGAGGTCCTTGATCCGGCTCAGGAAGCCGGGCTCAGCCTGGCCGGTGTCCTCTCGGTGCTGACCCCGGCGGCCGAGGATAATCAACCCCTGCTGGTATTCGATGTCGGTGGCGGGAGCACGGAATGGGCGCTGGTGCTACCGGGTCAGCAGGCGATTTTTGCCAGCCTGCCGCTGGGAGCCTCAACTCTGACCCAGAGATGGTTGGTCAACGATCCGCCTACCAAGGCTGAATTGCTGGCCCTCAGGGCCGAAATTCAACATCAGCTGCGGCAGTTGCCCGAAACCTTTTTGTCTAACCCCAGGCTCAGGGGTCGATGGCGTTTAGTGGGAACCGCCGGGACCGTGACCACTTTGGCGTCGATATCTTTGGGAATGACCGATTATGCCCCCCAGCGCATCAACAATCTGGTCATAAGCCGGGCTACGGTGGATCGCCTCACTGGCCAACTGGTAACCCGAAGCGAGGCCGAGCGCAGTCAACTGCCCGGTCTGGAACCTGGCAAGGCCGGGGTAATTGTCGCCGGCGCGCTAATTATCCAGGAAATTCTGGCATTGTATCAACGAGCGTCCCTGGTAGTGATTGACGCCGGATTGCTGGAAGGAGTGTTGTTGCAACTGGCTGAAGAAATATCGGCAAATCAAAATTCCGATACCATCGATCATCCTCAAAGCCCCAGGTTGATAAATTCCTATTGAAAGCTGGGTTAAAAGTTTATAAAAACCTGGAAACCGGGGCCAACCAGTTGTAAGGCCTGGAGCAGATACCGGAGCCATCAACGAAGCAGTCTTTTTTGACCTGAGTAAGAAGAATCTTTTGTAGGGTAGGAGAGAAATTAATGTCACAGGATCGGAGCATCACCGAATATAAATTTGATGAACTAATTTCCCTGGAGCGGGCTCCGGCCCCTGAGGAAATAACGATAATTTCGGGGTATACCTTTGATGATCTGCTCCTCATTCCCGGAGCCTCGGAAATTTTGCCGCATGAGGCCAACCTTGAGACCCAGTTGACCCGAAATCTTAAGCTCAATATCCCCCTGGTGAGCGCCGCCATGGACACGGTAACCGAAGCTGAAACCGCGATCTGCATTGCTCGCCAGGGTGGCATGGGCATCATCCATAAAAATATGAGCTTCGAGGCCCAGGCCCTGGAGGTCGAAAAGGTCAAAAAATCAGAGAGCGGCATGATCCTGGACCCGGTGACGATCGGACCAGAGGCCAAAATCGCCGAGGTGTTGGAATTAATGCAACGTTATCGCATCTCGGGCATTCCGGTAGTCGAAGGCCGCCGCCTGGTAGGGATCGTTACCAACCGGGATTTGCGTTTTGAGACCAACTTCGAGCTTAAAGTCAAGGAAGTCATGACCAGCAAAGGCCTGGTAACCGCCTCCCCCGGCATCACCCTGGAAGAATCCAAAGCCCTGCTCCACCAACACCGGATTGAAAAACTGTTGGTAGTGGATGATGAATATAATCTCAAGGGTCTGATCACCATCAAGGATATCGAGAAGGTTCGCAAATATCCTCAGGCCTGTAAGGATGAATTCGGCCGCCTGCGGGTAGGGGCCGCAGTGGGGGTAGGACCCGACCGGGAGGCCCGGATCGATGCCCTGCTTAAAGCCGGAGCCGACGTCATCGTGATTGATACTGCGCACGGCCATTCCCGCGGGGTGATTGAGGCCACCCAGGCCAGCAAGCGTGATTTCCCCGAAATCGAATTGATTGCCGGGAATGTGGCCACCGAGGAAGGGGCCGCGCATCTGATGGAGGCTGGCGCCGATGGCGTCAAGGTGGGGGTCGGTCCGGGTTCTATCTGTACTACCAGGGTGATCGCTGGGGTCGGACTGCCCCAAATGAGCGCCATCATGCATTGCACGCGGGCGGCTCGCCGCTATGAGGTGCCGCTGATCGCCGACGGCGGCATCAAGTTTTCGGGAGATATTACCAAGGCCATTGCCGCCGGGGCCCATAGTGTGATGATCGGCAGCCTGTTCGCCGGTACCGAAGAAAGCCCCGGAGAAACGGTAATCTTCCAGGGCCGCAGTTATAAAGTCTATCGCGGCATGGGATCGCTGGAGGCCATGAAAGAGGGCAGCCGCGATCGTTATGGCCAGGCCGACGTAGAGCTGGAAGCCAAACTGGTACCCGAAGGGATCGTCGGCCGGGTGCCCTACCGGGGCAAGTTGGCCGACCTGATCTATCAACTGATGGGCGGTTTGCGCTCCGGCATGGGCTACGTGGGCTGCGCCAATATCCCGGAATTGATGGCCAAGGCGCGCTTTTTGCGCATCACCCCGGCCGGTTTGAGAGAGTCTCATGTCCATGATGTAGTAATTATGAAAGAGGCCCCCAATTATCGCCTGGATTAGGAAAGACCGCAGCTTACTGATCTATTAGCCAACTTAATCCCAGCATTACGGGGGGGACCCGTGAGAACATTCATTTGAAAGCTAATCGGTATGAGGATGGATGGTCTTAAGACCCCAACTGAATTTGCCTCTGACGAACAACCGAGCATCTTCCTAGATTTGCCGCGGCCCCTGTTGTCAGTTTAGAAAACTCTATAAATTCGGCTAATAATGGGCTTAGGCAGTATCGGGCCGCCGTTGGCCGGGGAAACTCGGTAAGCTATGTTTGTCATCGATATGCGGTTTGATGTCCAGAATCGGGGTGCCATCCAGCATATCCAAACCTTTGACCCGAATGCTAGGGCCCTCGATCGCCAAAACTTCCAGCCGCGACAGGCCGATGGGATTGGGCCGGATGGGGGAGCAGATGCTGAACACCCCCAGTCGCTCCTGGCGGTGCGGCGGACACTGGGTCAGGGATTGCCGGCTGAATTCCGGGCTTTTATGGAAATGGAAAATCACCAGGATATGTTGGCCCACTCTGATATCCTTTAGACCTTCCCATTAAGTTATGGTAGGGGCAACCCTGGTTACCCGGACAGTGGATTCTTTTAGGGTAGAGGCGACCCGCCGGGTCGCCCCTAGGAGCGATTCTAGTGTCGTTGATCAGGATAGTTTTATTGTGGTCGCTCGAATTTCTTCTTATAGGCCGGGTGGATAAATTGAGCCGGTTTGTGACGGAACTCCCGCGCCGGTACCACCCCCTTTAATAAATCCAGGCGTCCCTGTTGCTTTAAGCGCTCATAAATCTGGCACCAGGCACAAGGACGGGTGCGATCCACCTCACACATGCCGTTTACCGGTCCGCCGCAAGGGCCATTGAGCAGACCCTTGGAACACATGGTTACCGGACAGATACCGCCGGTCAGGGCTAAGTAACAGGTGCTACAGGCGGAACAGCGCTCGGTGTAAAAACCGATATCTTCGTTGGCCCCCAGAAAGGTAGTATTAACCGCGGGATAGACTGGTTTCTCGGGATACATCTCGGCCAGGAACTGGACCCCGACGCCACAGGCCATCGATATGACCGCGTCATATTGCTCCACCTGGCTGGCAACGGCCTCCAGGAATTCCCGATCACATTGGCGTTCCACGGTAGTTTCACCGATTTCGATCTTCTTCCCTTCCAATTCCAGGGCCATCCGCAGTTCGGCGGCGAGGATGCCGACTTCTTTTTCACCTCCCGCCAGGCAGACGGCCACACAGGTGCCGCAGCCGACGATCAGCACCTTGGGATAATCTTGGATCATCTGTTTGATTTCATCGAACGGTTTTCTTTCAGCAATTATCATGACTTCTCCTCGACCTGGACCTCTGAGTGGCGCTTTACTGTCAAGGGATTGGGACCCAGGGCTTGGACTCGTTCGGTCATCTGGCGGACGGCTTCGGCCCATTGGGGGGCATCGGAGGCGCCGATATGAAACATCTCTAAGCGCTCCCCGCCGATGCCGATCTCATCAAGCAGATGTTTGGTGTATTCTACCCGTTCTTGGGCCCGGAGATTGCCTTCCAGGAAATGACAATCCCCGACTTCGCAGCCACTCACCATCACGGCGTCGGCTCCGGCCTCAAAGGCCTTAAGTATATGCAGGATATCAATCCGACCGGTACATAAATATTTGACAATACGGACGGTGGCGGGATATTGCATGCGGGCCGCACCCGCCATATCCGCGGCGGTGTAAGTACAATAAGTACAGATCAAAGCTTCAATTTTGGGAACAAAGGCCATGGTTCGGCAACCGATTTTTCATAGCAATTTATCAATCACGGAATACAAGACCAGAATATTTATTATCCTCCAGCAATCGCGGCAATCTTGGCCAGACATTGAACATCCCGGCTATGTTTGACTTCAATGGCCTTGCGCGGACAGGTGGCGGCACAGATGCCGCAGCCCTGGCAGGCCGCCGGATCAATAGTAACTACCCCGTCTTCGGGAACGAAACGGGGCACCCGGAAGGGACAGACCCGCATACAGCTCAGACAGGCGACACAGAAATCAGGGTTGACCTGAGCAACCGCGCCGCCGACATACATCTGCTGTTTAGAGAGGATGCCCATGGCCCGCGCCGCGGCCCCCTTGCCCTGGGCGATCCGCTCCTCCGAGAACTTGGGACCATGGGCCAGACCGGCCAAGAAAAACCCGGCATTGGCAAAATCGAGCGGCCGCAGCTTGAGATGCGCTTCCATGAAGAAGTGGTCGGCATCAAAGGGCAGTTTATAGACCCGGGCCACTTCTTCGGCCCAGGGGTTGGGTCTGAGGGCAACGGAAAGGGCTACGAAATCCGCGGACAAGACTAGCGGCACCCTAAGGTTCTGATCGAACACCTTAACTTTCAGAACCTCGCCGGCGGCCATGACTTCAGGTTTCTGATCGCGGTCAAAGCGGATAAACTGCACCCCTAAACGGCGGGCTTTCTGATAATACAGCTCTCTAAAACCAAAGGTGCGAATATCCCGGTAGAGGATATAGACCCTGGTCTGGGGGTTTAACTCCTTAATCTGGATGGCGTTACGGACCGCATACGAGCAACAGACCCGGGAGCAATAGGGATATTCCGGCTCCCGGGAGCCGACGCACTGGATCATCACCACGCTCTCCGCAGTTTTAACCGACGCTGATTCTTTGACCAGCAGATCCTCGAATTTTTGTTGCGTGACCACCCGGGGGTGTTGACCGTAGAGATATTCTTGAGGTTCGTACTCTACCGCCGCGGTGGCAATGATGGTGGCGCCATGGGGTATCTCCCGGCGACCGTCCTTGGTTTCCACAATTGTCGTAAACCTGCCGATATGCCCGGAAAAATCAACGATCCGCGCCTCGGTGATGACCTCGATGCGGCTATGCTGGAGCACCCGATGCACCAGCTTTTCCACATAAGGCCAGACCAGAATGCCCTCCAGGGTATAATGCCGTTTCCAGGCAATCCGGCCCAATTCCTTCGCATTTTCTACCAGGGTAGTATCATAACCGGCCTCGGCCAGGGTCAGGGCCGCGGTCAGCCCGGAAATGCCGCCCCCAATAACCAGAGCGTGCTGGTCCACCTCAAACGGCAATTCCGGCAGCGGCTCCAGTTTGGCAGCCCGCGCTACCGACATCCTGATTAATTCCTTGGCCAATTCAGTCGCCTGCTCCGGTTCGGCCTGGTGCACCCAGGAGTCCTGATCACGGATATTAGCCATTTCAAAGAGGTATTTATTGAGGCCAGCCTGACGCAGATTATCCTGGAACAAAGGTTCGTGGGTGCGGGGACTGCAAGAAGCCACCACCACCCGGTTGAGGTGCTGTTCTTCGATGACCTCTCGCATCCTCTGCAACGAGTCGGTAGAACAGGAAAAGGTGTAATGATCGGCGTAAACCACATCGGGCAGGGTCTTGACATACTCGGTCACCGCCACCACATCGACCACCCCCGCAATATTGATGCCGCAGTGGCAGACAAACACGCCGATCCGGGGGTCTTCATGGAGGATATCCCGTTCCGGCGGAAATTCTTTCACCGTAAGCATGGTGTTGCGGGCTTCGGCTAACAGGGCGCCGGCGGCCGCGGCCGCGGCCGAGGCCTGAGTCACGGTCTCAGGGATATCCTTGGGTGACTGGAAAACGCCGCAGGTGAAGATCCCCTCCCGGCTAGTGGACACCATCTCTAAGGGCGGGTTCTCGGCGAACCCCCAACGGTTGGTGGCAAACCCCAATTTGTTCCCCAACTGAGCGGCCTGGGGATGGGGGCACAGGCCCACGGAGAGGACGACCAGATCGAATTCCTCGCTCTGGATTTCGCCCCCGGCATCTACATAAGAAATCAGCAAATTTTTACTTTTGGGGACTTCGGCGATCCGGGAGACCATGGAGCGAATATAGCGCACCCCGATCTGGTCTCGGGCCCGTTCATAGTAGCGGTCAAAGCCTTTGCCCTGGGCCCGCATATCAATAAAAAAGATGGTCGGCTCCACCTCGGGATCGTGTTCTTTGGCAATCACCGCCTGTTTGGTGGCATACATACAACAGACATAAGAGCAATACTCTCGGCCGATTGAGGCATCCCGGGACCCGACGCACTGAATCCAGGCCACTTTTTTAGGAGCCCGGTGATCCGCAGGCCGTTTGACATGACCTTCGCTGGGTCCGGTGGCGGATAGTAAACGTTCGAATTCTAGCGAGGTGATGACGTTGGGATAACGGCCATAGCCATATTCGACTTTTTCGCGGGCATTGAAGGGCCGAAAGCCGGGAGAGACAATCAGCGCCCCGACCTTAAATTCCCGCATCTGCGGCTGCATCAAGTGGTCAATGGCTCCGGCCTGACAGGCCTGGACGCATTGCATACACTCGGCACAGACCCCACACTTGAGACAACGGGCGGCCTCGGCCTGAGCCTGGGCCTCGGTATAACCCCTCGCCACTTCTTCAAAAGTGGAACAGGAAACATCGGCATCCAGCACCGGCATGCGCTCCCGATCGCGCTTTTCCTCGTCCAGCGGGATCTCAACCCACTTCTGCATGGCCTGGGCGGCTTCGCCCGGTCCCCGGCCCGCGGCCAGATCTACCCCTTGCAAGTAACGGTCGATGGATGCCGCGGCTTCCATACCGCCGGCAATGGCGCCGATAGCGACCCAGGGGCCGGTATGCACATCTCCGGCGGCAAATATTCCCGGCCTCGAGGTCTGATAGGTCACCGGGTCCAATTCCAGGGTTCCGAACCGGGTGGTTTTAAGGCCGATATTTTCCAGGTAAGAGAGGTCGGCCATTTGCCCGATGGCGGGAATGATCATATCGACATTCAGGACGAATTCCGAACCTACAATGGGAATGGGGCGGCGGCGGCCGGAACTGTCGGCTGGACCTAACTCCATGCGAATACAGGCCAGGCCCGCCACCTTACCGTTTTCGACGATCACCCGCTCCGGAGCCTCCAGATAGCGGATATTGATACCCTCGCAGATGGCGCCTTCTATCTCCTCTTCCAGGGCCGGCATCTCCTCCCGCGAGCGTCGGTAAATAATGGTGACGGTCTCGGCCCCGAGCCGGCGGGCCGAGCGGGCTACGTCAAAGGCGACGTTACCGCCGCCAATCACCGCCAGGTTTTTGCCCACCTTGGGTTTTTTCCCCAGGTTGAGCAGGCGCAGAAAATCAACCCCCTGGATCACCCCCTGGGCATCATCGCCCGGGATGCCCAGGGCCCGGCCGAGATGACAGCCCAGGCCCAGAAAGACCGCCTCATAATGCCGATTGAACAGATCTTCCAGGGTAAAATCACGCCCCAGCGCGGCATTGGTTTTGATTTCCACACCATACCGGGTAATATTGTTAATTTCGGTCTCCAGCACCTGTTTAGGCAGGCGAAAGTCCGGAATGCCGACCCGCAGCATACCTCCGGTCACCGGCAGGGCCTCGAAAATGGTGACTTCGTAGCCCCGCAAGGCCAGGTGGTAAGCACAGGATAATCCTGCGGGGCCGGAGCCGATGACCGCCACCCGCTGGTTTTTCTTGGGGATTTCCGGCAGGGGCAGGTTTAAGATATTAACCCGGTCCCCGGCAAAGCGCTTCAGGTGGCAAATGGCGATAGGGTCATCCAGGTCCTTGCGGCGACAGCGATATTCACAGGGATGGGGACAGATGCGCCCCAAGACGCTGGGCAGGGGCAGGCGCTCCATGATCAGTTGCACGGCTTCGGAATACTTGCCCACCTTAATGAGCTGCACATAACCCTCGACATTCAACTTGGCCGGACAGGCCGCCACTCATCGAATATCGAGGGTAGCTCCACCGGGCAGACGTCGGCACAGGCCCCACAAGCGCTACACTTATCTATATCAATGTAACGCGGCGTCTGGCGCAAGGTGACGGTAAAATTTCCCGGCTCGCCCTCCAGGGCCTCTATCTGGGCCAGGGTGATGATCTCGATGTCCGGGTGCATGGCCACTTCAATCAGGCGAGGGGAAAGCATACAGGTAGAACAATCATTAGTCGGGAATGTCTTATCCAACTGGGCCATAACGCCGCCCAGCGAGATATCCTGTTCCACCAGATAGACCTTATAGCCGGCGTTGGCGGTATCCAGGGCGGCCTGCATGCCGGCAATGCCGCCGCCGACCACCATCACCGCGCCGATCTTGGGGTTTGCTTCAGTTGCCATTATGACGTGCTGTCCTGATCAGCATAGTGTTTAAATTTAATCATGGTTTAGTGACCAGATATTTTGCTTGATGGGCAGTTATGGCCCTAGCCAGGCTATCCAGGTATTGCGGCTCGTGCTAATCCAGCAGACCCTTGCGCATGAGCAAAGGAAAGGGATTAACAAAATGGCGCTTCAGCCAGGTCCGGACTCCGGGATGTCCTAGCGCCAGGCCGATCAGTTCCGTAAAATAAAGCACCGGCAGGTAATAATGTTTACCGAATTTATGAGAAATCCGGCTTTGCACCATATCCAGGTTGGCCTGGCACATCTGACAAGACACCACGATGCACTCGGCCTCGGCCTCCAGGGCATGCTCATAGAGCCGCTGCACCAGGGTATCGATGATGTCGGGTCGGCTCACCGCCAATCCTGCGCCACAACAGTCGGTTTTATAAGACCAGGGATAAGCCTGGGCCCCTAACACTTCCACCAGTCGATCCATATTAGTTGGATCTTCGCATTGTTGGGCATCGGTGACCCGCGGCGGGCGAGCCACTAAACAACCATAATAACATACTGTCTTCAGACCCTTTAAAGGCCGCTTGATCTTCGCCGTGATCCGGGAGAGAACCGCTTCCTGGGTCAAATAATCCAAGAGATCCCATATCTTTATTTTACCTTGGTAAATTCTATTCTTGATTGGCTCTTCTGATTGCGCCCCGGTTTCCAAGCCGTTCACCTGAGCTATATGAGTTAAATAACGGGATTCAAATTGCGCGGCCTCCGGCCCTAACAAGACTTTTTCCGCGGACTTTAAGCGGTTAAAACAGAGGGCGCAGGGTACCACCACATCCAGTCCCACCGCTTCCGCCAGCAACAGGTTGCGGGTGGGCAGGGCCAGGGCGAGAAATTCATTCAGACTGTGCGCCGCAGTGGCCCCACAGCAGCTCCAATCGTCGATTTCCTCTAACTGAATGTCCAACCAGCGGGCTATGCCTTGGATGGATTCGGCATAGTCGCGCGCCGTGCTCTCTAAGGAGCAACCCGGATAATAAGAAACTTTCATTCCCCCCAGACCTTGGCCTTTTTAAATAATTCCATGAATTCATCAATGTCTCTGACCCGTTGGGGCGGCTTCAAACGCAGGCGACCTTTGCGGAACAGCTCGAAACCCAGCTTGAGGTCGCCCATAAAGGTTCCGTTTACCAGTTTGGCCATGGCACCACCACTGCGGCTGGTGTACATCCGCAATAATAAGGCCTCGTGCAAACGCCCCCCGGAAAGCCGGACATCATCCAAAAACACCTGGTGAAAGGTCGCGACATTTTTTTGGGGAATCGAGCGATGCGTGGCAATAGCGCGCTCTTTAAGATAATCCATCACTGCGGCAATGTCGATATCATTGGGGCAGCGGGTAGTACAGGTTTGACAGGAGGCGCAGACCCAGATAGTGTTAGATTCCAGTACCAAATCTTCCTGGCCCAGGGCGGTCAGGCGGATAATCTCGTGGGGATAGAAATCCATGGCAAAGGTGAGGGGACAACCAGCCGAACACTTGCGGCATTGGTAACAATCAAAAACCGAAATCTTGCGCTCGTCAAGGAGTTGTTCCCCCAAACCTGGCTTCGGGCTCAAGGGTTCGCTCAGCAACTCTCGCATCGCTACCAGACCCCCACGAATAAAGTTTAAAATGTTAAGTTACACCCAAAGGAAAATTATGTCAATTTAGTTTTTATTTCTATCATTGTAGTAAAATTATGTCGTCTGATTGGCTACTTAAATTATCCGGTTGGTGGTCACCTGGTTTCTGGTTATTGTGAAATATTGTACAAATCTTTATACCAATAAATGCTATGCCTTAATGGTAACCAGGGGTGAGATAGACGTTGCTCTGCCCCTATCTTTACGCAAAGCATCTAGATGTTGCTAAAATCTAGACCAACGGTAAGGCTGATTGTGGTCAGGGGGGCTAACCAACTTGGGGGCAGTCGTCCACTATCCGACTATCCCCTAGGATAGGCTAATTTGGCTCAGGCGAATAGTTGACCTAATTGATAGAGTACTACCGCGCTCAACCAGCCTACCAACAGACTCCAGCCGACGGCCAGGCCGGTCCATTTCCAGGAGTTGGTCTCGCTTCTGATTACTCCGATAGTAGCTATGCAGGGGATATACAACAGGGACATCACCATGAAGGACAGGGCCGCGAGGCCGTTAAAAAATTGCGGTAAGACTTCGCTTAATCCCTTTTCGCTGCCCGCCAATAAGGTCCCCAAGGTCCCGACCACCACTTCCTTGGCGACGATGCCAAACATCAAGGCCACTGCGGCCTGCCAGAAGCCAAAGCCAGCCGGGACAAACAGGGGAGCGAATAATTTCCCGATCTGACCGATCCAACTCTGCTCACTGGCATATTCCACTCCCACCGGCATTGAGGCCAACAACCAGATGATGATCACCCCGGCCAGAATAATGGTGCCCGCGTTCTTGATAAACACGCTGGCCCGATGCCACATATGCATGACGATGTTTTTGACCGTGGGCAGGCGATAAGGGGGCAGCTCCATGATCAACGGTGAGGATTCCCCTTTAAAAAACAGTTTGTTGAATAACAGGGCCGTCATGATGGCCACCACAATGCCCATGAGATACAGGGAGAAGATCACCGCGCCCGTCTGTCGCGGGAAAAACGTTCCGGCAAATAAGATATAAATCGGCAGCCGGGCCGAACAGGACATAAACGGATTGATTAATGTGGTTAAGATGCGATCTTTGGGGAACTCCAGGGTCCGGCAGGCCATGATCGCCGGGATATTACAGCCAAAACCCAAAATCATCGGGATGGAGGATTTGCCGTGCAACCCCAGTCGTTGCATGAAGCGGTCCATGACAAAAGCCGCCCGGGACATATAACCGCAGTCTTCCAAAATGCCGATCATCAGAAAAAGTATTAAGATATTGGGTAAAAAGACCAGCACGGAACCGACGCCGCCAATGATACCTTCACTTAATAAAGACGAAAACCAGGACTTGCCCAAAAGGGCGGTAGTCTGTCCTCCCAGCCAGCTAAATCCACCATCAATATAATCGGCCAGGGGATTGCCCAGATCAAAGACCAGTTTAAAAGTAAACCACATGAAGACCAGAAAAATCGGGATGCCCAGCCAACGGTTGAGGACGAGCTGGTCGATTTTATCCGATATGGAGATTCTTTCTTCGACTCCCAAGGGCTTACGGCAACATTTTTTGACCAGGCCAGAGATAAATCCGAAACGTTTTTCGATCACAAAGGCTTCCACATCTCGCCCTAAGTGATCATTTAAGGCCGTGGCCAGGTCTTCAGATTTACTAACGATCTGCTCGCCTTTGGGCAGGGTCCGGACCCATTCTTTAATCTGGGTGTTGTTTTCCAATAGCTTTAAGGCCAGCCAACGATTGGGGGCATAAAGAGAACTGTCTTTAGAGCGTTTAATCAGGTCGGTCAATTCCCCCAGAGCCTCTTCCACCTCCAGACCATAATTAATCTTGAAAGGCTCGGGCTGATGGTCGCGCGCCGACATGATGGTCTGGCGTAATGCTTCCAGGCCCTCGGCTTTTTTGGCCACCGTGGGGATCACTGGGACTCCCAGGGTTTTAGAGAGTTTCTCGACATCCAACTGCCACTTCTTATGCCGCACCACATCCATCATATTCAGATCGATCACCAGGTTGGCACCTAATTCCAACAATTCGATGACCAGATAGAAATTGCTCTCCAGGTTCGAGGCATCAACAATGACTACGGTGACATCGGGATGTTCTTTAACCAGAAAATCGCTGGCAATGCGTTCATCCAGGGAGTAGGAAGTTAAACTATAAGTCCCGGGTAAGTCTACCACCCGGATGGTTTTTCCCAGATAGGCATATTCCCCCTCTTTCTTTTCAACTGTCACCCCGGGCCAGTTTCCGACCTTCTGATGCGCGCCGGTCAGTTTATTGAACACGGTGGTCTTACCGGCATTGGGATTACCACCTAAACAGATGGTAATTTCAGCCATCCATTCCTCCTGCCCTTAAACTAAGATTAATTTTGCTTTTAGGTTGGTAATAGCAGATTGGACGTGGTCAGTGCTTTACTCCAGCACCGGTCTGACAAAAATCCGGTGGGCCATCCCATAACCAATGCCAAAGCGTTTTTCGTCCAGGGCCACCATTACCGGGCCGGGACGACCATTTTGGATCATCCTCAATCTGCTGCCCGGGAAGATACCCATTACTGCCAAGCGGCCCGCCATGCCGCGACCACCGCGGATATCCATGACTTCCACCATTTGGCCATTTTCAACTGCACATAGGGGACACATATTTAACTATCTAGACCTCCTAATATTTAGCCTGTGCAATTGCCCGAGGAGTTACCCCGGACAACTGGTTGTTTCGAAATTCCTGAGCGGCTTGACGGCCGCGCCCGGCCCCGACCGGAACATGAGGTACGATGCCGGTTAAGTAAGAGGTTAATTTTAACAGGGTATTTATCCCGGCCATGTCTTTTCGACTCATCCCTTAATAATAAGGACTAACCTTCAGATTATATATTTTCTTTAAAAGAACACAATCAAAAACCGCCTCTTGCTCAACCTGAATATCTTCGTAATGCTAACCGACTTAAGTCACCTGAATTTGGAGTTTATACCGGCCTTAATTATCAAAAATATCAATCCATTAAAATATTAGCAATTGTTTATCATTTGCAATAATAAAACGACCTACTGCGTTTGTCAAGTTTTTTGGATAAAAAATCACTAGTCGATTACCGCATCCAGCCTTAACCTCCCTGCTGGAATAAATTGAATTTTAAAAAGAAATAAAAGCGGACCGCGTTTTAGTGGTTCATAGAAAATTGATTAGCAAAGTTTTTGGACATTGGTTAAAAAAATGTTGAGCAGAACCATTTGCATTGGTGCAGATGCAATTGATATACAACAATACATAGTTACGGTTCCGGAATATGGTTCAGGCATCATGCCAGGCTGAAGTTGTTTGACGCAGGACGGCAACTCCAGCTTGGCGTGGATCAATTTTGGTTAGATCAGATCCTGATAGGCGGGCAGGACCCCCAGGCCATGGGCCGTCTTGATGGCCCGGTCAATGGCCAGGCGTAAGGCCTTTTCTCCCAGCAGACCTACTACATGGAGATCGGCTTCGACCTGAGGGTTGGAGAGCACAAAGACGATATCGCCGTCGAACAAGGTATGCACCGGGATGATCGAACGGGCCAGGCCGTTGTGGCCCATCTGGGCGACTTTGTGGGCCTGTTCGCGGCTCAACCGCGCGTTGGTAGCGATCACGCCCAGGGTGGTATTAGGTTCCCCAAAATTTTGCCGCACGCGTCCCTGGCGAATCAGTTGCGCGGTGCCGACGAACTCCGGGCTGGACGGCGTCCGCCGCGCCCCGGCGATGATTTGCTGGCTATGATAACCGAGCACATCACCGAAGGCGTTGACTACCACCAAGGCGCCCACCAACAGACCCTGGGGTCCAGATATACAGACGCTCCCCAAGCCGCCTTTGGTGGCCTGCGCGGTGCCCAGGAGTTTGCCGACTGAAGCCCCGGTCCCGGCTCCGACACTGCCCTCGGCGACTGGTTCGGCCCTGGCCTGCAGGCAGGCATTATAGCCCATCTTTTTATCGGGCCGGACCCGACAATTTCCCAGGGACAGGTCAAAGATGACTGCGGTGGGCACGGTCGGCACCCGGGTAATGGCGACATCAAAACCCTGTCCCCGTTCTTCCAGGAACTCCATGACCCCGCCGGCGGCATCCAGTCCGAAGGCGCTGCCGCCGGTGAGCAGCACGGCCTGAACCTCGTTAACGATGTGATAATTGGTCAGGGCGTCCAGTTGTCGGGTCCCGGCTGCCGAGCCGCGCACATTCACACTGCCGATGGTGTCAGGCGGGCACAGGATGACCGTACAGCCGGTCAGACTTTTGAAATCACTGACATGGCCTACTAAAAAGCCTGGTACCTGGGTAAGGGTTCCGGCCGTCATTTTTTACCTCAACTCGGCTTCAGTTAGGGGGCAATCTGCAACTGACCATTCTTAATGGTTAAAATCTTGATTTCCAACTCTGCTTGTCGCTGGAAATCAAAGCCGCGAAACCAGGGCAGGCCGGGCACCCGATCCCATGCCGTCAACCGCCGGGCTAAATCAGCGCGACTCAGGCCGGAGTAGTTTTTTAGGACGTCAGCCAAAAGCTTAATTGTACTATAGCCCTGAGCCGCCAGGTATTGGGGAGTCTGATGATAACGCGCCTGATAGGCCTGCACAAATGCCTGGACCTCCGGGTCCGGGTCCCCGGCAAAGAAGGCCTCAGGAAACAGGATGCCCTCCAGGGCCGCGGCATTGACTTCTAAGGCTTGCGGCGCATTAATCAGGTTGGTCCCCAGTAACTGGATTCCGGCCAGAGGACCGCCCTTGAGCTGGGAGGCTACAGCCGCGACCTTGGCAGCCTCGTCAGGAATAAACAGGGCCTCAAAGGCTGGGGAAGCATCGGTGGCGGGTTGATAGGCCGCGGCCAGGGTAGCGATCACCCCGGAAAAATCATGAGTGCCTTCCGGGTAGGAGGCCTGGGAGATCAGCAACCCTCCCTGGCCGGCTAGTTCTTCATTAAAAAGTCGAAAGAAAGTCTGCCCATAACCAGATTCCGGATACAGGATGGCAAAACGGCGGACCCCGCGCTGGACCACCATATAGGTCAGCAAGGCTCTCACCTGCATGCGACTGGTCAAAAAGTCCCGGAATACCAAATCACCGGTGGCGGTAATTCCGGCCTTCTGGGTCAGCGTGACAATGGCTAGACCCTGGCGTTGGGCCGCTTGGGCCGCGGCCTCCGCCGTCGCCGAGGTCAACGGCCCGATCAGCGCCAGAATACGTTGATTCTGGGCCAACCTATCGACGGCCTGGGTTGCCAGGGAAGGATAATTCTGACAATCCTCAAAGATTAATTCTACCCCGGCCTGACTTGCGGCCAGCTCCATCCCCTGCCGTACCTGCCGGCCTACTACTTCATAGTCACCGGACAGCGGCAGCAGACAGCCCAGGGCGGGCAGCGCCGGTGCCGCAACCGCGGTTGACTCGGGACCGGTTAATCGTGCCGCGAGTACTGCTTCCGGACTATCAGGAAACCGTTGTCTCAGGGTCGCGCACCAGGCTTGGGCCTGATCCGGTTGTCCGCGCTGAGATTCCAGGCGGATCAGTTGGAGGAGTATTGCCGCGCTCAATGGTTCCTTTGGATAGAGTTCCGCCAGGCGGGTCAATTCCTCGTATGGCGCCTCCTCTAACCACCGGGTTTTGAGATCCCGGAACCACTCGGCATCGCCGACCTCCAGATCTCGTTGCGCCCTGAGCAAAAGGGTAAAGGCCTGAGAGATATTGTTAGTTTTTAGGGCTAGATCAGCTAATAAGGCGTTCGCCTTAAACCGGAGCTGAGGGTTTGGGTCTGAGGCCGTTAGTTCTTCCAGCACCTGGATGGCCAGCTGATACTGCCCCTGTTTGAAATAGGACTGGCCGATACCATAGCGCGCCTCGGCAGCTATGGTGCCCTCGGGCTGGGTGGCCAACAGCCTTTCATAACGGCTGCGGGCCGCGGACCAGTTTCCCCGGATCCCGGATATTTCCGCGCTGCGGAGCCAGGCCAATTGGCGGTGTCGTGCTTGGGGATAGGTGCGGAGATATTGTTCAAAGCAATTCTGGGCCTCGGCGTAGCGGTGGACCCGATAAAAACCTTCACCCTCCTGGTAAAGCTTTTCCGCCGCCTCTGGGCTACGTGACTTCGGCAGCAGATCGGGCGGGATACAGGCCGCGATCAGAATCAGGGTTCCGAGCGCCACTGCCATCAGGGGTCGGCAATAAGGGCAAAACATAAGGCTGAGATCCTAAACAATAAACAAAAAAAGGGGGGAACGGTAAGTCCCCCACCCTGATTGTCGAGTTGATCAGGTTACTTAACTTCCTCGAATTCGGCTTCGACCACCTCTTCTTCCGGGCCTTTCGGCTTCTCCTGGGTTCCGGCGGTCTCGCCACCAGCTCCGGCCGCGGTTTGCGCATAGATCTGTTCGGCCAATTTGTGGGAAGACTTCATCAGTTCATCGCTGATCCGTTTGATTTCTTCGATATCGGTGCCCCCCATGGCCTGCTTGAGGCGCTCAATGACGTCGTTGATATTAGACTTAACCGCCGGGTCCACTTTGTCGCCCAGTTCCGCCAGGCTTTTTTCAGTGGTATAGATCAAGGTATCGGCCTGGTTCCGGGCTTCCGCTAACTGGCGCTTGCGTTTATCTTCTTCGGCATGGAGTTCGGCATCCTTCGTCAGCCGCTCGATTTCCTCCTCTGTCAGACCGCTCGACGCAGTGATCTTGATGGACTGCTCCCGACCGGTTCCCAGATCTTTGGCCGAAACATGAACGATACCATTGGCGTCGATGTCGAAGGTGACCTCAATCTGGGGAATACCCCGGGGGGCCGGGGGAATGCCGACCAACTCAAAACGTCCCAGGGTCTTGTTGTTCTCCGCCATCTCGCGCTCCCCTTGGAGCACATGGATACTGACGGCGGGTTGATTGTCGGCCGCAGTGGAAAAGATCTGACTGCGTTTCGTCGGGATCGTGGTGTTCTTTTCGATCAATTTGGTAAATACGCCGCCCAAGGTTTCAATACCCAGCGACAGGGGAGTGACATCCAAGAGCAGCACATCTTTAACTTCGCCTTTCAAAACCCCGCCTTGGATCGCGGCGCCGATGGCTACCACCTCATCCGGATTGACGCCTTTATGAGGTTCTTTGCCAAAAATCTCTTTGACTTTTTCCTGAACCTTGGGCATCCGGGTCATGCCCCCGACCAGGATGACCTCATCAATGTCCCGCGGTGACAGATTGGCGTCCTTCAGGGCTATGCGACAAGGCTCTACCACTTTGCCAATCAGGTCATCCACCAGAGCTTCCAGTTTGGCCCGCGACAATTTAATCACCAGGTGCTTGGGCCCGGTCGCATCCGCGGTGATAAACGGTAGATTGATTTCGGTTTCTAGGGAAGTTGAAAGTTCCATCTTGGCCTTTTCGGCGGCTTCCTTGAGACGCTGTAAAGCCATCCGATCCTGACGCAGGTCAATGCCCTGGTCCTTGCGGAATTCGTCGGCTAAATACTCAATTATCCGTTGGTCAAAGTCATCGCCGCCCAAGTGCGTGTCGCCATTAGTCGATTTGACCTCGAAAACCCCTTCGCCGATCTCCAGGATGGAGATATCAAATGTACCGCCGCCTAAATCAAAGACGGCAATTTTCTCATCTTTTTTCTTATCCAGACCATAGGCCAAAGATGCCGCCGTAGGCTCGTTAATAATCCGCAACACGTTGAGCCCGGCGATACGGCCGGCGTCTTTGGTGGCCTGCCGCTGTGAGTCATTAAAGTAGGCCGGGACCGTAACTACTGCATCGGTGACTTTTTCCCCCAGATATTCCTCCGCCGTCTGTTTCATCTTGGTGAGGATCATGGAGGAGATTTCCGCCGGGCTGTGCTCTTTGCCCAAGATTTCCACATGGGCATCACCATTGTCGCCCTGAACAATTTTATAGGGTAAGATTTTGATATCCCTTTGCACCTCAGGGTCGGCATATTTTCGCCCGATCAGACGTTTGACCGAAAATACCGTATTCTGAGGATTGGTCACCGCCTGGCGTTTAGCAATCTGGCCCACCAGACGTTCGCCGCTATCGGTAAAGGCGACCACCGAGGGGGTGGTGCGGCTGCCTTCCACATTAGGAATAACTTTGGGATCTCCCCCCTCCATGATGGCCACGCAGGAGTTAGTGGTACCTAAATCAATGCCAATGACTTTTGCCATGTTTTATATTCCCTCCCCAAAAATAATCAAATTATATATTTTTTTTATACCTTAACATCTATCCGGCTAGAGGCCGCGCACGTATTACGGGCTACCACCACCATTGCTGGCCGCAATAGTCGATTCTGCAGAAGATAGCCCTTCTGAAGCTCCTGAATTACGGTCTGATCCTCTACCTCAGAATTTTCTTGTTGCATTACTGCATTATGAAAGGCCGGGTCAAATTTCTCTCCCAAGGCCTTAATCTGGGACACCCCGAACTTAGCCAGGGCCTGTAGAAACCCCCGCAACACCATCTCGACCCCCTCCAGCAGGGCCGGTGGGGCGTCTTGTTGGCGACCATGTTCCAGAGCCAGCTCCAGGTTATCCACGACCGGCAAGAGCTCCTTGATTAACGATTCGTTGGCAAACTGCACCAAATCGGTCCGTTCTCGTTCCTGACGTTTTTTGAGATTTTCCACTTCCGCGGCCAGCCTGAGCATGCGCTCATAATTTTGCTGTGCTTCTTGGGTTTTCTCCTCTAATTGTTGGAGAATGGTGTCCTGATCAATTTCTGCGGCCACGGCCTCAGTATCTTCAGTTGTTGATTCTTGCATCGGTTCGGCGTTGATTTGGAATCCATTATCCTTGGTTTCAGTCATGCCTACAAAACTCCTTCCCTTTGCAGGGCTCCTTTCCGCTAGTCATAGTCCCATTTAATTTAAAGATAAGTTGGAAATTCAAAATATCCAGATCAGCTATCAATGCCCTGCCTGCCGACGAATAACCGCAGTGAATTACATCTGCAATTTATTGAGTAATACACTGACCAGATATGCAGTATATTTTACTACCGGGACTACCCGGGCATAATCCATCCGCATCGGTCCCATTACGGCTAGTGATCCTGCCGGGGATTGGCCCCGTTGATAGGCCGAGGCCACCAGACTGAGTTCGATATCCGGAAAATGACCTTCCGGCCTGATAAAGACCTGGACTCCCTTGGCTTCCAGGCTGCGATCGAGGAGATCGATTAACTGGTGCTTCTCTTCAAAAGTGGCAAACAGGGCACGAATTTTATCAATTTGGGCAAATTCTGGGTAACCTAAAAGCTGACTGGTGCCTTCAATATACAGCTCGCCGCCATCCTCATCCTGAAGGGCCTGCTGACTCAAACTCAAGGCTTGCGGAAGCAGGGTGTCAAACCGGGATTTTTCCTCTTCGATCTGGGCCACTACCCGGCTGCGGGCCTCCACCAAGGTCAGATTTTGGAACAGGCTATTGAGATAGCGGCTGAATTTATCCAATTGATCCTGACTAAATTGTTCTTCGCTTTCGATAAACCGGTTGACCACCAGGCCGTCCTGGGAAACCAGCACCACCAGGATATTTTTCCCGCCCATGTCAATGAATTGGATATGCCGGATACGCGTGGCGCCCAAGCGGGGGGCCCGTACAATGGCTAAGTGCCCGGAAACCGCCGATAAAATTCGAGAAGTCTGCCGCAGCAGGTCTTGAAGTTCGGTGGCCGGCGGTATAAAGCCGCTTTCAATCTGTTTGCGGACCGCTACCCCCAAATCCTGAGTGGGCAAAATATGATCGACATAATAGCGAAAACCCAGCGGAGTCGGTATTCGACCCGCTGAGGTATGGGGTTGCGTCAAAAAGCCCTGCTCTTCCAAATCCACCATCAGGTTTCGGATGGTGGCGGCGCTGAGAGCTAAACCCGATTTTTTCGCCACGGTTCGGGAACCGACTGGCTCGCCGGTTAAAATATATTGGATGACTACCGTGTTTAAAACTGCGGTATCCCTTTCTCCCTGGGTGCCCATCTTGCTCTCTTCGTTGCCTAAATATATAATCTTAATAAAATTAATAATGTCTCCGATTTTTGTCAAGGGTTAAAGCTGATTATCTAAAGACCAGGGCAAGCTTGGCCCAACGGTTGGGGACCACCAAGGAGGTAAAAAGACTTTGACAGCCTGTTGTGCAAGATGATAAACAAATCACCAGATTAGAAAAAACTTGGGTAGTATTCATCCGGAAACCTTAGATCTTCCCTACTCCCTTGAGGGAAAGGGTGAGGTGAGGGTGATTAAGCTTTGCAGATTAGTACTTTTTACCACTCACCCGAACCCTCTTCCCGCCAGCGGGGAGAGGAAATTATGGAATTTCCGGATGGACACTAGGTAAGTAATTAAAGGAAAAGTTCAGAAAGTTCAGAGGTTAAGATTTTATGGCCAATAATAGAGTAGGAGTTTATGTCGATTCCATGAATATTGTTCGCAATGGGGGCTATGGCATGCGTTATGAAGTGCTGAGAAGATTTGCCAGCCGTAATGGCGACGAAGTCGTCCGTCTTAATGCTTATGTGGCCCTGGATGAGGAGCGGGCGAGCTCGGATCCCAATTATAAGACCACCCTCAATTTTATTTCTACCCTGCGCGACCTGGGTTTTAAAGTCATTGAAAAGCCGATCCGCTGGTTCACCGATGATGCCGGCCGGACCTATGGCAAGGCCAACGCCGATATGGATATGGCCCTGGATATTATTTCCCAATCGGACCGATTGGATGTGGTTTATCTGCTTACCGGTGATGGTGATTTCTGTAATGTCGTTACTATGGTGCAAAATAAAGGATGTCGGGTCGAGTTGGTGGCCTTTTCCAATGTTTCGGCTAACTTGCGCCGCGAGGTGGACCTGTTTGTCTCCGGCTATCTGATTCCCGGCCTGTCGCCCACCCAACCGCCCCAGCCCACTGGCCCCCGCTGGGGCGAACCGGGCAGCCGGGTACGGGGGGTGTGCACCAAGTATCTTCCTGACAAGGCGTATGGTTTTTTACGTTTTATCCATAACTTAGGCAAGCTCTGGGTTACTGATACCCGTCAGGAAGACTCGCCTTATACCTCGGTCTTTTTTATGGAAAAGGACCTGCCGGGCGGGGTTTATCCCGAGGACCTGCCCAGTCGGGATCACATTTTTGAATTTACCCTGGTGGAAGGGGAAAAGGGACTGATCGCTTCTGACATCATCCTGGTTTATCAATATCATTCTTAAGTGAAGTTTCCTAATCGTCCAACTTAAGCATAGGAGAAAGGCTAGATGACCAAAGAGTTGACCGTGTTGTTTGTTACCCCGGAAGCCGTGCCCTTTGCCAAGACCGGCGGCTTGGCCGATGTGGCTGGAACTTTACCCTTAGCCTTGCAGAGACAGGGTTTGAAGCTGCAAGTGATCATGCCGCTGTATGGCATGATCAAGCAAGGGGAGCATTCCTTGTCGTTAGTAGCCGAAAACTTAAAGGCTAATTTGGGTCCCAACCTCTTGGAGTTTAATCTGTTTAAGGCCACCTCGGGAGGAGTGCCCTTCTACTTTGTGGAACGGGATGAATTTTACGAACGCAGCCAGCTATATGGAACATCGCGGGGAGATTATTTTGACAATTTAGAGCGTTATACCTTTTTAGCCCGCAGCCTCTTACCGATCTGCCTGGCTCTGGATCTTAAACCAGATATCGTCCACTGTCATGACTGGCAGTCGGCGCTGGTTCCCGTCTATATGAAAACCGACTGGTCCTGGTTGGCACCCATGGCCGACAGCGCTTCGGTTTTTACCATTCACAATCTGGCCTATCAAGGACTGTTTGACCGCGCTAAATTCCCCCTATTGGGCCTGGATTGGTCGCTGTTTTCTATCGATGGCCTGGAATATTACGATAGCATCAATTTATTAAAGGGCGGCATCATGTTTGCCGACACCATCACCACGGTCAGCCGCCAGTACAGCCGGGAAATTCAAACGCCCGAGTTTGGCTATGGCCTGGAAGGGGTATTGCAATCCCGGGCCGCGGTACTTACCGGCATTGTCAATGGCGTAGATTATAGCAACTGGGATCCGGCCACCGATCCGCTGCTGGTCGCCAATTACCATCCTCAGAGTTTGGCCGGCAAGGCCAAGAACAAACAGGCTCTGATGGAAAAATATGGACTGGCTAGCAAATTAGCTGCGGCCCCCTTGTTGGGCATGATCTCCCGCTTGGCGGACCAGAAAGGCTTTGATCTGGTAGCCTCGGTCCTTCCAAAATTGCTGGCTCAGGATGTGACTCTGGTCATTTTAGGCACTGGAGAGGAAAAGTATCATCAACTCCTTACTCAGGAGGCCCAAAAATACCCTGGCAAATTAGGGGTTAAAATTGCCTATGATAACACCTTGGCCCACCTGATCGAAGCCGGAGCGGATCTGTTTCTCATGCCCTCCCGGTATGAACCTTGTGGACTTAATCAGATCTATTCCATGAAATATGGCACCATCCCGGTCGTCCGAGCTACCGGGGGCCTGGTAGATACGGTTGAGCCAGTAGATCTAGCCAAAGGGACCGGCACCGGCTTTCAATTTGAGGAATATAGCCCGGAAGCCTTCCTGGCGGCCCTGCAAGCAGCCATCAGTGCTTATCAGAATAAATCATTATGGAGTAAACTGATGCAAAATGCCATGGCTCAGGATTTTTCCTGGGAGACCTCGGCCCGGGCCTATCTAGAACTTTACCACCAGACTTTGAAGCGCAAAACCACAGAAATCAGGAGAGCCTTATGAAGGAATGTATCAATCGGGAAAACAACCTGAAGTTTTGTAATTGCACGTATGAGCCTTGCGAACGGAAAGGCATCTGCTGCGAATGTCTGCGCTATCATCTTCAGATGGGCGAACTTCCGGCCTGTTGCTTTCCAGATGAGGTGGAGCGCACCTATGATCGTTCTATCGCTCGCTTCCTAAAGCTCCGGCAACAGCAATGATTCAGGCCGCATTGAGGCTTACGCGGTTCAAGGTAGCCTCAAACCCACCGCTTCCGGGTCTAAAGCCGATCAGACCTGGGGGCGGTTAATAATCTTAGATTTTTTAAGCGGGGTCCAAATAAACGGACCATAACGGAAATTTTTACCGGTTAGGGATCCGCAGGGATTCAAATTTTTAATCCAAGCTTTAGGATAAACTGATCATTATCTGACTCTGGCTCAACCATTGGTGCCTTTGTAAGTCTAGGGGTACGACTTAATAACAGATGGGTCTTAAAAGCTTGGGCACCAACGTGAAAAAGTATATACTTTTCAGATGGTTGACCAGCGGTCTAAAGCTTTGCCATAACTATTTAGCCGTTGGCATAATCCTTGAAGTAAAAATCCATACTATTTTAAGAATACTGCCAACCGGAGGGCACCTTGAAAAAGCGGAACAAACGCACGATGATCGTCGGAGATCACCAAATCTCGCCGTTGACTGAACATATCTTAGACCGCATGGGCAGAGAAGGGCTGATTATCCGTCAACGTCTGGAGCAATTTTATCAGCATCGCTCTAACCTAAATCAGCCTCTGGGCAATAATTCACCGAATGACGCGGCACCGATAGAATTTTTCGACAATCAGAGCGGTTAGGGTTTGCTCAAGCATCCATGTTCTACCTTATGATTTTGGCTTAAAGCATTAGACCAAACCTGGAGAGTTAGCAGATTTTAGATCTCAGCTTGCTGGAGTTTAAGAAAACACTTGAATTAAGCCAGGTCACGTGCTAAAAGAGCAATGCCTTCTTCCTACCCGGAAGCATCAACTAAATAAAACTGGTACTTGGGTTTGGGAAGATCTGGCAGCGGAATTAGCCCTTTAAATCATGGATAGTATAAATAAGGAGAATTGGTCTTGCGTCTGCAAAGGTTGGGTTTAATTTTTCTCCTGGTACTTTGGGCGGTTTCCGGATGGCACGTGTGGCAAGCCCGCCTGGCCCGGGCCTCAGAGGCGGGTGAAATTCTCCTGGCTCGGGGCACCAAGCTTTACCTTGACGGTCAATATCGTGAAACCCGGGAACAGATTCGCACCCTGGGCAAATCTAAGGCCAAGTTATGGTGTCAGGATGAGAGTGTGCTGATCTTGGGAGAGCATACCACTTTAGAAATTGCTCAATATTTAATAGATGCGGCCAAGGGTCGGCGGCAAAGTCTGTTGCGCACTTTGACCGGGGAAATGCGGTTTGTGGTCCATAAATTCTTCCAGGCCCCAGAGCCGGATTATACCATTGAAACCCCGACGACGATTATCGGCGTCCGCGCTACCGATGGGGTGGTAGAAATTGCCACCGGGGATCAGGTCTATCTTTTGGAGGCCATTAACCCCTTGTAGTTAAAGAATAAATCAACCAGCGAAGTGCTCGACCTGAAACCTATGAACTTTGCCATCTGCCAAGCCCACCAAGCTTTTCAGGTTAAGCCGATTACTCCGGCCATCTATCAGCGCTTAACCAAGGAGTTCCAGTTGAGCCACGATACTGATCCTGAAAACTTGGTGCAACCACCGCCGCCCTTACCGGCAGGAGTTGAACCTGGCAAACCCGCGACGATTCTCCCTCCGGCAGATCAAGCGCCGTTTTCGGTAATCCATCCAGGGTCTAAGAAAAGTCCCCGGCCATCACCGCCTCAGCCTCACAGTCCACCCTCAAGTTATTAAAATTATCCGAGGTAATCGGCTAGAGGTATGGCGATCTATTACCCCAATGCCGAGGAGATGCTGCCGGCCTACTTGGCCTGTTCCAGGCGTTGGTGGTATTGGCAAGCCTTAAATTTTAACTGGCGCCGGAGGAGATTGATCTTGAGATCCGGAAATTCAATGAGGAGATGATCGAATCTGTTACATTCTTTAAGTTCTGGACATTCATAACAATGTTCAATATGACGCTGACGGGCGCAGATACGGATGGGGCAGTTTTCCAGTCCGCGTCCTCCCTTACAACCCGGGCATTCGGTATGCGATAGGAACCAGTTGATTCCTTTGCGGAATTCAGAGAAACTAAACCCCTCCCCATCGGGGAAACAATGTACCCACCAATCGGCCCGAAAGCGATCTATATATTCCTTCAACTGCGAGACGGTTTCCAAAAAATCACGGTTTCCTAACTGGCAGTCGTCGCATAGACCACAATAACTTTCTCTGACCATACTCACTCCTGTTTAAGGCAGTAGAGCCGCTTCTATTTGGGCCTCTATTTCGGCATCCGAAACGCGACTCATCTGGATGGCCTCGGCTGGACATTCCGCCGCGCAGATGCCGCAGCCTTGACAGACTTCGGTTTGGACCTCGGGTAGCCCGGAGGTTTTTAGGCTTACCGCTCCAAAAGGACAGACTTCCAGACAATGCAGGCAGTGGCTACATTTGCCCGGAGCAATGGCCGCGGCCATCTCGCCGCTGAACAGTTCATTCTGAAATAGAATACGGGAGGCGCGAATGGCCGCGGCTTGGGCCTGAGCTACGCTTTCTTCCAGCGTTTTGGGATAATGAGCCAGGCCGCACAAGAAAATCCCCTCACAAACGGCATCGACCGGGCGTAACTTCTGATGGGCCTCCAGGAAAAAGCCTTCCAGAGTTTGGGATACCCCCAGTAATCGAGCTAGCCGGTCACTGCCAGCCGCGGGTTCGATTCCGGTACTTAATACCACCAGGTCCGCTCCCAGACTCATTTCTTGTTCCAAGAGCTCATCCCAGACTCCGATTTTTAGCTGTCGTCGTTTGGTCATGGTTAAATGCGGGGGGCGTTCCGGTTCATAAGGAATAAACTCCACCCCCAGTTGTTTGGCTTCTTGGTAGTAGACTTCTTGCAAACCATAGGCCCGTAGATCACGATAAAGCACGGTGACCGCGCTTAGCGGATAACGCTCTTTGAGCAGGATGGCGTTTTTCAGGGCTTCAGCACAGCAGATCCGGCTGCAATAAGGGTGTTCCGGCTCCCGGGAACCGACGCATTGGATCATCACCACCTGTCGGAGTTTTTGCAAATCCGGCTCTTTGGCCTTAATTCTCGCTTCCAGCTCCAGTTGGGTGAGAATCCGCGGATCGCTGCCGTAGAGATAGCGCCCCTGAGGATCAAAGGGTCGGCCGCCGGTAGCGACGATGATGACCCCATGGTTAAGCCAGCGTTGCTGTGGTCCAGCAGCACTTTGCTGACTAATCAAGGTCCGGAACTTACCAACATGGCCAGTAACCTGGACCGCTTCCGTCTGAATCAAGACTTCTATATGGGGGTGACGATAAACCTCGGTTCTCAGCTCCTGGAGAAATTTTTGGGGATTATCACCCTCTAGCGTGAAGTATAGCTGCCGCGCCAGTCCGCCTAACTGTCGGTCACGCTCCACTAAATAGGTTTGAAAACCCTGATCGGCAAGGGTAAGGGCGGCGCTCATGCCGGCGACCCCGCCTCCCAGGACTAATGCCTGGCGGTTGACAGGAAAACCTCGGGGCTGAATCGGCTTCAGCACCCAAGCCCGACCCACTGCCATGGCAACGATATGCTTGGCCTTGGCCAGGGCTGCTTCCCGATCATCATGATGCACCCAGGAACATTGTTCGCGGATATTGGCAAAGGCAAAGTAGCCCGGATTGAGACCAGCCTCGACCAGCACTTGGCGAAACACCACTTCATGCGTGCGCGGCGTACAGGCCGCCACCACGACTCGATTGAGTCCTAAATCCTTGATGGTTTCGGCCATCCGCTGAGTGGAATCCACTGAACAGGTAAACAGGTTGTCTTCTACATGGACTACGCCGGGCAGCTCCGAGACCGCCGCGGCTAGTTTGGGGATCTCAATAACTTTGGCAATATTGGTACCGCAATGGCAAAGAAATACCCCGATGCGGGGCGGATAGTCGGCGACCTGGCCAGGCCCCGGCATCTTGATCGGGGCCGGCAGCAGCCGGGCACTGATGGTCAATAACTGTGAAGCCACCGCCGCGCTGGCACTGGCCGTGGTAACCGCTTCCGGGATATCCATAGGTGCGCGGGCCGTGCCGCAAATCAATACGCCTGGTCGCGCCGTGCAGGTCGGCATTAAGGTTGCAGTCTTGACAAAGCCGTATTCATCTAAATCTATGCCGAGCTGACCGGCCCACTGTTTAAAGCTGTCTTTGGGCCTCAGGCCGATGGCCAACACCGCCAGATCAAACGACGCGGCTTGCGGCCGGCCGTAAGCGTCGGTATAGCGGAGTTCAACGCCGCCGCGGCTCTGGGGCTGCACCGCGGTCACCCGGCAGCGGACTAATTTAATCCCGTGGTCTTGGGCCTGCTGGAGATAACGTTCAAAGCCCTTGCCGTGCGTCCGCATGTCCATATAAAAAACGGTGGCGTCAACCTCCTCGGGGCTGATTTCTTTGGCCACCAGTGCCTCTTTGAGGCTGGCCATGCAACACACCGCCGAGCAATAGGCCACGCCCTGCCGCGCATCCCGCGAACCTACGCATTGGATAAAGGCGAGGCGCTGGGGAGGGGTCTGATCGGAAGGCCGGAATAACTTGCCAGCATGGGGACCGGTGGCGCTCAGCAGACGCTCAAACTCCTCGCTGGTCACCACATCAGGATTTTCATAGCCGGGGAAATTATGGGCCGGAGCGGCACCGACCCCGGTCGCCATAATTATCAACCCAAAGGGCCGCACCACCATTTCCGCGGTTTGCTGCAGATCAATGGCGTTGGCTTGACATACCTTTATACAGGCTTCACATTTTTTGCCCTGAAAATAACGACAGGCTTCGGGGATGATATAGGCCGCTAACGGCACCGCCTGAGGAAAAGGCACGTGGATCGCCTTGGTGGAGCTGAGGCCCAGATTATAGGGGTCAGGGATTTTCCGGGGGCAAACCCGGGTGCATTCTCCACAGCCAGAGCACTTGCTGATATCAACGTAACGCGGCCGACGGCTTAGGACTACCTGAAAATCTCCAGGTTGACCCTCAATTTTCAAGACCCGGGTCAGGGTCAAAATCTCAATCAACGGATGGCGGGCGATTTCGAGCATGCGGGGCGAAAGGATGCACATTGCACAATCGTTGGTGGGGAAGGTCTTATCCAACTGGGCCATCCGTCCGCCGATAGAAGGACCGGACTCTACCAAAGTGACCGGCAGTCCGACCGCGGCCACATCCAAGGCGGCCTGCATGCCGGCAATACCCCCGCCGATTACCAGCACCTGCTTGCTGGCGACTTGCTCTAAAGGCCGAAGCCTGCCCATCTAACTTTAGGTCTCCTTTTCGGTGGCAAAATCCAATTCCGAGGCCAATTGCACCAGAATTGCCCTGAGATCTAGGTCTTCTGGGGATGCGGAAATTACCCGGGCAATGAAACGGCGCCGGAGTTCCTGGATTAACTGTTCACCCCTGGCCAACTGCGCGGCTCGTTCCTCGTCAATCATACCGGTGCGAATGGCCAGGTTGCGTAAGCCCTGGATAATATCCAAGAACCGGACGTCCTGGGGGCACTGAAAAGAGCAATTGGCGCAACAGGCACAATACCACAGGGTCGGGGAGGATAACAGCGGCTCCCGCAAACCGTAGAGCACCTGGCGAATGATCCGGCTGGGACTGAAGCTGGGCTCGATCTCACTCACCGGGCAGGTAGCGGTACAGACCCCGCAAGAAAAGCAGCGCAGCAAATGCTCGCATCCCGGTTCCTGGGCCACCTCATCCTTAAAATAGGGGTCTAGAGCTTGAATATTTAAGGTCTCAGCCATTTTTTCATCCCTGCTGCTGTTGGCCTTTAAACCAAGGTAATGGCTCCAGTGGGGCAGTGGTCGGCGCATTTATTGCATTTTTCGGCAGCCTGGACCAAGCGGGTACAAAGCTCCTGATGAACCACTACCGCGGTGCCATTGACCACATGGAAAACCACCTTATCCTGGGGCCGGGGTCCTCTGCCCAAGCGCGCCTCGTCACAATTACCCAGGTGATATTCGCATACCGCCACACAGATGCCGCAGCCGTTGCACTTGTCCTGGTCAATCAGCATCCCCGCCGTGATCGCGGCTTCGGCAGGTCCCAGTATTTCATGCAGGGCCTCAATGAATCCGGCGTACTCCGGTTCATGCAGCACCGGGCAATCTTCCGGCGACAGGTCCCGGGAGACCAACAGAGCGGCGAATTCCGCACAGGTCATGCCACACTGTCCACAATCAGTGCGAGGCAAAAATTCCAGGACTTCCTCAACCGTGGCCATTATTGGACCCCTACCCAGTCGCCTCCCAGATGGTCATGGACCCAGAGGTTTTCCAACCTAAAACTGCGATATTGACACATCTCCCCCAACCAAGGACTGGCTTCGCTCCCAGTCTGGAGATAATAGGTAGCCTTGGCGATCTCGGGGTTAATCAGGTTGAAGTTGTCAATTACCCGGGTTCCGGCTTTCAACAAGGTGCGACAGCGGCCTAAGTGCTTGCTCCAATTAATTTTATCAGTGATTTTAGGCAGGTTATAAATAGCTAGATCAGCCCGGGCCCCGACACTTAAATGACCGCGATCCTTAAGACCTAACAGCCGAGCTGGCAAGGTGCGGGTCATGTTGATCCAGTCTGCCAAGGAGTATGCCCTGTCTCCCAACTCAGTTCCCCAATCTTGCAAACGGGCCCTGGGGTCTGTCAGCCAGGAGAACATCCGGGCATATCCGCTTACCGGGGCCTGAAACGGGCCGGCGCCGGAAAAGGCCAGATTAGCGCCCTGGTATTGCAAGGCCAGCTCCAAGGCTCGCGCCGCGGCACCTTTAGAAGGGCGGGGGCAAAGATCCAAGGGATGGAAAAAACCCATATTGATCTGCACCGGCAGATTAGGCCAACTTTCGTAACCTGACGGTTGCATCAATCCCAAATCCGCAGTACCACCTTGCTCCAAATGATTTAGGGCCGCCTGCACTAGCTCGACCTCGGTCAGGGCCGGACCCAAGGCCGCGAGATGAAAGGCCGCGGGCTCGGGTAAGGGCTGGCGCAGCAGTTCCGGGCTGGCCTCGAGGGTCAGAGGGCAGTTCTGTCTTTGGGCCAGGCTAGCCAGAATTTCCACGAGATTTTCGGTGGCAATGTTACGATGCGCATAATAATCCTGTCGGAACCGGACATAAGGCTCCGTGATCCGCACATTCAGGGCGCGGGTCTGCTCGACCAGGAATTGAATATTCTGTTCGACTTCGCCTAATTGTTCCGGCGCTCTAAGCCACTTATCCAGATCACGGAGGTTTAACGCTAAGGACGCCGAAGTGTCAACTATAGGCAGGGCGCTGAGTTCGCGATGCACATATTTGGCGGTATATAAGGTTAAAAACGGCTCATGGACATGGGTATATCCCAAACCGGCGTATAATTCGCCGATCTGCTGCGGCGAGGGCAACCGGCCCCACAAACGCAGCATATTCAAACCATAGGTGGCCACCTGACCGCGCAGGTCAATCCCCCCGGCCAGCACCATTTGCCCCTGAGCATCAATGACCAGATCAACTTCTGCTAAAGGGGCGACGAGCCGCTCGCCCTCGACGTAGAGGTCTCCCACCTCCCCATCCCAACCTTGGGCAGGATCATATAGGTGGCCTTGAGCAATTTTGAGACGCATAAGCCAAATAACTGGTTTTTACAAGAACCACACCGATAGAAAAATTGCTACCGGCCGTTCGGTTAGCCAAGAAACTGGCGTAGGCTAATTATGGTTATTCTTGCTCAACCGTGGCTCGAATCAACACGATGTCATCCAATGGCACATCTTTATGATTTTCGCGTACGGTTAATTTGACGGTATTCATCCGTTCCACATTACCGAAACCCTCAATGACTTTGCCGAATACGGCATAGCCATATTCTTGGGGTTGAGGTCCATGATGATCCAATTTGGGATTATCCACCATATTAATAAAGAATTGCGCCGCGCCACTTTTTATAGGGAAGGCCCGAGCCATGGCCAGGGTGCCGCGTTTATTCTTTTCGCCATTATTGGCTTCATTGTCAATCGGCGGATGGGTCGGGGAGCGATAGACCATACCCGGCTCAAAGCCGCCGGTCTGCACGATAAACATAGGAACGACGCGGTGAAAGAGCAGACCGTCATAAAATCCCTCTTTGACATAGGTTAAAAAATTAGCCACCGTAATCGGGGCTTTGTCGGGCCATAACTCTACTTTAATCGGCCCCATGGTCGTTTCCAAGCACACCACAGGATTTTTTCCAGTGGTTTCAGCCATCATTTATCCTCCTTACTTAACTTCTCTAGACTGGGTTCAGCGCGGTTGCTGAACCGCAAGCTTCAGCCTCCAGTGCTTCCGCCCAGGATCTGCTCCAGATCTGCCAGAACCTGATGATCAGGGCGCAACGGAGTGGAAATCAGCTTCTGCAACTCCACCGGCAGACCATCCATGCGATAGGCCACCTCTTCGGTTTCGATGCCGGAGAGGGCCACGGGAAATACTACCTGAGCCTTGGCGGTCGTCCGGTTGGCAAACGGCGACAACACTATAATCGGCACCCGACGCTCTTTGAGAGCCTGGACCTGGTCCTCCGACATAAACCAGAACAGATCAGCGCCAGTCACCAACAATGCATCCACTTCGCGCCAATCCACGGGGGTAGGATGGCTGCTCAGACCTGAAGCAGCCCCAAAATCCGGGGCGTAGGGACTGCCGGTTTCTCTGAGCAGTAGATGATAAAGACCGACGGAATTAAAATCGCTGGCCAGCGGAAACAGGCTAAAAGGCACCCGAGTATTTAGCCATACGACTAGACGGGCCAGACCTTCCCAAAGTTTTCGGGCCGGACCGTAGCTGACCCCACGGCCCACAAAGATGGCTCCAAAGCTGGCCTCGGAGAGTAATTTGACCAGTTTCTTGGTTCCTTTGACCCGCTTTGGCGGTTCTTGCCCTTCAATCAAGTGGGCGGCTAGCCCTTGCAGCAACTCCAGTTCCTGTCCGGGATCAATCTGAATAAAGGGTTTGCAGAATTTGGCAGTTTCGGTGGGGTAGATATCCACGGCGGCTATCTGCCGCTCTTCCGCCCCCCGTTCGGTAAATCGCCCCCGACTGAACACGGAATAGCGGACTACATGCCGGGGGCAGGAATGGATCGGATTAGCGCCCCAGAACAAGATAGTATCGGCCTCATCGCGGATTTCTTCCAGGGGCGTCCAGTAAAGTCCATGCCGGGCCAAGGCCTCGTAATAGGGGGCCATAAAAGCCAAATCGCCCGGTTCCAAGCGGGCCTGCCAACGGCGGGCCAGTCGGAGTGCGGCCTCTTGGGCCCAGGAACCATTATTGGTAAGACCATAGACTAAGGGACGTCGAGCCTGGATGAGAATCTTACCGGCTTCTTCCAAGGCCGCGTCATAAGATATGTCAAAGGCTCGCCCTTTACGCCGCACTTGCGGGGCCAGAAGGCGGCGGCGGTCCTTTTTGGAGTGGAACTTCTTGGTGGCAATGAACTTATTGACCCCCCAGAGACAGACATTGGCCACCTCGATAACCCGGTCGCCTTCGACCGTTACGTCCAGATCATCACATAAACACCCACAGCCCGTGCAGATAACTGATTCGATCATTGCTGCCCTTTGGTTATCGAGGCGCAACCGACATGAGCACCACTCCACAAAACCGAAATTATAAATATAACATAAAATTTTATAAATGGAGCTAAAATCTACTGGATATCCTATAACAAGTTTAATTTATTGACTATATTGGTAAGCCAGCCTGGTCGGTCAATTTAGCTGGGAGACAATCGGGGGGGTAGCCTGGGTAAGGGCAGGGAGGTAAAAGATTGATAAACCAGAGGAACAACCAAGTATTAAACCATTGGTCCCGCAAGTGGCCCTGCAAAACCGGAACTCCAAATCTCCGATGCCTGTTCTACCACCTGACGGAGGCGAGGAAAGGCTTGACCGGGCGGCTGGGCCAGTCGATCTCGGAGGGCAGCCAGGGCCGCGGGAAGGTATTGGGCAAATTGGGGCTTGCCCTTAACCCGGGTTAGAAAGCCAAAGGCTCCCAAAATCTGCAAGTTGCGGCAGATAGCCAAATAATTATACTGTTCGATAAAGGCGCCTTCATCCACCGGCAGGTAATCTTTGACGAGTTTCAGATAGTCTTGCAAAAGTCGCGCTTGCCAGTTCAAGGGCAGGGCCACATAGGGGTCGAGGAGCAGGGCGGCCAGATCGTAAGGTAGCGGCCCCAGCCGACTGCCCTGAAAATCGATCAATCTCAGGCAACCGGCCTTGATCATCAGATTGCGGGACTGGAAGTCGCGATGCAAAAAATAGCGGTTGCCGGGGGGCAGGGCCAGGGCCAGCAATTGGCCAAAATCGGCCTGCAAATGCTCTGGGGTTATGGCCATCCCTAAAAAACCCTGCAAAAAAGCCCGCACAAAATAGTGGCATTCCCGCTCCCGGACCAATTTGTGGTCATAAGCCGGGGTATCGAAACACCAGGCCGGGTCGAAACCCTGGTGGCCCTCGATCTGCAGGCGCACCAGGAGCTTGAGGGCCTGATCATACCAGGCTAAAACAGCTTCGGGGGCGGGCCGGGCCTGGACCTCGTCCTGCAGGTCCCGGTCTCCCAAATCTTCTAATAAAAACCAGCCTTCTTCTCGACAATAATGGTAGATTTCCGGCACCGGCAGGCCGCGCTGCCACAGATAACGCCCGATATAAAAATATGAATCATTTTCAGTTACCAAGGCCCCCGGCGGGTTGGGCTGGTAGAGCAAGACCAGAGGCCGCTCCCCGTTAGGAAGGCGGAAAAACCGGCGGTCGGAGCCATCGCCACTTAGGGGCACCAGGTCTTGGAGCTGCCCGCCATTATCAGCTACTGCCTGCCGTAAAGCCGCGCTAAAGGAAATTCTGTTCATCGTTCTTATGCCTTTTCTCAGCCTGGATATGAGCTAAACCATACATTGTCCCTGGGCCGAGTGTCGGACCCAAGCCCCCGGCCCGACGATGCAATCGGTCAGGCTGAGATCAGGGTCGATCCGGGCCTGGTCCCAGATCACCGTATTTTGCAGGCGGACCCCAGGCCCGATCTGTACCTGGGAGCCGATACTGACGCCTCCGGCACACCGGACGCCCGCTCCCCAGGTAACCTCCGCACCCACCCAGGGGTCGGTAAGCGGTGGAAAAAATCGGGCGATGCCCGGAACGTCCCCGTTCAACAGTTGCCGGTGTATCTCTCGATAGGTCTCCAAGGTTCCGATATCTTGCCAGAAATGGCCCTGGACGACGTGGGCCGCGACCTGTTCTCCGGCGGCAATTGCTTCCCGATATTGATCAATGATATTAAAGGCAAGGCCCGAGGGCATCAGGTCCAGCAAGCGGGGCGATACCACCTGCACGCCGGTAAAGGCCAGGGGCGGACCGACCGCGTCGGCCGGGGCAGGGTGGCCGAAACCGACGATCTGGCCGGCGGCATTTTCCCAGACGTGGTTAAAACGAGGGCAATCGTGTAACACCAAGGTAGCCAAGGCGGGCTCCTGATGGGCCTGGTAAATTTCGGTCAGATGCAGATCGGTGAGAATATCGCCATTGATTACCAGAAAGGGCTGGTCTCCCAAAAAGTTGGCCAACTTTTTGAGGCCGCCGCCGGTTCCCAGAATCGTCGGCTCGTGGCTGAGATAGACCTGAAGACCGACAGGCCGATGTTGTGCCACAAAGGCTTGCACCGCAGCCGCCTGGTGATGCGTATTGATGCCGATCTGATGAAACCCGGCGACCTGGAGTTGTTCTAATAATAGCCCCAACAGGGGCCGGTTGAGAATCGGGAACAAGGGCTTCGGGAGCCGGTGGCTGAGCGGCCGCAGCCGGGTTCCCAGGCCCGCGGCCAGAATTACCGCCTTCATTTTTTATAGGCCAGCTTCCGCAGGATTTCCTGACGCCAGCTTTTGCCTTCCGGGCCTTCGACCCCTTGCGGCCGCAGCCCGTCAATGACCCCCAGACAGACCTCCGGGCACTGCTTGATGGCGTTGAGGACATTGATCGGAAAGGCATTCTGAAGCAGGATATTGAAGGTATGACCGGCGGCCAGGCGACGGGCATTTTCGGTAGCCGCAGCCATCAGCGCCTGATCATTGCCCTCCACCCGGATCAGACAATCGCCGGAGGATTCGCAAAAGGCCAGTCCGAATTTTATCCCCGGCACCCCGCTTACCAAAATTTCATAGAGATCTTCAACAGTTTTAATAAAGTGTGACTGCCCCAGGATAAGGTTAGCGCCTTCCGGGATGAGCAGACGTTCGACTTTGAGTTCCATGCTGGTCCCCTTCCATAAAGATGAGGTTAAGGTTAGCCGCCAGGCAAGCTCCGATAGGCCCTAGTTTTTGACACCCTAACTGATTAGTGCTATTATAATATTGCCAAATCGCTCCTGACAAGCGATAATCGGTGGAGACCATTGCGGTTGCCAGAATTTCTAGCCAGCACACGCCGATCTTCTGATTTCCTGATTTTGCAGGCTAATAACGCTAATGCCTTATAAAGCTTATCCACCGCCCGGAACCCCGTCCAATCCTATGGTGACAAGCCTGGAAAAGACCCTCGTCGCTTTGCACCTAAGGACCAGCGGTGGCCTAGCTAGTTTCTAGAAAGCCATGGATAAGGAGTAAGATGCGTGGTATCGTGGTTTGCTAAAGTCATGTTAATCCTGGTGGCTGGGCTATGTTGCAGTCCTGCAACCGGCGGGGCCGAACCGGTTAAATTGGGATTGTACCTACCCATGACTGGCGCGGCTGCGGCTATGGGGGAAATGGTCTGGGAAGGGGTTCAGGTCGCCCATCAGATGCAGCCCACAGTTCTAGGTCGCCCCATTACCCTGGCCCTGGTGGATACCAAAAGCGACAAGATCGAGGCCGCCAACGCAGTCAGCCGCCTGTTGGAAAAGGACAAGGTAGTGGCGATTATCGGCGAGGTGATCAGCGGTGATACCTTAGCCGGGACGCCGATTGCCGAACGGGCTCGGGTGCCCAATATTACTCCTACCGCTACCAATCCCTTGGTCACCCAGAATCGCCGCTATGCCTTCCGGGCCTGTTTCGTGGATAGCTTGCAAGGGCGGATCGCGGCGCACTTTGCCCGGGAGCACCTCAAGGCCCAGCGGGTGGCGGTCATTATTGATCAGGCCCAGGACTACTGCGTCGGCCTGGCCAGCTTTTTCATACGAGAATTTAAAAAGTTGGGCGGTCAGATCGTCTCCATTAGCTATATTCAGACCGGCGATCAGGACTTTACCGCCCAGATTTCGGCCTTGAAAAGCAGTCAGCCCGACCTCCTCTATGCTCCCAACTATTATGCCGAAGACGCCCTGTTGGCCAAACAGGTCCAGGACCTGGGGCTGCGGGTGCCGATCCTGACCGGGGACGGCGCCCAGGTGCCGGAGTTGCTGGCGATTGGCGGTCCGGCGGTGGAAGGCATGTATTTTACCGCTCATTTCCACTGCGAGGCCGCGGCTACCCCTCTGGCCCGCCAATTTATCAAAGCCTACGAGTCAGCCCATAACCAGGAACTGGATGCCTTTACCGCCCTGGGCGCGGATTGTTATTTCCTCCTGCACCACGCCATTGAGACCGCTAACTCTACTAAAGGTGCCAAAATTCGCCAGGCGTTGGCAGCGGCCAAAGATTTCCCGGCCGTCTCCGGCTACATTACCATCGGCCCGGACAATAATCCAATCAAGCAGGTGGTGATTATTCAGGTAAAGGATGGTAAATTTGCCTATGTCACAACCATGGCCCCTTGAGAAGCAGGTTTTCGGTTATCAGTTTTCTGTTAAGGTGGGTAACGCCCAAAGGTACGGTTACCAAGCATTAGGTAATATCGTAGCCGCAGGAATAAATCTAAAACTGCCTTTTTTTATAGTTTACAGAAAACAGAAAACAGAAAACTACCAACTAAAACCCAATGGATAAACGCTTAGTACAAGTCAACATCGAAGACGAGATTCGCAAGTCTTATCTGGAATACGCCTTAAGCGTCATTGTCGGGCGGGCCTTGCCCGATGTCCGGGATGGCTTAAAGCCGGTGCATCGGCGCATCTTGTTTGCCATGTCCGAGATGGGCAATGACTATAATAAGCCCTACAAGAAATCGGCCCGTATTGTCGGCGATGTCATCGGTAAGTATCACCCCCACGGCGACGCCGCGGTCTATGATGCCATCGTGCGGATGGCCCAGGATTTTTCGCTGCGTTATCTGCTGGTTGACGGCCAGGGCAACTTCGGCTCCATTGATGGCGATGCCCCGGCGGCGATGCGGTACACCGAAGTCCGGATGACCCGGTTGGCCCAGGAGTTGCTTCAGGATCTGGACAAAGACACGGTGGATTTCGTCCCCAACTATGACGGTTCTCTGGATGAACCGCTGGTATTGCCGGCCCGGGTCCCCAATCTGTTGATCAATGGCTCCTCCGGCATCGCGGTGGGGATGGCGACCAACATCCCGCCTCATAACCTGGAAGAGGTCTGCGCTGCGCTGCTGGCGACGATTCGCAACCCGAATATCAGTTTGGAAGCATTGCTGGAGATTATGCCGGGACCGGATTTCCCGACCGGGGGCTTTATTTTTGGGGCTAGCGGCATTGCCGAAGCCTACCGCACCGGTAAAGGGATCATCCGGTTGCGGGCCCGTACATTTATTGAGCAGCGGGGCGGACGCGAAAGTCTGATCATCAAGGAATTGCCCTATCAGGTTAATAAAGCCCGGCTGATTGAGCGTATTGCCGAATTAGTCAAGGACAAGAAAATCGAGGGCATCGCCGATATTCGGGATGAGTCTGACCGGGAAGGGATGCGGATGGTGATTCAGCTCAAGAAAGATGAGATCCCCCAAACCATCCTGAACCAGCTTTTCCTGCATACCCAGATGCAGGTTACCTATGGCATCAATCTGGTCGCCATTGTTAATAATCGTCCGGAAATCCTGACCCTCAAAGACCTGCTGGGGGAATTCCTCAACCATCGCCGCGAGGTGATCCTGCGGCGGACCCGCTACGAGCTGCGTAAGGCCGAAGAGCGCGCCCATATCCTGGCCGGGCTCAAGATTGCCCTGGATCACCTGGATCAGGTGATCGCCCTGATTCGAGCCGCGGCCAGTCCCGCGGTAGCCCGTGAGCAATTGATCGCTACTTTAGAATTGACCGAGACCCAGGCCCAGGCGATTCTGGATATGCGTCTGCAACGCTTAACCGGCCTGGAACGTCAAAAAATTGTCGAAGAGTATGAACAGATCCTGGCTGATATCGCCCGCTACCGACAGATCCTGGCCGATGAACGCCTGGTTTATCAATTGATTGAGGAGGAATTGACCGAAATTCAGGAACGCTACGGCGATATCCGCCGGACCGAGATCATTCCCGAAGCCGCGGACTTGACCCTGGAGGACCTGATTGCCGACGAAGATATGGTGATCACCATTTCCCATTTAGGGTATATCAAGCGCAACCCGCTTACTATTTATCGCAGTCAGCGCCGGGGCGGGAAAGGCCGGACCGGCATGTCCACCCGGGACGACGATTTTGTCTCCCACCTTTATGTTGCTTCCATGCATAGCTATTTTCTGATATTCAGCAATTGGGGACGAGTCTATTGGCTCAAGGTGCATGAAATTCCGGTGGGCAGTCCCAGTTCCCGGGGCAAGGCGATCGTCAATCTGCTTAATTTTAGCCCGGAAGAGAAACTGACCACCATCATGCCCATCCGGGAATTCATCCCCCGACATTTCCTGATCATGGCGACCAAAAAAGGTATGATCAAGAAGACTGATCTGATGAGTTTCAGTCGACCTCGCACCGGGGGCCTGATCGCCCTGACGATCGACCCTGAAGATGAGTTGGTAAGTGTGGGTTATACCGACGGCAGCCGGGAGGTGATTCTGGGCACTCGTCAGGGGAAGATTATCCGGTTTTCTGAAACCGAGGTCCGGGATATGGGGCGCACCGCCCGTGGGGTCAGAGGCATGACCGTGGCCGAGGATGATGTCGTGGTGGGAATGGAAATTTTGGGGAATGGCGGGACCATCCTGACCGTTACTGAAAAAGGTTTTGGCAAACGTACCCCGAGCGACGAATACCGCCTGACGCGACGCGGCGGCTTGGGAGTGTTAGCCCTTAGAATCACCGACCGCAATGGCCCGGTAGTGGGGATTCTGCAGGTTACCGAAGAAGATGAGATCATGCTGATAACCGATCGAGGTAAGATCATCAGGATGGCAGCCCAGGGTATTTCAGTGATCGGCCGAGTCACCCAGGGCGTGCGGTTGATCGATGTCGAACCCGATGAACGGGTCGTCAGCCTGGCCCGGTTGGCGGAAAAAGGGGACTAAGGCGATGAGGAGGGCGATGAGGTCGGAACCCAAAACCGTTGCCATTATCGGCGCCGGCAGTTGGGGCACGGCCCTGGCCCAGCATTTAGGTAGCAAGGGGATCTCGATCCGCCTCTGGGTCTTTGAACCAGAATTACTGGCCAGCCTGCAAGATCGCCATGAAAACCTGGTCTTCCTGCCCGGAGTGAAGCTCTCCCGGCACATCACCTTTACCGATGACCTGGGAGAGGCGGTCACCGATCAACACAATGTGATCATGGCGGTCCCCTCGCATGTCTATCGCCAGGTATTAACCAGCCTGGCCCCGCACCTGAGTCCGGGGGTGACTCTGGTCAGCGCTACTAAAGGGATCGAAACCGATTCGCTGCTGACCATGGAGGGTCTGGTTCGGGAGGTTTTGGGTCCGGAGACGGCTTATGCGGTGTTGTCGGGGCCCAGTTTTGCCGTGGAGGTAGCCAATCGCCAACCGACCGCGGTAACCGTGGCCAGCCGATCGCGGCCCGTGGCTACTCGTATTCAGCGGCTGTTCTCTTCCCCTTACTTGCGGGTCTATTCCAGCTATGATGTGACCGGCGTGGAACTCGGAGGCGCGTTGAAAAATGTCATGGCTCTGGGGGCCGGCATCCTGGAAGGCCTGGGCCTCAGTCGCAATTATCAGGTAGGACTGCAACTGGGCCAGGGGAAAAAATTGGCTGAAATCTTAAAGGACATGCAGATGGTAGCCGAAGGCCTCAAAACCGCCGGTGCCGCCTATCATCTGGCCCGCAAGCTGGGCGTGGAGATGCCTATCGTCGAACAAATGTACCGTATCTTATATGAAGACCATTCTCCCCAGGATGCCATTAAGAGGCTGATGACCCGGGAACTGAAAGATGAAATTGATGCCATCTCTCTAACTTGGTAGGACTTGGTGTATGGTTTTGAGTTTTGAGTTGCAATTATTGATTTAGGGGGACACTTACAAAAATTTATTGTAAATCAACCGGATTTTTTGGCAAAATTCTCATTAAAGCTGAGAGGTGATCAGATTGTTAAACAAATCTAGGGGCACAGGTTTTCAACCTGTGCAGAGCAGCCGCCGGGAAAGCAACAAAACCGCGAAACTAAAAATTCGAAACTCTTAAAAAAGGTAAGCGGCTTATGGATTACGAGCATTTTGATACTAAAATTCCGAACATCGGGGTTCCCAAGGTAGATTCGCCGATCCTGAAGTTGAACGTAGTTTCGCAGTGCGGTGATATTGTCACTCCTAAGTTTACTGGCGATCAGGATAAGCTTCTGGTCTATGATACGCTCGATTATTTGGAGAATTATTGTAGCGAGCAACCGCCCTTGGCTTTTGAATTGGCCGGACCGCGGGCTAAAATTTATTTTGATCCGAACAAAATCCACTGCGCCATTGTGACCTGTGGCGGGTTGTGCCCAGGCACCAATGATGTAATCCGGGCCTTGGTCTTAGAACTCCATTATTTATATCAGGTCCGGCATATTTATGGCATCCGCTACGGCCTGCAAGGCTTTATCCCCAAATATGGCCACGATGTCGTCCAAATGACCCCGGAATTCGTTGCCAATATCCATAATTTTGGCGGCACCGTTCTGTCCTCTTCCCGGGGACCGCAAAACATCGGGGAAATTGTCGATGCCTTGGAACGCCTGAATATCACCATCCTGTTTGCTATCGGGGGGGACGGAACGCTAAAGGCGGTGGATCTGATCTGCGATGAGATTACCCGGCGGCAATTACGCACCTGTGTGATTGCCATTCCCAAGACCATTGATAATGATATTGCCCTGGTGTCCCGGTCGTTTGGCTTTGATACCGCGGTAGAAATGGCCACTGAAGCCATTCGCAGCGCCCATACTGAGGCTTTGGGGGCTCCCAATGGCATCGGTTTGGTAAAACTGATGGGGCGCTATTCCGGGTTCATCGCCGCTAACGCCACCCTGGCGCTGCGCGAAGTCAACTTTGTGCTGATCCCGGAATCAGACTTTGATCTCGAAGGAAAGCACGGGTTTTTATGCGCTTTAGAGAAACGCCTGGTTGACCGTCATCATGCCGTGATCATTGTGGCCGAAGGCGCGGGGCAGAAATTCTTTAAGGAAGAGGAGTTGCCGCGCGATGCCTCCGGCAACATCAAGCCCGGCGATATCGCCGGTTTCCTGGTGGACCAGATCAACGACTACTTTAAGCAGCGGCAGATCGAGGTTAACTTGAAATTCATTGATCCTAGTTACATTATTCGCAGTATGCCGGCCAATTATAATGATCGCATCTATTGCGGCTATCTGGCCCAGAACGCCGTCCATGCCGGAATGGCCGGGAAAACCGGAATGCTGGTCAGTCTCTGGCATGATCGCTATGTCCATATCCCGATCAAGTCCGCGGTCGGCAAACGTCGGCAGATACACCTGGATGAACCCCTCTGGCGCAGCGTGCTCGAATCCACCGGCCAACCGCCGATGAAAAATCCGGTTTCCCGTAACTCGGTGTAATCCAGATGAGCGATCCGCCCCGGCCGGTTTTTGAATGTCAGCAATGCGGCGAATGCTGCCGAGGGCGGGGCGGCATATTGGTAAGCAACGCAGAAATTGCCAGGTTGGCAGAATTTCTCCATCTGTCCGAGGCCGAATTCCGCGGTCAATACGTGGAATCTTCCCCGCTCGGTCCAAATCTGCGCACCAATGCCGAGGGGGTGTGCATCCTCAACCAGGAGGGGCGCTGTCGGGTGCATCCGGTGAAACCCAAGATCTGCCAGGAGTGGCCCTTTCTGCCGGCGATCCTGGCCGACCCCGAGGAACTGGAACTGGCCAAAGAAGCCTGTCCGGGCATCGCTCCGGATTGCAATCATGCCGAGTTCGTCAAGTGGTGGCGGGAAAAGGTGGCCGGACCCAAACCTTTGACTTCATACAGATCATAATCGCCTCGCCCGTAAGGGTAAGGGTCAGGGCGAGGGTGAAAAATAAGAATTTTCAGAATCTTATGGAAATCATCGAACTTTGCATAGACCCTGAACCGAGGGAGAACAATAATGCCGACATTCCAAGCTGACGACCTGTTGATAGAGAAATTCCGGACGGTGTTGGGCGGACCGGATGGCACCTTATTCATTCAGATTCTGGAAGCTTTCTACCAACGAGGCGGACAGCGGGAAGAGTATTTTACCCCGGAAGATCTGCTCGATTTCCAGGAGGGCTTTGATCAGATCAGACAGGGAGAATATCTGGACTGGGAAGATTTTAAAAGGGAACACGAGCTTTGAGATATACCATCAAACTTTCGATCAAATCCGGCGAGCATTTAGGATGGTTAGAGCGGGTTCCCTTGCGGCTGATGCAGGAACGGCTCGAGGAACTGGCCCTTAACCCTTATTCGGCGCTGATTTCCAAACCGCTGGCTCAGGGTCGCGAGCAACGCTATTCCTGGGTGGGCGACTGGCGCATTATCTACGAAGTCCGAGAAGACGATTTGACCATATTGATTGCTACGATCCAACCGCGCACCCGGATTTCAGAGGAGATATAAGAATATCTAAATAAAGATAGTAAGTTAGAAAAGCTGTTATACAATGCCTAACAATCGCTAACAATATTTCACCCGCTGGTTTTCGGACTATTGGACGAGAAATTGTAATGGTACAAACTTTTTATATCACCACCCCAATCTATTATGTCAATGCCGAGCCCCATATCGGCCATGCCTATACCACGATTGTCGCCGATGCCCTGGCCCGCTTTTACCGGCTGCTGGGGTATGACACCCGCTTTCAGACCGGCACCGATGAGCACGGCGAAAAGGTGGTTGAGGCCGCCAGAGCTGCGGGGCTGTCGGTCCAGGACTTTGTGGATCGGGTCAGCGGCAAATTTCGCCAGACCTGGGATCAGATGCAGATCAGTTATGACCATTTCCTACGGACCACCTCTCCCGAACATATCCGGGTGGTCCAGGAGATTCTTCAGCGGGTCCATGAGGCCGGAGATATCTATTTCAGTGAATATGGCGGCCTATATTGTTATGGCTGCGAGCGCTTTATCCTGGAACGGGAGCTGGTGGACGGCAAATGCCCGGATCATCAGGTGGCGCCCATCTTTATCAAGGAGGCCAATTATTTCTTTCGCATGAGCAGCTACCAGGACTGGCTCATCGACTATATTGCGCAGCACCCGGATTGGATCCGCCCGGAGCGCTACCGCAATGAGGTGCTGGCCTTTTTAAAGGAGCCGCTGGAAGATCTGTGTATTTCCCGGCCGCAGGCCCGCCTGAAGTGGGGTATCCCGCTGCCCTTTGATGAGCGCTATGTGACCTATGTCTGGTTTGACGCTCTGATCAATTACGTCAGCGGCCTGGGTTACCCGGATCAGCCGTTATATCAACAGTATTGGCCCAGTGGTCAGCACCTGATCGCCAAGGATATTTTGAAGCCCCACGGCATTTACTGGCCCACCATGCTGAAGGCTGCCGGGATTGACCCTTACCAGCATCTCAATGTGCATGGCTACTGGCAGATGGACCAGGGCAAGATGTCCAAGAGTCTGGGTAATGTGGTGGAACCCTTAGATCTGATCGAGCGCTATGGCCTGGACCAGGTGCGCTATTTTTTCCTGCGGGAGATGGTCTTTGGCCTGGATGCCCAGTTCAGCGAGGAGGCCCTGATCGGGCGCATCAATGCCGATCTGGCCAATGATCTGGGCAATCTCTTTGCCCGCACGGTAGCCATGGTCTTTAAATATCGCCAGGGCGTGGTCCCGCCGCCCGGCGCGGCCCAACCGCGGGACTTGGAGGTAGAAAACACGGCGGTTCAGGTGGCCCAAGATTTTCTGGACCTGATCCCTAAGCTGGAATTTCATAAGGCCCTGATGCGGCTGTGGGAACTGATCGGTCTGACCAACCGCTATATCGTCGCCTCGGAGCCCTGGCGGCTGTTCAAACAGCCCGAGCAACAGTCACGGTTGGATACCGTCCTGTACCATCTGCTGGAAGTGCTGCGCTATGTGACTGTATTGCTCAAGCCGATCATGCCCGCCAGCGCCGAGAAGATGAGCGAGCAACTGGGATTGGGTTCGGCCCTATGGGATAGGCCGTTACCGGAACTGATACACTGGGGGCAATTGCCCATGGGAAGCGCGGTGCAAAAGGGTGTGGCCCTTTTCCCCCGACTGGAAGTCATAGCCACTTTTCCCCCGACTACGGGATCTGGTCCTGAAAAATCTAAACTCCCGGCCTTTAAAAGCGAAATTGATCTGTCCACCTTCAAGCTGATAGATTTACGGGTGGGTAAAATTGTGGCGGCGGAGAAAATCCCTAAGTCAGAGAAACTATTAAAATTACAAGTAGATGTTGGCGAAATCCGTCAGGTGGTGGCCGGTATCGGGCGATCCTACCGGCCAGAAGATTTAATCGGCCAGACCATTATCCTGGTGGCCAATCTCAAGCCCGCCCGGCTCATGGGGATTGAATCCCAGGGGATGGTACTGGCTGCGGAGGGCACTGATGGACTCTATCTGCTTACCACTGACCCAGAGGTACCGCCCGGCCGCCCGGTTTCTTAAGGACTGGGGGCAATTAGGGACCCTTCTGGCCCTGATCCTGGGGCTGGTGGCGGGGTGCGGCGGCAAGAGCGCTAAGGCCCCGGAGGTGGACCGCCGGGCCTCAGAAACGGCAATCAAAAAGGCCATCCAGAGTTATATGGGAGCTCCGTATCGTTATGGCGGCGCTAGCCCCTCCGGGGTTGATTGCTCAGGGCTGGTCATGGGGGTCTATCAACGGGCCGGCCTTCG
>MUKC01000135.1 GCA_002049795.1 Desulfobacca sp. 4484_104 | reverse complement strand
CGGTGCCTGGAGATAGGTGGAAACGATGGTGGCAATGTTTTTCGGCACCGTCTGGTGTGCTGGTTCCACCGTCAATCCCATGCCGTAGAGATATATCTGCTCCTGGGCCAGCCAGCGAGTGTCGGCGGCGTGGGCGGGAAGCAATGTGCCCAGAGTGAAAATAGAGAAGATGAGGATAATGCAACCAGTCTTAAATAGATGGTGGCATTTTGTTGAAGCCATGATCTTTCCTTTGCCGTGGCCAGATATACTTGTCGTTATTTAGTATTAGTATAAGTAACTGTTGTCTGATTGAACGTTTTAACTTCTGTCAAAAAATCTTCGTAATTGGCTATTGCGTGCATTGTTATGTCATTTATGTACGGTGCATTCAGTATCGGTTCCCTTGTAGGTTCAGACTGAGCATTTTCCCCAGGAACGGTTGCTCTTTGAAACGTTTCAGTTTCGTTACTATTTAGATTTATTGACCAGGTTGTCTCCCTGATTGGGACAACTTCTTTAATGGTTCTATTGCTATCATCCATTTCAACCGTTACCGCCCAAACCCGAAAGTCTGTTTCACGTCTAACGGATGAGTATGTATAGGTAACCTTGCCGATGCCAGCAAAATCTGCATGCGAATTTTTTATTCGCGGGGAATCTGTGTCGTCGTAACTCCCGCTAATAAAAGATCCTGAAGATGCTAGCTTTCCGAGTCTGTCTAAGTAATTATAATCTGCCGGAAGTTCTCCTGCAGGAGCAGTTATATAGAGCGGGCTGACGGCCGCAAAAGAATCGAGATAGCTACTGAAGGCTGGTGGTACGGTTTTTAATGATTCATTGTTGGATCCTCCCGTAGGCACAGTCATTTCAGCATCAGCCGGGGCGGAAGTATCAAAAACCGCTACAGGGTTGGCATATTCACTCTCTATATGTTGTTTTTCAACATTTTGTACGATTCCAATGCGGAGGTGCTTGATCTGTGGCGTTTCAGTGCACGATGGGTCCATATTTTCAGGCATTACAGTCGCGGTAGCGAGTATAGAGACAGCGGCAGAATCCTCAAGAATGGGATCACCGTTCTCATCAAGAATGGGATCACCGTTCTCATTAAGGACAAAATCAACGGGGATATACCCTTCCTCTTTGTGCAAAATGTAAAATCCTCCCGGAGTGACCTCTATCTCAGCATCAAACCAGAAAACCGTCAGGTCCTCCTCGCCGATGACCGGCCCCTGCAGGTCGTTTAAATGAACGGTTATTAACGCGTCATCTACCAGATCACTTTTGCTGAGACCGATGACGGTAAAATGGACGGGGCTGCCATCTCGGGGCAGGGTGAGGGGCAGGGTCTGCTGGTCGACCGTATCGAACCCGAGCCGGCCGTTGGCGTTTTCCAGAACCACGTTGACATCTCTTGAGCAGGGGTTAGTCAGAGCTATGGTCGTCGGGATTGGAAAGGATTTGTCTGGAACCGTGCTCTTCAGACGGACCAGGTCATCCAGATCATCGGCTGTTTGATTGACAAAAACATTAACTTCCACGATGCTGATGGTGATGGTGTCTTCTTTCTTGATCCCGTCGGCGGTGACGATGATTTTTGCCGGATAATTGCCCGGTTGACTGTAGTTGTGCTGCGGCGCCGCCTCGGTGCTGCTGATGCCGTCGCCGAAATCCCAGAAATAGGTTATATTCGGACTGCCGGCATTTTCCAGATTGGCGGAGAAGAAGATTGTCTCTCCTGGGGCAGTTAGGAACTCATCGGCACCGTTGGCTTTGCCGTCGACCGCCAGCTGGCTGGTGATGACGATTGTCAATGTGTTTGATTGTTCGACAATGGTTTCCCGGTCCTGGAAGACAAAGGCGGCAGTTGCTTCACCGGTGAGGTTTAGTTGTTCGTTGGGTGCGCAATACTGGAAGAGAATGGTGGCCTCTCCCTGGGGCGCCAGGGCATCGATGGCCTGAATTCCATCAAAAAGGGTGCTGGCCAGCTGGATGTTTTCAATAATCTGATTGCTGAGATTGGTGACCACCAGATCGAAGTTGATGCATTCTTCTGGCAGCAGTTGGATGTCTCCGGCAAAACTCATATCGCTGGGTTTTAGCTCCACGGCGATAGATGGTTTGTTACAGTCACAGGCGGTATCGCAGGTAAATAAGTTGTTGTCGGGGTCCGGCAGTGGCAGTGGCGGTTCCGGCGGTGGCATGGGCACCGTGGGATTGGCTGGATCAAGAACGTAATAGTAAAGGGATGAGCGGTTGTTGTCCCGGTTTGGCTCCGGAACAGTCCTTTCCGGCAGGTCTACGGTAAAGCTGATCCAGCCAGCGGTCCCCGGGGGTGCCTGTTGAATGTTTTCCAGGATGAAATCATTGGTGTTCAGGTGTTTTTCGGTGCCGGTTTCCAGGTCAACCAGGATTGCTTTCCGCTCAAACAGATTGCCGGTATCGGTGGGTTCATACATCCGGACCCAGATGTCTTTGGCATTGATGGGGCCCTTGTTGACATAGCGGGGAACGATCTTCTTGATGCCCTGCTGTTGTAGGTTAAAGATGCTGGCTTCAAGGGTGGCCATTAAGTTTTGCCGCTCTGGCCGGGCCGGGTCATCCATGAGTTTGGCCTGGTAAATGGCCCAGGCTGGACCGTCTGTGATTGACGCGATAAATTGACGGACCATGGCGATAAAGGCAACCCCTTCCTCTTCAGTGGCAATGGTCTTAATGCCGTCGGCTACCTGTTGCAAGGTAAAGATTTTGTTTCGAAGATCGTCCAGGGAAAAGATGCCGAGATTGGCTTCGACCGTGTAGGCCGCCATGGAGGCGATCCAGTGGTTGAAACTGCCGCAGGTGATGGTTTTCCAGTCGCTGATTGAATCGGTTTCATCAGGAGTTGTACACGTTGTTGAAATAATGCCATATTGTAGTGCCGCCAGGGCCAGCAGGCTGTTTGCCTCTTCGTTGGTGAGCAGGCGGCCGAGGGTGGCCCGCAGACCTGCTTCGGCAATTTCCCGCAGATCTGCCTGCCATGCCTCGTATAGCGTAGTTCCCGGTTCTGCCTCTCCGATGAAGCGGATAAGGGCTCCGGATTGGTAGAAGGCCGCTTCCTGCAGTTTGGCCAGTTCATAGCCTTCCTGCCGCCAGATATGGGATGGTTCAATTGTTGGGCACTCGTTGCACCTTTCCGTTAAGCGATCCAGCAGTTCCCAGAGGGGTACGGGATCTTCTCCAAGACCGGGAATATCCCAGACATAGGTTCCCTTGAGCAGGATTTCCAGCAGAGTAGCCTGGGGTGCCAGACCGAAGTTGTCGTCAATGGCGGCAAGGCTCAGATTTGCTGACGCAAACTCTTCCCACTTGATCGGGATAAAGGTTATATCGGCAAACGTAATCTCATAGCCTTGGGATGAAACCGGCTTTGGATTGCCATTGGAGTCAAGGACCTGGTCATGGAGCTTTTCAATGAGTGTGTGCCGGTTGGCCCATTCAGATTCCGGGATCAGCACGGCAAAGCGATAACGATGTTGCATCTGGCCGGTTGCACTGCAACGGCCTGATTTCCAGAGGCAGGATCGGTCGCCGTAGGCAATGATATCGATGACCCCTGGCTGCACGCCGCTTTCCGTCATGCCGTTGTTGATGACTTGTTGAAGAGCTGCTTTTTCCGCCCCCTGGTATGGTGGTTCCGGTTCGGCAACGGCCTTGAAGTCAACCTTCAGGTCGGAACAACCGTGGACTTTAATGATTGCCAGACCATCGTTGCCGGTTCCTGCGATACCGGCATATACTAGCCCCCTCTCCGGATCCACACGGAGGCTATGAATGAAAAGCTGGCCCGGAAAACCCGGCAGACGTAGGGGGATGCGGCCGATGATCCGGTCGTTCCAGCCGTCGCCATCCACATCGCCCCGGTAGACCAGGGGATCGCTCAGGTCGACAACCAGCAGGCCGTCGCTCCCGGTTTCCTCGCTGATACCGCTGGCCCCGACGTAGGCCAGCATGGCGTTGCTGTCAATCGCCAGATGTTTGGTCGTCGTACCGGCCGGGGTGGTGATGACGGCGGGGGCGGCGACGGGATCGGTGCCGTCTTCGGGAATGTCGTATATGGCGATGCCGCCGGTAGTAGAGGTGACCAGGGCAATGTCATGGTAGACGGTTTCATGGCGGTCATAATCCCACACCGGCAGGTTGCTGGCGACGGCGAGATGATTCGGCATGATGGTCAACGAAGTCATGCCGGTGGGCTCGCCGGCGAGGTCCACCCGAAAAACTTCCAGCGAGCGAATGTTGGGGCTGCCAGGCCTGCTGCCATAATCAATATTTCCGGCAATGGCCACGATCTTCGGTTCGACGACCGTCTGGTCCGGTTTGACCCGTGCCGGTAGTAGTGCGACGTCGCGATAGTAGCGCTGGGCGTTCAGGTGCAACTGTTCGGCGTTTGCCCACTGTGACCAGGGATAGGTGTAGGTGGGCGGGTACGTCGGGTCGGGCTCGCGTTCAAAGTCGTTGATCGTCGGAAAGTTGAGGCCTAAGCGCCGTCAGGCCGAAAGGCGTACCGATGCCGGCGGGGGCTTCGTAGGATCGGGTCGGGCCGTTGTCGCTCAGCAGGCGGGAGGACATCCAGCGGATTTCGTTGTGGGCGGTGATGTCGTAGGCCCAGAGATAGCTGTAGGTGGTGTTGTCAACGGTGGTGACCGCGATGTCGCCGCAGCCGCCGTTAATAACACCGCAGCCGCCATCCTCCTCCCGGCAGTGGCGGGCAACCCAGCGGTCGTATTCCTCCGGATAGGGCGCTGTTTCGGGGTCGATGGTCAGGCGAATGGCGGGTTCCTTCCGGTTGTAGTAGAGGAGCCGCCTGGTCCAGAACTGGGGGTTGGCCCAGGAGCCTTCCCGCGGGATGAGGTTGACATTTTCCAGGAACCGTACACCACGCTGGATATAGCGGCTGTCCGTCTGGAAACCGCCGTCCACCCGGGGGTTGTAGGGGTTGGTGACATCAAAGGTGAGCAGGCTGTGGTCTTGCGGTTTCAGCTCGCCGCCGGCAACGGCCACCAGCCTGGCGTGCCAGCGGCCATCGTAACTCTCATGGGGATTCCGGGTGGCAAAATCAACGTCGCTGAACCACAGGTTATTGGGAATCTGGTCAATAGGCACGTTCAAAGATGCCGCAATCGTCTGGCGGGTTATCCGGTGTTCGGCCGACGGGAAGATGATGTGGGGCTGATAGGTGGCAATATGCAGCGGAGGATCGACGTAAGCATTGCCGTTGATGTCCTTCACCTCGCCAAGATGAAGAAGGAAGTTCTGTCCCAGGGGCAGCTGTTTGTTTGTTTCGAAAACCAGTACCGTGTTGCCTTCCTGCAGCTGCCAGACGCCTGTGTACTTGATGTCGTCCTGCTCTTCAGGGGTAAGATAGATGCCCTCCGCGCTGCCCAATAAGGCCATGGTGTCAATGCTTTCCGAGAAGCGGAGGGTGATTTTTTTGTGGTAGCCATCGAGCACATGGTTGATGGGACTGATGCCGATGACCGTCGGCGGCTTGGTGTCGAAACGGTCGGTGTAGAAGATGGTTGCATGTTCATACGGGGTTATCGGCTCGACGTCCCAGTAGTCGATGAGTTCGGCGGTTTCGCTGTCGCGGATGACCACCTTGAGCGGTTCGTTTGCGGGAACCGGCATGCAGATCTGCTGGTAGATGGGAGCCAGAGCCTCTCCCACGCCGCCCGCTGCCGTGGTGTCGAAGGAAGTGTAGAAGCCGAACATTTTTCGGTAGAAATCCAGCAATGTTTCCTCGGATGCCGAGCCGTTGAAGGAGGCCACAAAGCCGTAGAGCTTTGCGTAGTGCTGCAGCATGCCTTCCTCGATGAGGATTTCCAAAATACTGTGGTGGGCGCCGGGGGCCACCATGCTCACCAAGGCCAGATTCATGGCCATCCGCTGGTCTTCGTTGAGAAACATGGCGTAGCGGCCGATACGATCCTTGATTCCCGGGCACGGCGGTGACGAGGTGGCGAACCGCCCGTCAATGACCTTTGCCGTGTCCACAACTGCCAGAGCGGCGGAGCCATAGGCGGGGACGACGCGGGCAACGATGCCGTGAGCCGTATCCGCCGTCCCCGGCGGCAGCGGGGCTGCGGCATTCAAGTAGATGCTGGGGGTGGTACTGCATTCGACGGTGAAGCCGGCCACAAAGAGCTGCCCGCCTTCGGGGCCGATGACGGTGGAGCCGTCGGGATTGCGGAACTGTTCAATGGCAACTATGGTCTGGTTGCCGGCCTGGTCGGTAATGCTGATGACGATATCGTCCATGATCTCAGCATCAATACTGGTACTGAAACTGCCGTCAGGATTTACCAGGGCAGGAATGGAAAGTTCCTGGGTCTGGTTGATAATGGTGACGGTATCATGCACACCGGCTGTTCCCTGGGTGGCGCTGATCGTTGTTTGTCCTTCATCCGGGATGGTGGCGGTAATAACCGCTGCGGCCGGCAGGGCCGGGGGTAAGGTATCGAGGCTGGTGAAACTGAAGGTTACCGGTGTTTCAAGGGCGTAGCCGGCCAAATCCTTGATATTAGTGGAGATGGAAAAGGTATAGGTAGTGTTGGGAATCAGTGGTGCAGTTGGACGGAAAACGATCCGGGAATTGTTTTCTGTCATGCTCATGGTGCCGGCTACCGGTCCCTGGGGGCCGCTGCAGGTCAGGTTTTGTGCCGTAACCGTTGCCGGTTCAAGGGGCTCGGAAAAAGTGATGTTGACGCTTGTTTCAA
>MUKC01000134.1 GCA_002049795.1 Desulfobacca sp. 4484_104 | reverse complement strand
GGTAAGGCCGGGGTTTCCTCCTCCTGCCCCCGGCCTATCCCCCTCTGAAAATTATCTGACCGCTTCCTTTACTGGCAGCCGCAATCTTAATCGGTTTCCCGGTCTGAGGGTTGCGCCCCTGGCGTTCCTGGCGCTCATTGACCGAGAAAGTCCCGAGGCCGGGTGCATCGCGGCCAGGGCATTAGCCCGCGAGGGCTGGTCAGCGTTTCAATCCTCACCCGATCCTAAGACCGGGTGCAACGTCGTGGCCGGGCCTGCTGGTCTGTCGGTCTTGACTTCCTCCCCAGTTTTTGAAAATGGCTATGCGGAAGGCCTTTGATGAGGTGATGGCGGAGCGGGATCGAGAGACGTTGGGGGGCCGCCGAAAAATCTGGTTGAAAATCACCGCCGCCATCTTTTCCAGTCGCCCAGATTTTGATGCTGGTCCCGGGGGCGGTTGATCTTATCTTTCAGTACCCCGGAGCAATGGAACACCACTACCCGGCGGGCGTCCAACATTAGCTCTTCATTGGTCTGGGGGTTGCGTCCCCGCCGCGGGTGTTTATCCCGCACGATGAACTTCCCGAAGCCGCTGATTAGCACATCCTCACCCTGTTCCAGGGCCAGCTTGAGCAGATGGAAGACGGTTTCCACCAGCCGGGGGGCTTCCTTGCGGGTGGCCAGCCGCCGCTCCACCAGCTTGTCGCTCAGCTTGGCCTTGGTCAAGGTGCCGGAGAATCTTTGCCGGTAAGCCCAGAAAGTTGGCATTTTCCAGGCCGAGACTGGCCAAGGGTGCTGGCCGGTTATCCCTTGTGCTAGATTGACGTTGAGCAGATGATGTCTCAGCGACATTGACCCAGAGGGAAACGCAATTTCATCTTAAAAAACTGTCCGCAACTCCCTAACTCTGAAAAACCGAGTTTTTTATAGATAGCGATCGCTGGGGCATTGTGCATATGCACCTCGAGGTAGATCCGGGTCAGAGACAGCTCTTGCCTGGCCCAATCGATAAGAACCTGAGAGGCTTCCTGGGCCAATCCTTTCCCCCGATGGTCAGCCGCAGCAATAAGCAAACGCCCAAATTCAGCCGAACCGGCATTAAGATCAATATCATATAAAGCGACCGTCCCAATGGGGCGAGTCTGGGCCTTTTGCCAGATGATGAACATCAGATCATTGTCGCGCTGCTGATATGCCTCCCACCAGGCCTTATGCTTGGCTGGCGAGATGATCTCGGCATACTTAAACCATACCCGGATGTGGTCCTGATTGCGCCATTGCCTGATTAATTCGATTTCCTTTTGACTGATAAGGCGCAGTTGAACCCTGTGCCCCGATATTTCCAGAGATGCGTCTTTACCAATAGATTTCATACCTTAAATGACATGACGGCCTCGATTACCCGATCCTGATCGGCGTAGGGAAGACCGGGGAACAGGGGCAAAGTCAGGATCCGTTTCCACATGGCGTTGGCAACCGGGACTTCGGCTTTCACATCCTTATAATACGGATGTAAATTGATGGGATAATAATGGACCCCGGGACTTATTTTATGCTCCTTAAGATGCCTGATGAGGTCATCGCGGCAACGCTGGTTAGGAAGTTTGATCACGTATAGATGCCATGAGCTTTGAGCATAACTGTGCTCTACCGGTATTTCGATATATTCTAGATTGGCGAATGCCTGGTTATATCTTTCCACCAGAGCCCGACGTTTGGCATTATTGGCCTCAAGTTTCTGCAATTGCACCAAACCAATGGCCGCGGCGATATCCGAGAGGTGGTATTTATAGCCAAGCTTATCAACCCAATAGCGCCAGGCATAAACCTTCTCATCGACCGTTCGGGTATAGGTATCTTTAGTGATGCCTAGCCAGCGCATCTCTCTAAAAAATCTGGCGTACCAGTCTGAATTAATGGTAATCGCCCCGCCTTCACCCATAGCCAGATTTTTTACGGCATGAAAACTGAAACAGGTGATTTCTGAAATACTCCCTACTTTGCGGTTCTTATAAGTCGCCCCACAAGATAAGGGCTTTGGTTTGGGGGGTAAGTTTTTTTTCAATATCTTTGGGATCAATATTCAAGGTATCCGGGCAGACATCGCAAAAAACCGGTATGGCATGACAGTATCGCACCACATGACAGGTGGAGACAAAGGTGATGGGCGGAACCATTACTTCATCTCCCGGCTTTAATTGTAAAGATAATACTGCCAGGTGCAGGGCCGCGGTACCTGAGTTCAGTCCCACGGCGAAATCACAGCCGATATAATTGGCAAAGGCCTCTTCAAATTCCTGAGTTTTGGGTCCTAGTCCTACCCAGCCACTCCTAAGGACATCGGATACCGCCTTAATCTCTTCTTCATCGTAACAGGGCTTAAGAACCGGAATCACGGGTAAATCGTTATTCAAGGGCTCCTCACAATCTTATACCCATTTGCGTTCACAAGGTATGGTTTAAGTATTATTTAGAATGCTTCTGGTTTAATGGTACTTTCGGGCAAAAAAATATTGCTTATCGGTCGCCAGTCCGCTGCGCCTCCCAGTCGGTGCAGAGCTGGACGGCCAGATCATTATAGGTCCGGCCCGCTATTGCCCGGTTATAGCCATTCTGGGCGATTTGACGGCGTTGTTCGGCATTGGCCAGCAGTTCTGCCAACTTTTGCTGCATCTCCGGAAGGTTTTGGGCGCTGACAAACTCTTTCCCCGGCGTCATCAAAAGCTCGGCATCGCGATTGAAATCACTCAGCAAACAGACCTGACAGGCTGGAACTTCCAATAAGCGGGTATTGGCTCCGGCACCGCCCTTGGACTCATCACTCCATACCGAAATGTTAACCACCACTCTGGTCTGATTATATAACTTGACTACCTCATCCCCCCAGATGCCCGTGCCTTTTATCCGAAACAAAATACGCGGGTTATGCCAATTATGTTTACGCCAGCGGCTGCCGTAGATCACGAAGTTTTTAGAAACCTCGGCCAGTCCTTCGACATATTGCTGGCGACGTTCATGCCACTGTCCCACAAAACACCAGTCATAGATCTGTTTCTGCAGCAGCGGCCGGAATCTGTTGGTATCAACCCCGGGTTGCAGGAAACCTAGATTTTTAAAGCCTAGTTCTTGAGCCTGAGCAAGGGCGGCAGAGGAGAAGAAATAACTATAATGATAAAATTGCAGCTCGTTTTTAATCTCGGGGAACCGGTCCTCTGATTCGCTGAACCAGTAAAACACCGTAGTCAGCCGGTGTAATTTTTCCAGGACAGCTGCTTTAAAACGTTGGATGCCGGTTATGACGATCAGCTCGGGTTTAAAGTCCAGGGCTAATCGGAGTAATTCCTGGCTGCGCCATTCCTTATGAGACTTGGGATGACCTTCAAATAAATTGGTATTTTTGGGCACCAGCCGCAAAACCCGGGCATAATGGTTGACCGGATGGATAATAAAGCGGTCGTAGAGGGTATTACACAGCCAGGAGTGAAAAATTTTGGTCTTGATTCCCAAAGATCCAAAACCAGCGGCCATAGCCTCGGCCAACGGCGGCTTCGGGCCATAGGACACCAGAAGGACTCGCTGAGGAAGATCGTTTACCATTGTAGAGACCACTCAAAACGCCTCGGAGTATGGCAGAGCTTCGCCATCCATGTCAATGCGCCGAGCACTTAGAATATTTCATCCCGGGGGCGCGCGGCGGCGTCCCGGCCCAGGGATATTGTTCCTGATACTTGGCCAGCCTGGCCGGATCCGGATGAAAACGGAAAAGCCGTCCGTGCTGCGGATAGGCGCGATTATCAGAGTGAAATTCCGCCACCAGTTTTAATTCCGGGTACTGCCGTTGGATTTCATCAGGATCGCCCCAGAAAAATTCTTGGGCACTGGTGCGGGGATACTTGCTGGTAAACAGGAGATAATCCGCACCGCCCAGATACAACCATTCCACCAACTCCGCGGCGTTACCTTCGGGCAGACCGATAGCCAGGCCCCGACTGCGATATACTACCTCCATATGTCGAGAACTAATCACCGCGCCAGGGCCATGATGTTTTAAAATATATTCCGAAGATAATTGATAAAGATGGGGTGTCTGGCGCATTCGCCATCTGTGTGGGAATTCTTTAAAATAATCCGGATAAAGCAAAAGGAAAACAAAGACCAGGACTAGTAGAAGAGATAACCAGGTCTTCCGGGCATCACTTTGCACCTTGGTATGTAAGCAATCCCAGACCCAGAGAGTAGAGGCGGACAGCCCCAGATAAAGCCAGGGGAAAAACCAGGCGATATGACGGGCTTCTCTGACCAGAGCGACCAGGTGTAAACCTAATAACACTAGGCTAGCCCATAATGCCGGCGCCAGTAAAGTCAGGTTTATACCTTGATAATAGCGTCCTCGGAATAATAATATCAGTCCAATCACACCAGGAAGCAGGATTAACTTAATTTCTTTTACGGCAAAATGAAGGTTGCGCGGAATCCCTGATACTCTTGTGGCCATATCCCGCATGAAGTTTGCCGCCCTTGCTTTAGGATAACGGGGATCGTTGGGCAGTGGCGCTCTGGTATACTCCATATATTCATAAGGTCTATATTTAAAAGGTCCTACAGTACCCGCATGATATTTCAGCGGATGTTCTCCCTGGACGTCGGCCTGGACCCAATTCAGATAGAATCGCCACCCCTCGCCTAAAGAAATAATGCCAAAGGTACAGTAATAATAATAGACCCACAGGCTGATAATGGCAACCAAGATCACCGAGACCGACCCACTTAGTTTTAGAAACTGCTTAATGCTAGTTTTTATGCCTCCGACTTTCCATAAGCGAGTTATAACTAACACACCAAAAATAACGCCGCCACAGTAAAGGCCGTTATCTCGAGTCAGATACAGCAGGGCCCATAGTCCTCCGAAGGCCAACCCCGTCTCCCAGGTGGGATTTTTTAATAAGCTAACCATGAGGAGCAATAGGCCGAATAGAATAGGGTAGAAGAGATTGTCGGTCATTACAAAAGGAGCTAATTCCGCCCAAACGTGGTTTAATGCCAGGCCTATTCCCGTCAGCCAGGCCAAGGCCGGCCATGTGGGAAGCACGCGGCGGGTGAACAGCATGGCCAGTCCTACGGCGCTGGTATTGCAAAGCAGACAAAATATCCGGCCGGTCCAGAGATTCTCCCCGGTTAGCCATGATAATAGACCGATAGCAAAGGGTAGCAAAGGAGAAGTAAAGAGTTGGGGAAGACGCTCCCACTCCTGGTAGGTAACGTGTTCACTAACCCAAAGATAGCGAATTGCATCATGGCCATATTCTTGCTGATAGAATTCGCACTACTAGGGCAAGCAGCAGGATCGAGCCGAACCAGAAACAGCTTCCTTTGTTAGCCAGGCGCTGGAGATTCCTCAGTGAACTAAACATGGGGGCTTGAATGATCCAGAATCTCTTAGGAGTTAGCGGGAGTTAGCGGGCAGGGAGCGTTTCTTCGTTATCCACCTTAGTAGATCCAGGCCCCCCTGGCAGGCATTGGTTAGTTGAGAAAAGCTTTTGATCGCCGCCAACCTTTTCAGGATGTAGTTGGGCCTAAAATAAAAGGAGCGGTGAGCGCGCCGTAAAATCCGTTGCAGATCATCCATATTCCATTGGGGTGCCAGGATCAAAGGCCTTTTGTGGCCTTTGTCCATGGGGCCAAAGGTTTCGACCTCAGTATACCATTTCCTTTCCTGAGCTTCCTCATACAGGCGAGTGCCGTAGTACGGGGAAAGAGTGCTAAACTGCACATAAGTAGGATCGATTTCCTTAGCGAATTCTATAGTCCGAAGTTCGTCGGCGTAACTCTCTACCGGAAGGCCTAGAATAAAATAGGCCATGGTCTCCAACCCCACTTGATGGGTAAGGGCAAAGGCCCGGCGGATCTGCTCCACCGTGATCTTTTTATTTAAATAATCCAGACCGTGTTGATTGCCGGATTCCACCCCATAAGCTACCAGGGAACACCCTGCCCGTTTCATCAGCTTCAGAGTTTCCAGATCGACTAAATTGACCCGGCTTTCACATTTCCAATCCAGCTGATAGCCGCGTTGCAAGATCCCCTCACAGACCGCTTTTACTCTGTCATTATTAAGAGTAAAGAGATCATCATAAATAATCAGGGAAGTTATATGGAAACGTTGAACTAATTCGTCAATTTCTGCCAAAATGTTGCTTGCCGAACGTGCTCGCCAGCGAGACCCGAAGATTGACTTATCACAGAAAATACAGTGGTAGGGGCAACCCCGAGAGGTGAACAACGTGGTAAACCGCCTTTTCTTCGAAAGGGCATAGTGGTAACTGTCCAGGGGCAAAAGGCCGCGGGCGGGAAAAGGCAGTCCATTAAGATCACGGATGAGCGGGCGGCGGGGGCCGACAAAATCTTTTCCGATTACTCCCGGAATGCCAGCCGGAGAGCGACCAGCAGCCAGAGCAGCTACTAACTCCACAATAGTTTCCTCGCCTTCGCCCACTACCCCTAAGTCTATCTCGGGGTACTGCTGAAAGATCTGATTCCCCCAGGCAGAGATATGAGGCCCGCCGACGATGATAGTATTCACCTGGGGCCGGGCCAGGCTCATCGCTTTAGCTGTTGCTTCTATGGTATGAGTTACGCTACTCAGACCTAAGATATCCGGCTGTTCAGCTTTAAGGTATGAGGCCAAGGCCTCCCAACTCATCCGTTCGGCATAAGCGTCCTTGATCTTGACCTGATAGCCTGCTCGTTGCAGGACCGCCGCGATGTATGCCAATCCCAGCGGAGGTACTAATAAACTGGCTGACTCCGGTCGCTGGGCCGGAGGATTAAGAAGTAAAATATGCATCGACCTCTCGTTGCTGGCTCAGACTAGGTTCTTTATTGTCAGGTGGCGCAAAGCCTATGCTTAATATTCTGACTTTGCCCCGTGGCTTTCATTGCAATAATCAAATTGTTCAAACCAAATACGAAGCGTTCCCGCTTTTCTAGTTTATAACCGATTAGGGCTGCGATAATCTCTGTTATCGGAATATAGTACCTTTCTTCGGCTTCGTTGATTCCCCTGAAGAGTTGATCATCATCATAATTATGGGTAATTCTATGCCATAATTTTTGGGCAAAGCCGATCGGCATAGTAATAATGATTTTCCCTCCTGGTTTCAATAACATTCCATCAGGATGATATTTTTTTACTAAAGTATTATCTCCACAGCCTATATCTAATAATCTACCCTCGATATAGTTATTAACGACCCTGAGGCGCGCTGCTTTAAGATATTCGACAATTCTTTGAATGACTGCCATGGTAGCAAATATCCTTTTTTCTATTTGAAAACAATTGACATTATAAACGACTGCGATAGACTTTAAGCCTAGTCTGGCATGAGAACTAAGTTTATATTGCGCGGCAATACTGCCGACTCGTGGAAATTAAAACCGCGCAGTTTATAAAGTTTACGGTTAGTTAGAGACCAAGAATTATTATAAGTAACCAGCTTAATGGCGTATGCTCCAGGCAACAAGGTTTTAATTTCCCGTACTAAACTGCCATTTCTATCATTATAATTGGTTAATTCCATAACTAGCAGCGGACGGTAACTTTTTAGGGTATTGCTCAGACCGCTTAAGACATATTCTTCAAAGCCCTCTACGTCAATCTTGATTAAGTCAAGCCTGGGCAAGGCTAGCCCAGAAAGATAATCGTCTCCATTTACTATTCTTAATTTGCCGATAGGCTCATGTTTTTGGCGGTGATGTGCTAAAAAAGACCCGACGCCGATATTATGACCAACCGGGGCATAAAACTCTAGGTCCTCGGTGTGCGCTCCCAAGCCCACACTATGAACCATGATATTCTGCAACTGGTTCAGCGCGATTTTTTCTCTTAACAGTTCTCTGGCTTGCGCATATGGTTCGAACGCGTGTACCTGAGCACAGAACTGGGACATAAATAAGGAATGTTGGCCCACGCTGGCGCCGATATCGAGAAAAACCGGCTCCGGTTTAGCACTGACCAGATCTCGTAATAAAAACAGTTCTTGTTTTTCGTAAGCGCCAAAAAAATAAACAAACCAATCGATCAACTCGGTTAAATAATGCGCCGCCTGAGTGCCACACTGAGCCACTCTTGATGACCTAAGCATCTTAACAGTTTAATTTTTCTGGTGCTTAGCAAGGTATTCTCAGCAGGGTGTAGAGTCAGGGTGTCAGTTTGTTGCAAGGCTTTTCAGAATCTCCCGGTTCCGGAGGGTGGTGTTCGTCTTTATAGGTTGTGAGCAGAGCCACTTCCTGAGCTAATATTTTTATCTGGGTTTTAAGCTGGGAAAGGCTGACCGAAATTTTTAAGCACAGCAGTAAGACAAAAATAAATCCGAACAAGAATAGGGTCGTCGTCGGGGTGACACTGCCAATTAAGGAACTGACAAACAAGAGTCCTTGATAAAACCAGATGACTCCTAGCATCAGGATGCCGCAACCGATCCAGAATAGGGCATACTCCTCACGCAAGCGGCGTTTGCGCACCAAATAAAAAATAATGCTTACCATTATTAAAGCAATAACAGTAGAAGCAGTTTTTTGATGGGTAGTCATAATATTCAAAAGCAATGCAACTTTGGCTTACTAGACCGAGCTACGGCGCCGTCTGAAGTGGCCTTTTAAAGAACAGGTTATCAATAAAGAAAAGCACATCTTCGCCATGTAAAAAAAAGGCCGCCACCAGCCATGATGCATGGATCTGGTAGTTGAGGCATACATCCGGACCGGGATTTCTTGGATAGAGATCCCATAAAAATTTAACATCACCAAGACATCGGCATCCGGATAATCATCAGGGAAATGGCGGCCGGTGAAAATCTGTAATACCCTGCGATTCATGGCTTGAAAGCCACTGGTAGGATCAGTAATGGGTTGCCCAGTGATCAGTTTGGTGATGCCGCGAAAGAATCGGATGCCCACTCGCCGCGGCCAAGCCGGCCGATAGGAGGCATTATTGAGAAACCGGCTGCCTAGGGCTAGATCACAAAAACCTTGTTTTACGGGCTGCACTAAAAGCGCTACATCCTCTACTTCATGCTGTCCATCCGCGTCCATTTGGACCACATAATGGCATTGCTTCTCCAGGGCATATTTGTATCCCGTCTGGATGGCTGCGCCATAGCCCAAATTGAAAGGATGTGAAACCACCGCTACCTGCTGGGCTTGGGCGATCGCCTCGGTCTGGTCTTGCGAGCCATCGTCCACTACCAGCACGGGCATCTCCGGGTACCGGGCCTTGACCTTGGGCAGCAATACCTCCTGAAGCGGGTGTAGAGGGGATAAAGGATAAAAATACTCATTTGAAGGCTAAATGGTATCAGCGCTGCTGGAGCTGATAAACTAGAAATCTCTGATTCTCAAAAACTAGGGGTAAGTTTAATTTAACCCCTTCTTGCTTGTCAATTACAATATAATCCGCCTTAAGCCGTGCCGCGTGCTGTACTAAGCTCTCCGGATGTTTATAGGCTTCCTGCAACTTAAGACTACGGTGATATAAGTTTACTATGGCGGTGGTACGATAATTTCCCGTTTCCCCCCAAGTGGGGTGACCGTGGGTGATACTACGCCGGGCCCGATAACGGAAAAATGCCGACTGGTGATAAAAGAGGGCATCTTTCGGTGTATGTTGCCGCGCCCAATTGGCCAATTCTGCTTCATTTTTCAGATAGTCAGGACTAAAGGCCCAAAACGTTGAGATGGGCGCAAACAGCTCTTGGGAACCCGGAACCGAGACGTAGCCCGCAAAATATCCACCGGCCAGTATAGTTAACCAGAGTATGCCGGCTAGCACTGGGCCATAACGGCGAGACCAATGGCGCCCGGCTTCAAACAGGCTCACCGCTAATACCGTAACCCAAAAAATGGTGCGGTTAAACATCGCCAGGGTGATGAGGGTATATTCTACTTGCACTGCCGTTAATGAGTTTCGGAGAACCTGGCTTATCCACGGGAGCAAGTAGACGGCCGCTTGAGCCCCCATTAAATAACTAAAAGGATGAATCAGGCGTGCTACCCGGCGGTGCTCTACCACCCAGGTAGTCAAGGGGACATACTCCACATGGAGCCAGATCACCGTCATAAAATAAGCAGAGACCAAATAGATGAACAGGGTAACGAATCCCCATCCTAATAGCCACCAATCCTGACGCTGCAACTGTTGTCGATAAAAGCAAAAAATCACGTAAACCGCGAGCGTGGCATAAAGCCAGGACAATCCCGCGCCTTTGCCGACGATGCGCCAACAGAGATAAACCACGGTAAGGCCGCCCCAAAGCCATAACTGCAATGCCGCCCGACCTTTTTTGTCTGGAGCGGCAAAGAGATATCTGCCACCAAAAATTGCCAAAACCACGATCAGCAAAGACAGGTGGCGGATTAGCTTATTTCCTTGGAAACTATGCCATGGGTCGGGAATCTTGAAAAGGGTCTGCACCACGTTCCGAAATTCATCAAAAGAGACTCCCAGGCCGGGAGCCCAGGCTTGTTGTTCTCTCAGGGTTCCGGGATATACGGCTAGGACCCCAAAGATCATCAACATCAGGGCCAACATGCCCCAAGTGGATTTGTCGCGCCAATGGCAGATTAAAAACAGGCCGGCAAAGAGTTCCACGTAAGATAGGGGGGTCAAAGGATAAATAAAGGCTCCCAATCCGGTCAAGCAGCCTAATAGGATCGCCGGCCAATAACGCGGTTCCTTAAGCCAGCTCAAAAAAATTAAAAACAGGTAGGGCGCGGGCGCAGTGACCAGAGTTCGGGCTACCATACCTTCTACGCCGGCGACGCCCCAAACCTCCCCGAACGGCGCAGGACGATAAGGGATGGCTAAAAAGGTAAACAAGAGGGCGATCCACAACGAGTGATGCCAACGCCACAACAATATGCCCCACCCTAAAGCGTAGATAAACACCAGGATAGGGACTAACAACCATAAACCTGCTTCAAATGAACCGCTAAGTTGGCGCAAAAATGTTAATAACTGGCGAAATGTGGGCAAATAGTGGCTAAAAAAGGAATCATCGTGAAAGGCGGAGTCTCTGTTAAATAAACTGGGATCGGCAGCTTTGGCATCGAAGGTTCCCAAGTAAATCTGATCATGACTCAGGTTCCAAGGAGTATAAACTCGGTACAAAGTACAACCCAAAGCCATCAGTAAGGCAAAACTTACCAGAATAATTATAACTTGATAACGGGAATTGAAACTTTGAGCCGCCATAGTGCTAAATTGACTCCAAGATGCTGACTGACCGCGGTTACTTATGCGTTAATGGACGCCAGCCGTATCATTTCCCGCGGGCCACGAATTCCATTGCAAGGTTCTTAGCAGCCATGATATTTCTTCTTTGAGCTTCATCAGCGCCCCGCTCGATCAACATCACCTTAACATGAGAACGCCCTTGAAGCTTAGCTTTTTGAAAAAATTGCCCCAAGTTTAGATTTGGTAACCGGCTTATCATATTCAATACCAAGTCTATCAGCAAGCAGCGATGCCAACTGTCATGTTAATCGGCTCTGAACTCTTTCCCATCCCCCCGATCCGGGGGGGAGCCGCCGAACTTTTCATTGAAAAGGCGGCCTCGTGTCTGACCAGGTATCGGCCGCTGATTGTCTCTCCTGCTGATCCGGATTTGCCCAGGCAGGAATGTCGGGATAAAGTGGAATATATCCGCGTCCCCATGTCCGGCGGGAGAGCATGGTTATATCGTCGCTATCGGGAGTATTTTCCCATCTACGACCGGCAGGTGGCCAAGCTCATTCACCAGCGGCAACCCGTTCTGGTTCACGTTCACAACCGTCCCTTACTGGCCCTCTCCTTAAATCAACGTTACGCAGTACGGGTGCCCATTATTTTACACTTGCATAACCTTTACAATTCCTTGGGAAAGCGCGAGAGACCTGAACCAGGAACCATGATACCCGTCGCAGGATTGGTGGCTTGTAGCAGATTCGTCTTAAATGCCGAGAAAAACCGCTTGGGGCGAGGAGCAGCTGCGTGCTCGGTGATTTATAATGGCGTAGATGTCGAGGCGTTTCGCTCTCGCTGGGACCAAGCCCAGCAAGCCCGAGAAGTTCGGCGTCAATATCAACTCTCAGATGAACCAACCGTGCTTTATGTTGGCAAACTGCGGGAGAGCAAAGGGGTTGACCTCATTCTGGCGGCCATGTCGAGAGTCTGGCAACTAATACCTGACGCGGTCCTGGTGCTGGTGGGAGGGACAGAATTTGGCCGTGGCCGGACTCAGCGAGTAACAACTTTTTATAAAGAACTTTGTCAACAGATCGATAGGGCCGCCGGTCGGATAGTGCTTACCGGATTTATCCCTCCGGTTCAGATGCCGCAAGCCTACCTGTTAGGAGACCTGTTTGTCGGCCCTTCTCAAATTGCCGAAGGGTTAGGGATGGTTTTTCTGGAGGCCTCAGCGAGTGGGTTGCCGATTATCGCCACCCGGATGGGGGGGATACCAGAGGTAGTTAAGGACGGCCTGAACGGAGTGCTTTTGGAAGAGAAGGATAATCCAGACGAGCTGGCCCAAAAGATGGTTATGCTCCTGGAGGATCGGCAGCGCAGCCGAAAAATGGGGGAACAGGGGCGCCTCTGGGTGCGGCAGAACTTTGCTTGGCCAAAAATTGCCCAGGATTTAGAAATGTTCTATGATCAGATAATCGAAAACTCGCGGCTCCCGGAGCTTCATTAACAACCGCTATGTGGCATAAGTTCTTATTGTTTCTGACTAAATGCTTCTTGCAATGCCAATCGGCGGCTGCGACTTCTAGTCCATGGGAAAATTTTGATCCGCAGCAGGTGGTACGGGTCCTGCTCATCAGCATGACCGGATTGGGTGATACCCTGTTTTCCACGCCGGCCCTGCGAGCTGTTAAAACTACCTATCCGACCTGGCAGATTGACTTCTTATGTCACCAGCGTTGGCCCGCGCTGTTGTCTCATAATCCCTATATTAATCAAATTTTTGTCTATCCCGGCCGCAACTGGCGACTTATCAGCCTGGCGCAGGCCCTCCGTCGGAAAAATTATGATCTGGTCATCATCCTCCATGGCAATGATCCCGAGGCGACGTTATTAGCCTTCCTAACCAAAGCCCCCTATATCATAGGTTCTGGCAAAAGTCCCTTGGCCTTTGTCTATGCCGCCAAGATAGCCATCTCAGATCCTTATGAACATGCCATCGAGAGACGGCTGAATTATGTCCGCTGCTGTGGAGCCGACACTCCCGAGAAACAGATGGATATTTTTCTACCTCGGGATTGCTTAGATAAAGCCGACGCTATCTTAGCCAAAAATTTTGGCCGGACGCCCAAGTTACTGATAGCCTTACACCCTACTGGTTCCGGGGCCTATAAATGGTGGCCCCAAGAATACTACATTCGCCTGGGAACCCAACTCTACCAAGAACATCAGGCCGATCTGCTGATCATTAGCGGCAAGTCGGACCGGGTCGTAGCCGAAGCCATTGCCCAGCAAATCCCTGGTCCCAGCCTGGTGACTGGCGGCCGCTTCAGTCTCCTGGCCGTAGCCGGTTTATTGTCCAAATGTCGACTCTTCGTGGGCAATGACAGCGGCCCGCTGCATATGGCCTTGGCCTTGGGAATTCCCAGTCTGGCTCTGATCGGTGCCGACCATCCTAGGGTGCGGACGTGTCACCTGTGCCCCTAAACTAGGCCATTAAAATGCCAACGACTGAGGCTATCCAGAGAAAAATCAAAACCGCTCAAGATCTGCAGTCGGTAGTGAAGACCATGAAAGCCCTGGCGGCGGTCAATATTCGTCAGTACGAAAGGGCTGTGGTCTCGGTGGCCGAATACCACCGCGCCGTTGCCCTGGGCCTGCAAACTTTGTTGAGACGTCGGCCCGAAGCGATACACTTGGCCCCTGAGTCTGCTACCCGTCTGGGGGCCCTGGTTTTGGGCTCTGATCAGGGTATGTGTGGCATGTTTAATGAACAGATTGTTTCCCACGCCCTGGAAAGCATGGATAACCTGATGATCGCCCCCGAAAAGCGGTTCTGCCTGGTGGTGGGCCATCGGGTGGCCGAGCGCTTGGAAACCGCCGGACAGCCGGTCCGAAAGGTTTTTTCGGTGCCGGGAGGGGTATCCGGCATCACACCGCTGGTCCAGGAAATCCTTATTGCTATTGAAGGTTGGCACACCAGTCAGAATATCAACTGTGTAATCCTGTTTTACCACAAGCCCTCGGCCAGGATGACCTTTCGGCCCTATACCTTCCAGCTTTTGCCCGTGGAGTCGGTATGGTTGCAACAATTACAAAAGAGCTCCTGGCCCACCCAGGTTTTGCCTACTTTTACCATGGACTGGGACCGTTTGTTTTCGGCCCTGATCCGCGAACATCTGTTTGTTTCTATCTATCAGGCTCTGGCCGAGTCTTTGGCCAGCGAACAGTCCAGCCGTCTGGCTTCCATGCAGGGAGCTGAGCGTAATATAGAAGATCGTTTAGCAGAATTAACGGCACAGTTCCATCGCCAGCGCCAGATGTCGATTACTGAGGAATTGCTTGATATTGTTTCGGGCTTTACGGCCTTAACAGACCAGAAAAAACCAAGAGCAGGTTAATGAGTTTTTCCAAGCGGAGCAGGCC
>MUKC01000029.1 GCA_002049795.1 Desulfobacca sp. 4484_104 | reverse complement strand
GGATAAAACTGGGCCGCCCACATCTGATTCTGTCCGACTTCGGTGGTAATGATGGCCTCGCCTTTAGTCAATTCATAGAGCTTTTCTACCACAAATTGGGGCTTGAGTTCATCACTGTTACGGTCATAGCTCAGAGGATGGTCCCGTTTCCAGGCGGCAATCTGGTCTAGCCAGGGCTGATGCGCTTGGGCCCAGTCTCGGGGTTCCAGGGCCGCGATTAATTCGTTAAACTGGCTCAAGGCATCTTGGCAATCACCGACGATCGGAATGTCCACTACCACGTTTTTACTGATGGAAGTGGGGTCGATGTCGACATGGATGATCTTGGCCTCGGGGGCGAATTCTTCGATCTTGCCGGTCACCCGGTCATCGAACCGGGCCCCGATGGCGATCAATAGATCAGCGTGGTGAATAGCCATATTGGCATAAAAAGTGCCATGCATGCCCAGCATTCCCAGCCAGAGGTCATGCGGCGCGGGGAAGCCCCCCAGCCCCATCAGGGTATTGGTCACCGGGATTTGCAGCGTTTCCGCCAAGCGGGTCAATTCCTCGGCCGCCCCGGAAGAGATGACTCCACCGCCCGCATAGATCACTGGCCGCTGGGCCTTGAGGATCAGGTCCAGGGCTCTTTTGATCTGCCGCGGATTAGCATGATAGGTCGGATTATAACTCTTTATCTTGACCTGCTCGGGGAATTTGGGAGTGCCCCGGCCCCCTAGCACATCCTTGGGCAAATCCACCAGCACCGGGCCGGGGCGGCCGGAACGGGCGATATGAAAAGCTTCGTGGACCACGCGGGCCAGGTCATTCACCGATTTGATCAGGTAATTATGTTTGGTGCAGGGACGAGTAATGCCGACAATATCTACTTCCTGAAAGGCATCATTGCCGATCAGGGCGGTCGGTACCTGGCCGGTGAAAATGACCACTGGAATTGAGTCCATATAAGCCGAGGCGATGCCGGACACCGTGTTAGTGGCACCCGGACCGGAGGTTACCAAACAGACCCCGACCTGGGCCGCGGCCCGCGCATAGCCATCCGCGGCATGGATGGCCCCTTGCTCATGGCGGACCAAAAAATGCTTAATGGTCGGGCAACGGCTTAGTTCATCGTAAAGATCGATTACCGCCCCGCCGGGGAAGCCAAAGATGGCGCCGGTCATAGTCATGATTCTGATTCCTTTGCTCTATATTTCGCCAGGAGCTGTTCGATGCGATCCCGTCCAGCTAATTTTAGTTTTTGAATTTTTTTACGGTTGACGGTTTCCTCGGGGGTCAGATAAAGCCGTCGATTCAGGTCTTCTAACTGCCGTTCAAATTCCAGGTGTTCGATCATCAATTTTTTCAATTCGTCATCATGATCAATCCATTGGGCAATCAGCTGTTCATCCCTTTTTTCCATAAATCTCCCCTGTCCACGCATCTAGCCCAAATTTTTCAGATTATACGATGCTATTTTATTTTAATAAGTTTGTCAACCGATCAGATTTAGGCCCGACAATTTTTGAATCTGGCGTTGGGCACTCAGGCTCCCGCCAAAGACATATTTTCGAGCCGGACCCCGGCCGGTCCATAATAGGCTTCCCGCTGCACCACTTCTTGGGACAGGGTGGCCTGGGCAAAGGCCTCGTCCAGGCGGCCGCTTACCGAACCGCCTTTGATCGGGGTCACCTGACCGTGGTCGATAAGATAGCCGGTACGAATTTCGCCGGAGAAGCCAGCTTCAGATAGTCGGCATAGCGTTTATCGGCCAGCACCTGTTGGAAGATATTGTTTTTGATAAACGTGACCGGCTGCAGGGCCAAACCCTGGGTGTCAAACGGGCGGCTGGCCAGGCCGCCGGGCAGCCAGGGATCGCTGCTCAGGGTTAAGAGGTCGCCTTGCGGTGCCAAGATAATCGGCTCGCCGGCTTTGAGTCGGGACCATCCCTGAAAATGGGCCGTACCTCCGGCCTGGGCGCTGAAATAGTTAAACAGGGTATCCAGGGCCTCTTCCCCAAAGACCACCGGATATCGGCCGCTAGGGGGCAAAGTGGCCCTCAGACTATCCTGGGCGTAAACCCCATATCGGGTCACCATCTCTATTAAATCCAGATCCTGATAGAACCGGGCCCGACGATACCCCAGGCTTTCGGCTTCCTCTGCCCCTTGCTGGGCCAGGAGGGCAAATTGCACAAAGAGTTCGGTCTCCTGGTGTTCGGCTTTAAGACCCCGGTGATTAATCAGGCTGATTTCACGGTATTCGGCAAATACCTCCGCTGAAGCCAGGCGAATGTTGTTCAACTGGGCCTGGCCCTGGTTGAGATCGGCCCGCACCCGCCACAGCACCTCCTGGGGTTGCTGGTGCCAGGTATGATCTACTGTGGCCAGCGGCTGGTAAACTTGTTCTGGACCGGGCAGGGTGAAAGGCCGGTTGGCGACCCACTGGGCCCGGGCCTGAGCCTGGACCAGACCGGCTTGCAGATCGTCGCCGGGATAGGCTACCCAGCCCGATTCCCCTAAAACCGGCTGCCCGTCTTTTTCCTGGGCCAAATAAATCTGGACCTGAACCGTATCGGTCTCGACCCGGCGCAGGGATTCGACCTCATCAAAGATCAGATAGAGCTGATCACTGCTCTGCCGGACCCGCCGCAATTCCCAGCCATAAAGGTCAGCCTGCTGCAACAGAAGGACTAATTGATCAATTAACTCTAAATTTTGTCGGGACTGGTCCATCCCCTTCTCCGTTCCAATTAATTAAAACGATTAAAAAATATTTAACTCAGGGCCGCAATCGCCGCGCCCCGCAGCCGGGTCCGCAGGGCTATACTTTGTTGGGCGATCTGCTCCAGCCGCGCCGGGTTGGCCACATAGAGAGTTACATCCCGATTCTTCAGGCCGGTGGCCAGGGCCGCAGTCCACTCCGGGGGCAGTTCCAAGGCAGCCAGATCGGCCGGGAGCCCTTGACGGGCCAAGGCCAGCACCCGGCTCTTGCCGTGGCTGGCGAAGACCGCGGCGATCAGGGCTACGGGCCAGGCCGTGTCGGCGATTACGATAATCTCCGCCTGAGCCACCGCGTAACGGTTTCCATTAAAGGACACGGCCAGGCCGTCCTGGGCTCGAATGGCCTGGAAGGCCTGCACATCGGTAATGCTATCCCCCACATAAATGGCCGCGGCCGGGGACAGCCCGGTCCGGGCCAGGCTTTCTCGCAAGGCCCGTTCTTTTTCCACCCCGCCGATGGGATTAACTTCCTGATAGAAGCGGCCGATCTCCATCGACGGGATTATCTCCCAAAAGATCTGATCAAGACGGGCAACGGCCTGCTGGCTGGGGCCATCCAGGTTATTAGGGTTCGAGGTCGTCTCCGGCAACTTGATTTCCGGTAAGGCGACGATTTCCGAGGTTAACTTTATCAAAGACTCAGCTTCCAGCGGGGAAAGTGAGTAACGGTCAAGATCTAACTGGGTAGCAAAGATGTTTGCTTCGTCCAGGCCCAGCCGCTGCCCGACGGCCTGCGCAAACTGATGGTAGCTGGTGCTGATTTCAAAGATCGGCAACTGCAAACCCTTGAGAAAGCGATATGCTTCTTCGGCCCCAGGCACCAGCATCATACTTTGCCAGGAGTAATTTAAGAGCTTTTCATTATTTAGGCCATAGGCCTTGAGAAAGGGCAGAATCAGCTTCAGGGTATCGCCGGCCTTATACCCGGGCTTGTGAAGGTAGTCAGCCAGATAGTCATCATAGCGGCTGATCTGGATAAAAAACCGGTCGCCGTTTGGCTTAATAAAGTCCCGGCACAGTTCAAAGGCATTGTCATTCAGGCACAGGGGGCCTTCGCAATCGGTGTTTAACTGGATGGCGCGCATCAGTTTTCGCTTCGGTCGGCTAAGAAGGCCTCCACCTGCTCGGTAAGACATTGGCCCTGGGGGAGCAACTGGCCGGCGGCCTGGACACCCGCGGGGGTCAACTGCAAACGACCCTCGGCCAGAAGCTTCAGGGTGAGAATAATCAAGGGAAATTCCCGTTTGAGCTCCTCGGCTCGCAGGCGGGCAAACAACGGTTCCGCTTCCCCCTCTTGCTGGATAATCTCTCTTAGACCTAAAAGTTGGCGTTTCTTGCGGAGTTGTTGCCAAAAAGGGGCAAAATCCGGCCCGGTAAGCGAAAAATGGCAATAGGTGACCGCGGGACCGCGGTCCAAGGCCGGGGTGGCCAGATGCATCATGGCCCCGGCAGAGCTGGCTTCATCCGCAATAAGCTGCCAGATCACCTGCTGCCAGGTCCCAATATGACCGCCGGGCAGGGCCGGATGCAGATTCAGGCATAAAAATTTGGTACATAATTTAGGGCTCAGCACCAGCATATAGCCCGCCAAGACTATTAGCTGAGCCTCATAGCCTTGCACCTGCTCAATAACCGCCTGATCAAAGGCGGTGCGTGCCTTTTCCAGGTCAGGGGCGCGCTGGCGAATTTTTTCTCGCAAGCTTCGCGAGGAATAGGTCACCAGGGGTAACTGGCGAGCCTGGACCGCGGCCTGGAATTGATCGGCGGCCTGATCTTCACCTGGCTCCCGGTCACAAAAGACAAAGGCGAATTGCCCAGGAATAAATCCCGACACCAGCCGGTCATGGATCGCGGCCAGTAGATCAATAGCGGCCTGATCGCGGCCGCTGGAAAACCAGCCAAAGGTTAGCATGCTTATGTCAAGGCGTCTAATTGTTGCAACAGAAAGGCTCGATCCGGATAACCCTGCCGTCCGTAACCGGCCAGACTGGCCGCGGCCATTCGGTTGGCCAATCTCAGGGTAGCCCGGGGATCTAGCCCGGCCAATTGAGCCGCCAGCCAGCCGGCGGCAAAGACATCCCCAGCTCCGACAGTATCTACCACCGTTACGTCGGTCTCGGTCGGGGCCTCAATTATGCCCGTCGGGGAGATCAGACGCGCCCCTTGCGCCCCTAATTTTAGTATTACAGTCTGGGGAGCCCAATCCGGCCAGCTAAAGGCCTCACCGCCCAGCAACTGCCACTCCGTTTCAGTCACCAACAGCGTCTCTAGCCTGGCCAGCAGTGGGGCCAGCGACGACCGCCCCCGCCGGGAGTAAAGCTCGCCCGGATCCAGACTGACATGGGGGCCATCGGTTAACTGGTGGGCTAGAGCTATCTGCACCTTCAAGGGCTGCTCGCCGACAAAGGAAGTAAGATGCAGAAACCGGGCCTCTTGAATTAAGTAGAGCGGCAGATCGGACCAGGCCAGCAAGTCATTGGTATTGGGCGCCACCAGGATGGTCCGTTCCCCCTCCTGGTCCACCAGGATATAGGCCCGACCACTAGCCCCCTGGCGTTGTAGATGGCAATCTACTCCGGCCAGACCATTTAAGAGAAAATCACCGTCATCGTCGGCCCCCAGACGGCCCACTAAAGCAACGGGTAGACCCCAGCGGGCCAGGGCAAAGGCAGTATTGGCGGCCTGGCCGCCGCCGCTGCGACCGGTCATAGTTGCTTCCTGGGCTAATCGGTCCAAGAGCCCGGCTTCATGGGAGGCGCTCAGACCGTTTTCTGTTTTTAGTTTTCTGTTTTCTGTTGAAATACTTAATTTAATCAATGTATTAAGCCATGAGTTTGTTGCATTTGAATAAGAACTTGGTATAAGTAGACTAACAGGAATCAATCTGAGGGTCAATGGATTTTCCAAGGGGCGGAAAGGGGGCTGGGGCCGGACGATATAAAACCGGGCTGCGATTCACAGCCCGGCCGTTATTGGGAGAGAGGGAGGAAGTTATGATCAGACGGCTAGCGGGTCAGCCAGCGGCGGTCGCGCACGGTCAGGAAGGCGTACGGGTAGATCCATTGCAACAGGAAAAAGGCAAAATAACCATAAATTACCCCGTAGACGAATTCGAGGTCACGTTCCAGCCAGATATAGTGGATCATATAAATCAAGGAAATGATGCCCAGGACCGTACAGAATTTCAGGATCACCAACGGCTGCAGGATTAACGACGCCAGTAATACCGGCACCATTAAGGGTAGAGAAATAAAGGCCAGAGAGAACTCCAACTGGGTCATAATGAAGTCCAAAACCGGCAGGAAGCGATGGTGAACCGCGGTCCGCTGATAGACCGTGTAATGTCCGGCCCGCAAGATGAAGTTGGTCAAGGCCCGGTCTTCGGTATGATGGCAAGGGGCGCCCAGGAAGGTTTGGTGCCGCCAGGCTTCCAGGTATGGCCTGATGGCCGAACCGCGATAAGCTGACAGGGCCCCTGGCGTGCACACTACGGCCCCATAACGGGATTGCGAGGCCCGTAAAAAGTCAAAGGCCAAGACAAAACGAACCGCCAGCATCTTACCGAACAGGCTCTGATGGCGGTTATAAACCTTGACATTGCCGGCCACCGCGCCAATCTGACGGTCGGCCACCATAGGGGCGACGATCTGCCGCAGGGCATCCGGGTCCATGACGCAATCGGAGTCGATGGTCACGTAAAACTCGCCGGTGGCCTCCCGGAACGCGGCATAAAGTCCTTCTTTTTTGCCGCGGTTCTGGGGGAAGCGGATGGCCTTGATAAGCTGCGGATAACGTTGCCGGGCCCGGTTGATATAAAACCAGGTATCGTCTTTGGAGCCGTCATCAATACAGATAATTTCCAATTGATCAGCCGGATAATTGGAGGCGGCGACTGAATCCAGGGCCTGTTCGACCATGGCCCCTTCATTGTAGGCCGGAATAATCACGCTGATCCGGGGTAACGGGCCGGTAGCCAACGGATACGGTTTATAACGGGCCCAGAGCATGGTCCGAATGATCTGAAAGAGTATCAGGGACAAAGTGAAGCCGCCGCCCAATACCGTTAACCAGGAAACATACTGGTGGTGATCTAAGAGCCGGAAATAACTTGTTAAAGACCCATAGTGCAGCGAAATCACCAACAGACCGAACAGCAGCAGGGGAATCAGAATCTTGAGTCCCAAATCCACCCATTGCATCTTTTTCAGCTCCAGAGCCAAACGTCCATTAGTGAGTGGTTTCCCCAGGGACGGCAAACTTACAGTCGAAGTCGCAGTGCGCATGAGCGGAGCTCTTCCTCCTAATTTCTAATCAGCGGGATTTGTAGGCCAGCGGTCGGCTCAGCCTCGTAGTGGCCGATAATCGCCGTTATTGGATAAATGCAAAAGCCTTGCCAACTGGCGTAGTTTTTAATATTATATAACTATAGGTAAATATTATAATTTAATGTCACGGTGCAGCCCCGGCGGAAATGAGCGGAGAATTTTTCCGCCTGCTGTTTCTCTTTTTGAGAGAAAAGCCAGAACCTAATTATATTCATTCTCAAAATGATAACAGGTCCTACAATTGGTAAAAAATTTTAATGCCGCTCTTTTTCAAGTTAGGTTATCCAGTATATTAAGGATTGAAAATATTAAGGTTAATCATCTAAGTGATTATTGCCGACTATGAAGCCGCAGGACCAAAAATTTTTTACGGACCATCGAGCCCTTTAAAGCCGTAGGGCCATAGAGTTATACTATGGATGATTTTTTACCAAAAAGTAAAAATGTGAAATTTTTCGCAGAAAAAGACTTGAAAAATGACTTTATCTCTGCTATTGGTATAAAGTTAATCAGACCCGGGAGTTATAAAGGAGAATCATTATGGGGCTTTTTTTGATCTGCCCACAATGCCAGGCTAAGGTACTGATGCAATTCCAAACCTGCCCCCAATGCGGGGCCCATCTTAAAGACCTGCCACCAGAGCAACGTCGTTATTTTCTGGGGAAACTAGAAGAGGTAACCGCGGCCGCCCCGGAACAGAAGGTTAGTCCTGAGCCCGAAGCCGCGGTCGAGTTAGCCGCGGCAACTCCAGAACCAGAGGCCCCTGCTCCCGAGGCCCCTCCCGCGGCAAAGGAGAAGACCGAAGCCGCGGCTAGCGACAAGGCAGCGGAAGTTAATGAGGCGGCCGAGAAACCTGAAAAAGAGCCGAAGAAGAAAAAGCGGACCCGCAAGAAGAAAAAAGCGGCCGCTGAAGCCGAGTAAGCTAATGATTGACCGGCAGTTGGGGGCTTTATATACCCATAGATTTTTGGTGGGCTAATAACGTTAGGCCCGGTGGGGCAGGCTGGCAGGCGGCGACCTGTTACAGTCGGCGCCATTTATACCTCCATTAAATTCCTGGCCAAGCATTACCTTCATTATTCAGATTAATAATCTGTGGCTATTTGCTCCAGCAAGCCAACCAGGAGGCGGACCAAAGGTGGCTCCGCCTGCTGAACCACTCGGATAACTTCGCTAATCTCAATCGCGGCCATGGCGTCGGGTAGATTAACATTGGCGATCACCGACAGTCCTAAAATGCGCATCCCGGCATGCAGGGCGACGATCGCCTCAGGAACACTCGACATCCCCACCGCGTCAGCGCCGATAAGTCGTAAAAACCGGGTTTCGGCCGGGGTTTCCAGACTGGGCCCTTTAACTGCTACATATACTCCCTGTCGCAGCCGCAAGCCGAGCTGCAGAGCAACCTGTTCCGCCAATTCCCGTAACCGCCGGTCATAGACCGCGCTGCAATCCGGAAATCGCAGCCCCCAGTCATCCACATTATAACCGACCAGCGGATTATCGCCTAAAAGATTGATATGATCGCTGATCAGCATCAGATCCCCGGGCCGAAACAGCGGGTTGAGACCGCCGGCGGCATTGGTTATGATGATCAACTTCAGGCCCAGCGCGGCCATGACCCGCACCGGAAAGGTTACCTGGGTTAAAGCATATCCTTCATAGGCGTGAACGCGCCCCTGCAACACTAATACTGCTTTGCCACCCAAACTGCCGCTGATGAGTGAGCCGGCGTGGCTAGGACCGGTAGGGCGGGGAAAGTGGGGAATTTCGGCATAAGACAGGCTCTGCGCAACGTTCAGATGTTGGGCCAAGCCGCTATAACCAGTGCCCAGAATAATCCCCACCTGGGGCCGGCCCCCCAGGCGCGGCTGCAAGAACGCCGCACTTTCGTCAACCTGTTGCCGATAACGCGTCATTGACTCTACGAGATCCAAAATTTTCCCTCCCTGCGGCCGAAGTTAAGCGGTCTCAAAGGCTAGCTTAAAATGGAACTATTTAAAATAATTCTGATGTTGCGACCAAGAAAAACTTCTGGGCAAATGCCAAAAAATTTGTTAATTTAGAAATAAATAAAGTGCCTTCCTTCGGCTGTCAATCTTTTTATCAAGGGGGCCGCGTCCCAGCTAGTTCGGACGAAGCACCGGAATGGAAGCCGAAGGGTTCTGAGGAATTTAGGGAAAGTTGTTGTTTTAATAAATTTTTCAATCGGTTGATAAGCTTTTGCTTATCAACCCCAAGACTTATATAGAGAACCAAGATCATGGCCCGACCGAGAAAATCCCGCTGGGTAGAGAGCGAACCGAATGTCACCTTTTTCAAGCCAAAGGATATTCCACTCCGGGGCTTGGAACAGGTGGTAGTTAGTGTGGATGAACTGGAGGCCTTGCGGCTGGCAGATTATTTGGGCATGAATCAGGAGGATGTGGCCCAGGGATTGAACGTTTCCCGACCAACGGTGACCCGGATGCTGGCCCGAGCGCATCAGGCGATAGCTGACGCCTTGGTCCATGGCAAAGCCATCAAGATTGAGGGTGGTGAATACCAAATTGCCAAAGAGCGATTTTATTGTCAGACCTGCGCTCATACCTGGATTACTCCTGCCGGTGAAACCCCACCGCCTCTCTGTCCTCAATGTCAGGGGAAGGCTATACAGCCTCTGGAACGCAACACTACTTAAGCAAATCTGAGTTTATGACCACGCGGGAATATCAGAATTAGAGCAAAGGGACGGTGTGGCCTGGGCAATAAGGAACGTGAGGGTGAGGCGGGAGTTAACAATGACTGAGGCTATGACCTATAGTAAAGCCGGGGTCGATATTGATAAGGCCGATGCCTTTCTAAAGGGCATCAAAGATCTGGTCAAATCCACCTATCGGACCGGGGTTATGGGTGATCTCGGGAGGTTTGGCGGCTTTTTTCATCTGAATCGGGAAAAATATCAGCATCCGATCTTGGTTTCGGCCACCGACGGGGTCGGCACCAAACTAAAGATTGCTACCCTGATGAACAAGCATGATACCATCGGAATAGATCTGGTGGCCATGTGTGTCAATGACATCATTGTCCATGGGGCGACGCCGCTGTTTTTTTTGGATTATCTGGCTATGGGCCAGCTTCACCCAGAGGTGGCCACCCAGATCATCAGAGGCATCACCGATGGTTGCCTGCAGGCTCGTTGTGCCCTGATCGGCGGTGAAACCGCGGAAATGCCCGGCATCTATCAGGAGCAGGATTATGATCTGGCCGGATTTGTCGTCGGAGTAGTAGATCGGGACCGCCTTCTCGATGGCTCTGAGATTGCCGTCGGCCATCGCTTGATTGGCATTGCTTCCAATGGCTTGCACGCCAACGGTTTTTCATTGGTCCGTAAGGTCTTGTTGGAAGCGGGCCAATTTACCGTCTGGGACGAGGTCCCGGAACTGGGAGGACCATTGGGCCTGGAACTCCTAAAACCGACAAGGATTTATGTCGAAACCATCCTGAATCTCCTTCGGGATTTTCGCATTGCCGGCCTGGCTCATATTACCGGCGGCGGCTTGACGGAAAATATTCCCCGAATTTTGCCGAGATCCTGCCAGGCCGTAGTTCATCGCCAATATTGGACCAGACCGGCCATTTTCGACCTTATTCAACAACGCGGCAATATCCCCGAAACCGAAATGTGGCGGACCTTCAACAATGGCATTGGTATGGTAGTGGTGGTAGCCGAAGAATTAGTGAACGAGGTCTTGCACCGCCTGCAGGCGGTTAATGAGCAGGCTCTGGTAATCGGCGAGGTAGTGTCCCGTAACCCCGATGACCCACCCCTAATTTACCCTAAAGAGTTATAAACTGTCAGTGATCGTCGTCAGCGCCTGTCTGATCGGCATCCCTTGCCGTTATAATGGCGGTCATTGCCGGTCCTCGGCCCTGGTCCAGCACTTACGCCAGACTCCATTTCTGGCGCTCTGCCCGGAAGTCTTGGGAGGGCTGCCTATCCCACGCCCTCCGGCCGAAATAGTCGGTGGAAACGGCTTTGACGTCTTGGCTGGCCGGGCCCGGTTGATAAACCACCAGGAACAGGATGTTACCGATCAATTTCTCCAGGGAGCGCAGCGCGGCCTGGATCTGGTTCGTTCCCTAGCGACATCCGTCTGTTATCTTAAGAGCCGCAGCCCCTCTTGTGGCTGGAGTCAACCCGGAGATACCAATGGCGTCATCGGCGTCTGGGCGGCATTACTGGTCCAGGCGGGATATCAAGTAATCCCCGCCGAGGCCGATGGTCGCTAACCCTTAAGGATTGATTCAAAGACCATAACCCCGCTAGTTAGTGCCTTTGCGGTTGATAAGTACATTCCTGTCCGCTCGAAATCGACCGAGCGATCCCCACCTTTATGCTAACTTATTGTATCAAAAGATAATTTATCAGGAAGAGACGCGCACCCGCGTGTCGCTCTTTTCTCTATAAGAGTTCCCGGCGCTAACTTTTCCCCCTATCCCTCAGGAACCCTTACGGCTCAATAAGCCGGCGAGCTAGTCAGGCCACATTGGTGTTTTTCCGGACCTCGGCTTCCTTTTCCTGCTTATCAAAGTAGGGCCGGAAAACATCTACGTCCACTCGCAACATCAGATGGCCACATTCCATACAGATGGCTGTCTTATCATCAACCCCGCCGAACCGCACCTCTTTGGTGAGACAATTGATACACTGATATTCATAGGCTGGCATTTATTTCACCCCCTTATTGAAAAAGAAATTTAAACTTACCATATGCAATTATTATACCATTTTTAACGATAAACCTTGAACTCATGGAGTTTGCCTCCCTGATGGCAGAGTAGTTTGCCAGAAATTGATGGTTAACTTTTGTTAATAAATTTTTAATAATCACTAGCTGGGAGAGAGGTTATCGAGTCCAAAAATTTTATGATATGCTTTATTATCTGATAAAATAATATATTATGTTGCCGAATGCAATATGGTTATATTTGATTTTTGTTAAAAATGTAGCTTTTGGCCCCCGGTGGGGTTATAAAAAACTAGCAAAAAAAATGATGATGATATAACCTATTTAATTTCCTAAGATAAATATTTTGTCAAATTTGGCTTACACCAGGTCAAAAAAATGAAGGTGTAGTGATGTTAGATTTGCAGACCCTACGACGTACCAAGATTGTGTGCACATTAGGACCGGCCTGTAGCGGGGAGATTCTCCCTCGCCTGATCAAATCCGGCATGGATGTGGCCCGGCTTAATTTTTCTCATGGTAATCACGAAACGCACTACCAGTGGATCAGCCAGGTGCGCCAGACGTCTCAAACCCAGGGAAAACCGGTGGCAATTTTACAAGATCTGGGCGGACCCAAGATTCGCTTGGGGGAATTTTCCCCCGAACGTGTCAATTTGCCCCCTGGCCAGGACTTTACCCTGACCAATCGCCCGATCACCGGTGATCAACTGCAGGGGTCGGTTAACTACCCCGAATTGATTAGGGCGGTGCCGGTAGGAGCTACCATCTTGCTGGCCGATGGCAGTATCCAATTACAGGTCAAGAGCAAAACCGACACTGACCTCATCTGTCAAGTGATAGTGGGGGGTAGCCTCAGTTCCCATAAAGGGATTAATTTGCCCTCCTTGGGTTTGCCGATTTCGGCGTTGACCCCTAAAGACCGGGAGGACCTGCGCTTTGGTCTGGAAAACGGGGTGGATCTCATCGCCCTGTCTTATGTCCGGACTCGTCAAGATATTGAAGAGATTAAACGGCTAATTAAAAATTACGGCTGCGACACGCCGGTCATCGCCAAGATAGAAAAACTCAAGGCTTTAGAAAATCTGGAAGAAATCCTGGCCGTAGCCGATGGCCTGATGGTGGCGCGAGGAGATTTAGGGGTAGAAACGCCCTTGGAGCGGGTTCCGCTGGTGCAAAAACGCCTTATTGAAGCGGCCAACCGGGCTGGCAAGCCGGTGATTACCGCCACCCAGATGCTGGCCTCGATGGTCGCCCATCCCACTCCCAGCCGGGCCGAGGCCACTGATGTGGCAAATGCGATCCTGGACGGCACCGATGCGGTGATGCTCTCCGAGGAGACCGCGGTCGGGCTTTATCCCGTGGAAGCGGTCAAATTTATGGATCGCATCGCCCGGGCCACGGAAGCCAGTTTGCCGTACGAGGACTGGCTGCTTACCCGGGCTAGATTTTGCGGTGAGGATATCTCCGATGTGATCAGCTATGCGGCCTGCAAAATCGCCGACGATCTCAAGGCCAAGGCCATTCTGGCTACTACCGCCTCCGGCAGCACCGCCCGACTGATTAGCCGCTTCCGACCACGCACGCCGATCATTGGTATTACCCCTTTCATGGAGACCTGGAGACGCCTGTGTCTGTCCTGGGGAGTGGTGCCGCTATTAAGTCGAGATCTGAAAAATACCGACTATATGCTTACCCTGGTGAAGGACGAAGCGGCGCGGTTGGACTGGGTGACCAAAGGGGATCGGGTAATCATTACGGCTGGCACGCCGATTGGCACGCGGGGCACTACCAACCTGATCAAGGCCGATATCATCACCTGATTTTGGTGGGCTTAGAATCAGATAAGCAAAGTTTATCACTATAAATCTGCCTTGAGCAATTCAGCCCAATCAGGGGCCGGAGTATAGCGGACGCCGACGGTCTTTTTGCCATTGTGACAGATGATGCCCTCTTTAATTAGCGCCGTGACGTAAAGAAAGGCCCGGGCTTTATTGACTTGGAAAAAATCTTCAAAGTCTTTCAGACGAAACTCCAGGTTATCCAAGGTCTTAAAGAAATTCTGGAGGTCGGTGAAGGTTAAATCAACATCTACCCCGGAGCCTTCCGGGGCGGGTGCATCTGCGGCAGAGTTTGGCTGATCGGCGCCAGCGGGATTAACTCTACCTAAGCAGTCCAATGCACCCTGCTCCGGTTGCTGGTCGGCTGAGGCTGGAAGGGAATACCCGTTCGGGGTAGAATTTTCTTCATCCGAGCGTTGCATTGCGGTCCAGGCCCTTAAAAATTCGGGGGTCAGAAGATCTACCCGGGCCATGAGCTGATAGAATCCCTGTAAGCTGATATATCCTCCTAGCTTCTGGACCAAGGCCTTCTTCATCCGATTGCAAAGCCAGCCACAGGGGGGAGTGGTCACCATGGTGATAATCTCTTCCCAAAAGACCCCGGCCACCAAAGTGTTTTGTAGTTCGATAGCATCGCTCCAGGGTTTAGTTTCCGGGCCGGGGGTAGACCGCGACAGGTTCGAGCTATTAGGGCCAAGCTTCAGGGGGCTATTCAGAACTTCGACCAGCAATTGCCTGATCAGAATCGCCTGGTTGGAGCTTATGCGTCGTAAGTGGCTGGCGTCCAGGATTGGCATGAGAAAATTGACCTCCGGTCTACAAACCTTAAAAGATTGTTTAACTTTAAAGACCAGGGGCGCGACATTTTTCTTCCCGAGATTTAGGAAAACTTGCCTTTTCGAGAAAAAATTCCTAATATGAAATAATTAGCCGCGAGCTTGGGGAGATGGATAACGCTAAAGACCTGATGGCCATCATAGATGGCTGCCTGGCTGGCGAACAGCAGGCTTGGGCGGAATTTTATCGCCATTTTGGCCGGGTCGCCAAGGGCTTGCTATATCGCTGGGGCGGATTTTCCGACACCGAGATCCAGGATCTGATTCAGGAGATCATGCTCCGGCTCTATAAGGGTGGCTTGGCCCAGTTTAAAGGGACTACCATCTATGAGTTTTTGGCTTATTATAAGACCATTATCCTGAATGCGGCGCGGACCTATGGTCAGAAACGCGGGAGGCCACCGGTCAATCATAAGTCTGATTTCCGGTTCGCAGGCAATATGCCCAATAACGCTGATTTTTCGGATCAGCTTGAAGTATGGGATGCCGTCCGGGCCTGGCTGTTATCCCTGCCGCCCCAGGAACGGGAGATTATCCTGTTAAAATTGCAGGGTCTTAAAAATCGGGAAATCAGCCAAAGGTTAAAAATTCCCCAAGGCACGGTGGAATCAAAGTATTTTCGCCTGTTGGAACGGCTGCGCCGGACAATGGAGCCGGATGAGTGCTAAAAATCAAGCCCTGATCGGCAAGTTTGACATATTCTATTAATTTTTTCTATCCTTAAACTCCGCCGCCCCTGGTGAGAGGGGTTGGGGGGAGGGGGAATGTAAATTTCAACATATTGAACAAACTTACAAATCCAGGAAGAATTTAGTTGGTCTGGTGGTCTTTTTAACAGGCAAGGGAAGAGGTGCTTATGGCCGGCGAGGATTGGCAGAAGTTAATCATTCAGGGGCTGGAACAAGAAAAAAGCCAGGATTGTCCAGATCTGAATCTGCTCGGCCAATATCTGGAAGGCCGTCTGAAACCGGGAGAACGCCACCGTCTAGAGTCCCACCTGCAGAACTGCCTTTATTGTCAGAACCAGCTCTTAGAGCTGAAAGATTTGCTCCATCTGGTGGAGCATGGCCCGCCATTACCGGCGGCTTGGCAACAACGCTGGGAGCAGGAAGTGGTTGGTGTCAAACCTTCACGGTGGCACCGCGTTTCTGTGGCAGTCCGGCGGTTCGGGGAACAGCTGGGCCACGTGGGTAGCTCACGCTGGTGGCCAGCGGTAACCGTATCCATGGTAATCCTAGCTTTCCTGGCGGGATGGTATCTGCCGCAACTGCGCCGGCAACCGGGGGTTTGGCCCAGCATTAATCCTCAGAGTTGGGTCCAGATAACTTTGCTGGACGCTCAGGGCCAGAAGCGGGGCACGACCTTCGGGATAGTAATTGGCAGCGGGGCCGAAGTGGCCGTACCCCTGAACCAGGTTGCCGGGGCCCAGGCCCTGGAACTAACCTTCTTTGATCTTTCGGTGCAGCATCTTGACCGGCTTTACACTGACGAAGAACGGGGGCTGGCCCTGATTCCGTGTGACCGAAAATCCTGTCCCGCGGTCAGCATCGCCTCCCCCGACAGTTATCGGATCGGCGACCAAATTTTTGCTGCAGCCAGTCCGCAATCCCATGAATGGCAAGCCGGGATTCTGGTTGATAATGATGCCGTGGCCCCCACCCCGACTTTCCAGCCAATCATGGTTATGCAGGTGGTCTCTTTGGAGGAGCGGCGCTTGCAGGGATTCCTGCTTAATGCTCAAGGGGAGCTTGTCGGACTAACCCTAAGCTATCAAAAGACCGCCAGTTTTGCGGTCCCTTTAGGGGATGTGGGGAAATCGCGCTTCCGGAGGGGGCCCATTCCGGTGGCCCAATTGCCTCACCCCAGCCATATTGCCCAGGCCTATGATGCTTATCTCAAAGGATTGCTGGCCGCTGATGCTAATCGCCTGGAAGACGCTGGCACACATCTTCAACAGGCCGTGGCTCTAAAGCCTGAATTGCTCCCCGCCCGATTTTTATTAGGGGCCTATTATTATCGCCAAAAACAAGATTATGCAAGGGAAGTAGCTGAATATCAGAAGATTTTGGTGCATCAACCGAACCATCAACAGGTCCATCATCATCTGGCCCAGGCTTATCTTTTTCAGGGGCTTCAGGATCAGGCCCTCCAAAAACTGGAGCAGGCTTACGCCCTGGACACCGATAATACCGTGATTGCCTCAGAATTAGCCCTGGCCTATATCGGTGCTCAGAAACATGAAAAGGCCAAAACGGTGATCAGGGATCTGCAAAGGAGCCATCCGGGCCCGGCGTTGTTATTAAATAACATCATTCGTCAATGTCAACGTCAATAAGGTTTTTTGACGGTTGTGGCAATTTTGCCAATCTTCCCGCCAAGTATGTGTTTTTTTGTCCACGGTATTTTTAATTTAGTTGACCTGCCGACACATGCTAATAGCGGCATCCGTTTTATCCGGGCCGATCTGTCGGGCCGGCCCATGATTCGGGCCTCCTACTGCCAGGTAGTTGATAGCGCTCTGGCTACTACCCTGGGGGTGCCGGGAGCTACTATATCCACCGTCGAGCATTTGCTGGCGGCCTTGGCCGGATTAGGCATCGATAATGCTCGGGTGGAAGTCTGGGGTCCTGAACTGCCCATTCTGGATGGCAGCGCGGCTCCCTTTGTCCGATTGTTACGGCGGGCAGGGGTGCGGGCTTTGAGAGCTCCCCGGACCTACTGCGTGATTCATCAAGCTCTGGAAGTGGTCGAGGGAGATAAATCCATCCGGGTGGAACCGGCCTGGGAACCATGCCTGAGCTATGCCATAGATTTTCCGCATCCCTTGATCGGGCGGCAACAGCTCAGTTTTCGGATGCGGTCCGAGAAATTTTGTCGAGAAATTGCCCCGGCCCGGACCTTTGGTTTTCTAAAAGATGTCCAGGCCCTGCAGGCCCAGGGGCTGGCCCTGGGAGGCTCCCTCGACAATGCGCTGGTGCTGACTAAGGCCGGGCTCCTGAATCCCGACGGCCTCAGGTTTAGGGATGAGTTTGTGCGCCACAAGATCCTGGACGTGATCGGCGATTTGGCCCTGTGGGGCTGGCCCCTGCACGGCCATATCCGGGTTACCAAAGGTAGTCATGCTTTGCATCATCGCTTTTTAGAAGTTCTCTCCCAACGGCCCCAGACCTGGCGGCTGAGCACTCTGGGTTGGCCATCGGGCACACCAGCGGAAGGGGGACTCTCGGCCCCCGCCCGCTTAAAGCTGGCTCTGGCCTAATTTTAAACCAATCGCCGTTAAAAAACTTTTTACCTTGACTGTAGGGACACAATTCATTGCGCCTTTAGGTGCTTAAAACAACATTAAACCGGCAAGGCTACTGCCTGATCGGCGACGATCTGGACAAGACGGGCCCGTACTAGTCGATTAATCCCCTGACCATCATCCTTTAGGACCAAACGCAGGTAATTGGCCGATAAACCCGTCATCCGGTCGGGAGGGCCAGAACTGCATCGTTCGATTAACACCTCGAATTCTTGACCCACCTGTTGCTGATAGAACGCCAACTTTTTTTGCTTACCCAATTCTCGCAAGCTCTGAGCCCGTCTTTTCATCTCAGTTCCGGATACAGTCTGGGGCAGCCGGGCGGCCGGGGTGCCCGGGCGCGGCGAAAAGGGAAAGACATGCAGATAACTGATCGGCAAGGCGTCGATAAGCTCTCGGGTGTGAGCCAGATCGAGTTCTGTTTCTCCTGGAAAACCCACCAAGACATCGACACCTATGGCGGCCTGGGGGAAGTATTGGTGGATCTGGTTGACCAGCTCCCGAAACTCCTCTGGGCCATAAGGACGGCGCATGCTGTTCAGAATCGCGGCCGAGCCACTCTGTAGCGGTAGATGAAAATGAGGGCAGAACTGCGGCCAGGCGGCCAGTTGACGCAGCAGCACCGGAGTTAATTCTTGTGGCTCAATGGAACTCAGACGATAGCGGCCCAACAATCCGGCCTGGGCCAGCTCTTGCACCAGACCCGCCAAACTTTCACCAGGCGATTGATCATGTCCATATTTACCTAAATTAATGCCGGTGAGGACGATTTCCCGATACCCCCGGGAAGTTAACTGCCGGAGTTGGTCGATGATCTGCTCTCGGCGGAGACTGCGGCAGGGACCCCGGACATGGGGGATGATACAATAACTACAGTAGTTCTGACAGCCATCCTGAATCTTCACAAAGGCCCGGGTATGTCCGATAAAACTGGTAATGGGCATCGGTTCCAGGGTTTCCGCCTCGGCCATTGATCCCACCTGGATAACCGGGGCAGTTGAGCGGCGAGATTCTGCTAAGATTTCTAATAACCGGGGCTTTTCGCGGTTGCCCAGCACCCCGCGCACCCCAGGTAGGGCGGCCAACTCCTCTGGAGCCCGCTGGGCATAACAGCCGGTCACCAGCACCACGGTCTTGGGATGGCGGCGGGCCAGACGCCGGATATACTGCCGGGCCTGGCGATCCGCGGCCGCGGTGACCGTACAGGTATTGACCACCACTAAATCCGGCTGGGCGTTCAATGCTACCAGCTGCCAACCGTGGCGAGTCAGCGTCTCTGCCAAAAAGGCTGATTCATACTGATTGACCTTGCAGCCCAAGGTAAGGATCGCGGCGCCAGGCATTTAGCTTATCCGACGTTCAATCCAGCCGCCCCCTAAAAGCCGGTCGCGGTCATAGAACACTACTGCCTGGCCTGGCGTCACCGCGGCCTGGGGCTGGGAGAAAATCACTTCCCCCTGATCAATGGACCACGGTTTGATCTGACAGGTAACTCCTGGATGTCGATAGCGAATCCGCGCCAGCGCGGTCATGGGCTGTTCCGGCGGGTCGATCAGCCAATTGATGTGCTCCGCCACCAGTCCGGAGGAGAACAGCTCATCCCGGAAGCCGACCACTAGCCGGTTGCTCTCCGGTAAAATTTCCAGCACGTAATAAGGCTCCGGCGCTGTCAGCCCTAAGCCCCGGCGTTGGCCGACCGTAAAGCCCTCTAAACCGCGGTGCCGGCCCAGCACCAGGCCCTGACGATTTACTATGTCTCCTACTCCGGTTAAGCCCTGGGGCTTCCTGGACCTGAGGAATTCAACATAATTTTCTTGGCCGATGAAACAGATTTCCTGGCTTTCTGGTTGCCGCACCAAAGACGCCAGGTCTAGTTGCTGCCCCAGGGCCAACACCTGAGTCTTGGTGAGGTGGCCCAAAGGAAAGATTAAACGAGGCAAGATCTCCCGCGGCAAGCGATGGATAAAATACGACTGATCTTTAAATTGGTCCACCCCTTGCCAGAGGGCTGGTTCTCCATTCGGCAAGGGTTGGCAGCGGACATAATGACCGGTAGCCAGATAATCAATCCCCCACTGTTGGGCGATCTGGGCCAGGCGGCCGAATTTAATGGCGGCATTGCAGCGGACACAGGGATTAGGAGTCCGGCCCTGCTGATATTCCCTGATAAAGTAATCTATCACTGACTGGGAAAAATCCTCTTGGAGATCAAGCTCCAGCAGGTCTACTCCTAATTGCTGGGCCAGGGCGACCAGATGGCTGGATGCCGTGGCTTCTCCTGCCAGCCGCAGATGAACAGCCTTAACCGTCCACCCCTGTTGGCGGAGTAAAGCAGCGGCCACAGCGCTGTCCCAGCCCCCGCTTAGAGATAATACGATAAGCTTTTTCTCGGGGCGCATCTATTTTTTTTGCATAAAATTTACTACAGATTTCTATAAATTAATATTGCTCTTGTTTAAGATTGTTAACAAAATGTTCAATTTTGCGAAAGCTCCCCTGTCTGGGGTATTTCTTTTGTATTATATAACATTTATAAAATTATTAGGAGATTGGCTTGAAAAAACGTAAAAATCTGGGATTGCCAAACTTGACCCCTGAGGTAGAGCAAAGGGCGGCAGAGCAGTTATTTTGCTATAGAAGGTATTGAAATATTATGCTTTTTAATGGACTAGGGGATTGTCTTTAAGCGTTTCCGATCCGAGAGCAGGATGTTATGGAGTAAACAAAGGGATTATGGTTCAGGAAAGCTAAGATTTTCAATAAGTTGCAATGCTACCCCCTTGGCATAAGGGCGCTGCGGCAGTTTTTCGATGCGCAACACTTCGCCTCGCGTTTTCAAGATATTGGTACCCGGCAATTCAAAGTCCTGTTTCGGCAATTCAATAGCAATTTCCATGACTTGTTTTATTGCCAAGCTCTGAGGCGCCAGACAGACAAAATATATTCCGCCCATGCTGATATTTTTCGTAACTCCTTTTAATTTCTTATAATCTTTACCCTCTTGATTATACAATTTGTATATCAATGGTAACGCCAGGTTCAAGCGTTGGTGACGACGCTTCTCAAAACTGGATATCATGGGCGTTAGCCTGATCAACGGCAAAGGTTTGTTCCATTTTCTTTTACTTGTACGGGACTCTGCAATTCTCATGCCTCTGGTTAAACGATCTCTCGTAACCGATACGGCAACGGACTCCCCGGGGAGGATTTTACGGGACGGAGTCAGCTGTTGATCCGGCCTAGCCTTGACAAAGCTTGGGAAACAGGGTAGCGTATGACCATTCCTGGACAACGGAGAGAGTTATGCAAGCAAGGTATTGGGCGTTCGTCGGGGGCCTGGCGCTACTTCTGACCTTACCGGCTCTGGCTCAGGCTAGGGAGGTGCCGATCGCCTTTGTGGATTTAAAATATGATCTGATCAATGCGGGATTTGATCGGAACTATATCACCCAAATCTTCCAGGATGAGCGAGTCGAGTTTCTGTCCAAGGTGGTCGACAAGATCGCCTATTTGAAAAAAGAACGTCGGGCCGATTATGGGCACTTCATGCGGCCCGAAGTGGTGGACAAAGGCCGCCGCTATTTAGTTAAGCATGCTGAATCATTGCAACAAGCCGAAGATGCCTTTGGGGTTAAAAAAGAGGTGATCGTCGCCATCCTGACGGTGGAGACCAATCTGGGGGAGGTTACGGGCCGCTATCCGGTCTTTAATGTCTTTGCCTCGCTGGCGGTGATGGACACCCCGGAGGTCATTCAAGATTTAGCTCTAGACCGGCGTCTGTCCAGCCGACTCAAAAGTAAAGCCGCTTGGGCCCGGCGGGAGCTCAAGTCCTTCTTAATCTGTTGCCGACAGAATAATCAGGATCCCTTCAGCCTTAAAGGTTCCTGGGCCGGGGCCTTTGGCTACTGCCAGTTTTTGCCTTCCAGCCTGTTGCGTTGCGGATACGATGGTAATGACGATGGTCAGATCGATGTGTTCTGTGATGCGGATGCCATTTTCTGCATCGCCAATTATTTAAAACGGGCCGGCTTCAAACAACACGTGCGGAGCACCTGGAGTCGGGCGGTGCATGCCTATAATCCTTCCGATGCCTATGTGGAGGCGGTGTTGACGCTGGCTCATTGGTATTAATCAGAACTTAAGCTAAATCACTGATAACCTCGTCATGAACAAATCAGAGCCGCAGGTGGGAATTATTTTGGGAAGCGGGTCAGACTGGGCGCAAGTTGAACCCGCCGTCCGGTTATTGCAAAAGTGGGAAGTGGCCTACGAAGTCACCGTGGCCTCAGCGCATCGTTCCCCGGCCCGGCTCCAGAGTTATGTCCAGCAGGCCCAGGCGCGGGGCTTGAAGGTGCTGATTGCCGTGGCTGGCGCCGCCGCGCATCTGGCCGGAGTCTTAGCCGCACAGACCATCCTGCCGGTTATCGGCGTACCGCTGCCTAGTTCGGCTTTACAGGGTTGGGATGCCTTGCTGGCTACGGCGCAGATGCCAGCCGGGGTGCCGGTGGCCACCATGGCGGTGGGCAGCGCCGGGGCCCGCAACGCCGCCATTTTGGCCACCCAGATTCTGGCCCTGAGTGACGAGCGCCTGCGTGAAACTTTGCTAAAACATAAACAGGACTTGATCCACCAGATCGAAGAGCAAAATGCCCGGCTCCAGGCCGAGTTGGCCGTAACCGACCCGCATGGCCAGGATGATTGATATTACTTTTTCTTTAGACCCGCTGGGGATATTATTCTACTGGGACAATGTCTCTCATAAGGCCAAAACGGCCCCGCTTCAATGACATTTCGGCAAGCGGCTCAACCCCGATGATTGATTTAAGCATTGATCTGGCGGCCCTGCGCCACAACTACCGACAGATTCGGCAGTGTTGTGGGCCGGGGGTAAAAATGCTGGCCGTGGTCAAAGCCGATGCTTACGGGCATGGCCTGGTGCCGGTCTCCCGCGCCCTGGTTGCCGAGGCGGTGGATTACCTGGGAGTGGCTTATCTGGGCGAGGGGTTGGCGCTGCGGCAGGCCGGGATTACTACTCCTATCCTGATGCTCATGGGCATCCTGCCCCAGGACGCGGCGTCGGTGGTGGCCCATGATCTGGAAGTGGTGGTCTTCCGGGCCGACGTCGTCGAAGCACTGGTGGCCCAGGCCCGCCAGCAGGGAAAACGTATTCTGGTTCATCTCAAAGTCGATACCGGCATGGGACGTTTGGGGTTACCGCCGGAGGAAGTCATGGACTTCCTGAACTGGCTGCGGGGCTTTCCGGAATTATCGGTGATGGGCCTGATCTCTCATTTTGCAGTGGCGGATCAGGCCGATAAATTTTATACTTTACAACAACTGGCCCGGTTTACGGCTCTCTTGCAGGAGGCCCGTCACGCGGGCTGGTCGGTGCCCTTAAGCCATATATCCAATAGTGCGGCTTGCCTGGAACTAGACGCGGCGCATCTGGGCATGGTACGTCCCGGGATCATGCTGTATGGTTCCCCGCCGGCCCCGGATCGTCCGCCGCCGGTCACTCTGAAGCCGGTGATGGCCATGCAGACCCAGATCTTGCAGCTCAAGCGCTTGCCACCGGGCTGTTCTATCAGTTATGGTTGTACTTTTACCACTTCGGCCGAATGTCTGGTGGCGGTCTTGCCGGTGGGCTATTGTAATGGCTACAGTCGCCATTTGTCCAACTGCGGAGAAGTCTTAATCCGCGGACAGCGGGCGCCGATCCGCGGCCGGGTATGCATGAATCTGACCATGGTGGAAGTCACCCATATTGCGGCAGCCCAGGAAGGCGACCTTGTTACCCTGTTAGGGGCGGATCAGGGCGACCGGATTACCGCCGATGACCTGGCGGCCTGGACCGGGACCATCAGCTATGAATTTTATTGTCTGTTGGGGAACAGTAATCCCCGACGTTTTTTAGGTGAGTAAGTTTATGAAAAACCAGCAAGACCAGCAAGAGATCAAAGGTCCGTTGATTTGTCTAACCTGTGCCTGGCGGGCCACCTGCCAGAAAAAATTCTACTTTACCGGCAACTACTGCCCGGATTATAGCCGGGATGTTTCAGTCAAGGAGCCGCTGCGCGAAACACCGACGGCCCAACCTACTGAAAAAACTAGCCCGCAAGACGAGTAACAGTCCTGAATTAAGATGAGCATGAAACGGCGTTTGGCCCGAGTTATTAACCAGTCTTTGCAGCAGGCGCAAGCCACCGGGAGCTTAAATCTGACTGAGAGGCCGACGGTGCAGATAGAGGTTCCCAAAATCACCGAACACGGCGATTTTGCCACCAACGTGGCCATGATCCTGGCCTCTCAAATCCGGCGGCCACCCCGTCAGGTGGCGGAGATCATCATCCAACACCTGGACGCCCCGGCCGGTATGCTGGATCGGCTGGAAATCGCCGGTCCAGGGTTCATCAATTTTTTTATTCAGGAGTCTTACTGGTATCAGGTGCTGAAGGACATTCAGACCGAAGGGGAGGCCTATGGCCAAAGTGACCGCGGGCGGGGCCTCAGAGTGCAGGTCGAATTTGTCAGTGCCAATCCTACCGGACCGCTGCATATCGGTCATGGCCGGGGCGCGGCCGTGGGCGATGCCCTGGCCAACATTTTGGCCGCCTGCGGCTATCAGGTGGAACGGGAATATTATATCAATGACCTCGGCACCCAGATGCGCACCCTGGGGCTATCGCTGTATCTGCGGTTGCGGCAGTTGCAGGGCCAGGAAGTTGACTTTCCGGACACCTGTTACCAGGGCGACTATGTCATCGACCTGGCCCGGCAATATCAGGCCAACCACGGCCCGTTGGCGGCAGGCGAACCTTCGGAGGCGGATTTGCAGGCCTTGGGGGCATATGCCGGGGCCGCCATTTTAGCCGAAATTCGCCAGGACCTGGATGACTTCGGCGTCCACTTTGATCACTGGTTCAGTGAGGCCCAACTCTTCCAGAATGGCAGCCTGGAGCGCGCCCTGGCTTTCCTGCAAGATCAGGGCTATCTTTATGAAACTGAGGGAGCCTTATGGTTTAAGGCCACCGCCTGGGGGGATGAAAAAGACCGGGTAGTCCGGCGGCGCAATGGCGCCACCACTTATTTTGCCTCGGATGTAGCCTATCATTGGAATAAAATCAAGCGGGGCTATGATCAGGTAGTGGACATCTGGGGCGCGGACCATCATGGTTATGTGCCGCGTCTGAAAGCCGCGGTCCAGGCCCTGGGAACCGACGCACAATTCCTTAAAGTAATCCTGGTGCAACTGGTCAGCCTGCTGCGTCAGGGTCAACCCGTGGCTATGACCACCCGGGGAGGGACCTTTGTTACCCTGCGGGAAGTCATCGACGAAGTCGGGAAAGACGCGGCGCGGTTTATCTTTCTCAGTCGCCGCTCCGACGCCCATTTGGACTTTGACCTGGACCTGGCCAAGCAGCAGAGCGCCGAAAACCCGGTCTATTACGTGCAGTATGCCCACGCCCGGCTGGCCAGTGTCTTTCGCCTGGCCGCCGAGCGGGAGATTGACCTGAAGGGTCTGGGGGAAGCGAATCTGAACCGATTGAACCTGCCGGAAGAGATCGCTCTGATCAAACTTTTGGCCAGCTATCCGGATGTAGTAGAAGCTGCAGCCCAAGCTCTAGAACCGCACCGGGTCACCTATTTTCTGACCGATCTCGCCGCCCAGTTCCACAGCTACTATTATAAACACCGGTTTATCTCCGAGTCCGAGGAGTTGACCCAGGCCCGCCTGTTCTTGGTGCAAGGCATCAAAACCGTACTGGCTCAGGGTCTGCAATTATTGGGAGTCAAGGCTCCAAAAAGTATGTAAGATAGTTTTTAGTTTTAGTTTTTAGTTAAAAAAATAGTTAGTGTCCATCCAGAAACCCATGGTTCTCCTCCCTCTTGAAGGGGAAGATGAGGGTGGGGTGAAAAATATCATATAATTTCAACATACTGCCTTGATGAAGCATGGCAGACTTTTTAGAGTTGATGTTTATTAGGCGGTTTTTATACTTCAAACCAATTGCTAGGTAGGGGGAAGACCATGGCCACGGGAAGGAGTAAAAAGCCCAAGCCGCCCAAGCTCCAGGAGGGTAAGAAAATTACTCTGGGGTTAAAAACCTTGGTGTTTACCAGCCTGGGATTCATGGGGGTCCTGATCTGGGTTTTTATCCTGGGGGTTTTGGTAGGACGCGGCGATGTTTACCGTGTATTGCATAACTGGGGATTGCTCAAGGCCGAGTTGGTGAATTCCAACCGATTGCCTCCGGTGGCCTCGGTCTCGGCTCCGCTCAACGGCGCCATGGTGCCCGCCAACCAGTCAGGAACTTTGTCTCCGGCCCCAACGGAAAAACCGGCCCCGCTGGCCGCGGCAACGTCGAAATCACCGCCGGCCCAGGCGACTACTCTGCCCTCTAAAAAAGAGGCTTCTAAAAAACCGGTCGCCCAAAAATTTATTTTCCAAAACAGCGTCGATCATACCCCAACCAAACAGGTGAAGGTCCAAAAGTCCAGGGCGGTGCAGAAGTCCAGGGCGGTGGCTGCGGGGACCAAGCCGAGTTCAACCGGCTCCCAACCGCGCGTGGTAACCAAGGCCAGGTCCAATGTTACCCAAGCTGTCAAGTCTGCCAAACCGCCGAAATCCGCCAAACCGCGATCCAGCGTAACGCCCCGGATCGTCAAGGCAACCATTGCCCCGGACCCCGCGGGCGGAGCGAGCAGCCGGTAGCGGTGTTCCTTGCCACTTTGCTCTTATTTATCAACCCTTTCCTTTTTATTGAAGCCCAGAAGCCCACGTTTCCTGGTTCTCCAGCGGAGTTGGGGAAACAGTTTGTAAACCTAGGGTTCGGGATATTTGCCCCGTAACAGTAATCTTGTGGTATGGTATCGGATCATGGAAATCATCGCGGATCTGCACATTCATTCCCATTATTCCCGGGCTACCGGCAAAACGGCCGATTTGGAACATCTGGACCTGTGGGCCGCTTATAAAGGGGTGACGCTGCTGGGTACCGGCGATTGCACCCATCCGGGTTGGCTGGAGGAAATGGCTGCCAAACTGGTCCCGATTGCTGACGGCGTTTATCAACTGCGCCCCGAACTGGCCCTGCCCCGGCGGGTATCGGGGCCAGCCTGGGTCTCGCTATCTTCCCCGCGCTTGGTAATCTCTGGGGAAATCAGCAGCATTTATAAAAAACAGGGTCGCACTCGCAAGGTCCACACCCTGGTCGTGCTCCCCTCCTTGGAGGCGGCCCAGCGTCTGTCGGCCCGTCTGGGTCGACTGGGTAACGTTACCTCAGACGGCCGTCCGATTCTGGGGCTGGATGCCAAACATCTGCTCGAACTGGTGTTGGAGGTGGACCACCAGGCTCTGGTCATCCCGGCTCATGTCTGGACCCCTTGGTTTTCGGTGTTTGGCTCCAAAAGTGGTTTTGACAGCCTGGAAGAGTGCTATGAAGACCTGACCGACCAGATTTTTGCGCTGGAAACCGGGTTGTCCTCCGATCCGCCGATGAACTGGCGCTGGAGTGCCCTGGACCGCTACCTGTTAGTCTCTAATTCCGACGCCCATTCGCCTGCCAAGATTGGCCGGGAAGCCAATATTCTAACCGTGCCGCCGACTTATCCGGCTCTGGCCCAAGCTTTGAAAACGGGGCAGGGTTTTGCCGGGACCATCGAGTTTTTCCCCGAAGAGGGCAAATATCATCTGGACGGTCATCGGAAATGCGGACAGCGGCTGGACCCGGCCCAGACCCAGCAATGGCAGGGGCTATGTCCGGTTTGCCAAAAGCCCGTAACCCTGGGGGTGCTGCATCGGGTCCTCGAACTGGCCGACCGTGATCTCAGTCAGCGTCCGACCGCCGCACCGTCCTTTGAGTCGCTGATCCCGCTGCCTGAGATTCTGGCCGAAATTTACCAGGTCAATTCGGGCAGTAAAAAGGTGCAAGAGGCCTACTTCCGGGTGCTTGACGGCCTGGGACCGGAACTGGCTGTCTTGCGAGAGGTTTCCGAAGTGGAATTGGCTCGCCAGGGGGGGCCGCTGCTGGCCGCGGCCATCGCCAAGATCAGGCGCCGGGAAGTTCATATCGAAGCCGGGTATGATGGCGAATACGGCACCATCCGTTTATTTAATCCCGGCGAACGTCAGGAACTAAGCCGGCAGGCGGCGTTTTGGGAGATTCCGGCTGATTACCCTGCGGCTTCGGCGTTGCCGTCCCCTCCTGAGGTCTTGAATGCGCCGCCGCCTTTAAGTCCCCAGCCCCTAAACGTCGCAGTGCCGTTGGGAGCGGGCGATGGTGTGGCTCCCGGAGCGGCCAACCCCATCCTGGCCTCTCTTAATTCCGGCCAACAGGCCGCGGTGACCCATACCGGTAGCCCCCTGCTGGTCCAGGCCGGACCGGGAACCGGCAAGACCCGGGCCTTGACCCATCGCATTGCTTATCTGCTCCACAACAGTCAGGCCCGCCCCGATCAGATTCTGGGCCTGACTTTTACCCGCCAGGCCGCCGCGGAGATGCGCACCCGGCTGAGCACGCTGTTGCCCAACTATCCACATCTGGAGCAAGTGGCGATCAAGACCTTTCATGCCCTGGGGGTGCAGATTCTGCAAGAGTGCGGCTATGGCGAGCGTCAGGTATTGTCCGAAGCGGACCGTCGCCACCTGGTAGGCCAGATCGCCAAAAGGCATGATTGTTCTCTAAAGGCGCTGGATCAAGCCATTATCGATTATAAACAGCAGTTGATCTATCCCGAGGACCTGGGCGGGCCGCAGCCGGAAGCGGGTTACCTGGCCCCCTACCGGGCGTATGAACAGGCCCTGGTGGAAAACGGTTGCTGGGATTTTGAAGATCTGGTGGCCCGACCGGTGCGCCTGCTGCAAAGTCAGCCAAAATTGCAACGGCGTTACCAAAACCGCTATCTCCACCTGCTGGTGGATGAATACCAGGATGTCAATCAGGCTCAGTACACCCTACTGCGGTTACTGGCACCTGAGCCGGCTCCGGGATTATTTGTGATTGGCGACCCCAATCAGGCCATCTATGGCTTTCGCGGGGCGCAGCCGCAATATTTCCGGCGTTTTACCCAGGACTGGCCTCAAGCCCGATTATTGACGCTCACCGAGACCTATCGCCTGCCCTTACCCATTTTAACTGCCGCCCAACAGCTAATGGCCCCTACGGCCTCGGGTTCTGATCTGGTCTCCAGGCGTCCCGGCAACCTACCCCTGGTTTTGCTCGAAGCGGGCTCGGAAACCTCTGAAGCCCGCCAGATCGCCCGCCAGATTGACTCGCTGGTCGGCGGTACCAGTCACCTGGCCCTGGAAAACGAACAGATCCGGCAAGCAGAGACCCAAGGCCTGGCCAGCTTTCGGGATATTGCCATCCTCTACCGCGTCCATGCCCTGGGAGTTGTGCTGGAACAGCAACTGCAGGCCGCCGGCATCCCCTGCCAGCAGGCCCAGGAAACTGTCGGCCCGGAATTCACCGGTGTCGATTTTCAGGCCGAAAAGGTGTCGCTGCTTACCCTGCATGCTGCTAAGGGTTTGGAGTTCCCCTATATTTTTATTGTCGAACCCTCTGACTCGGTATAAATCTGGCCAGGCTCGCCAGGCCCTACAGCCAGGGCTATTTGATCTACTCCAGCAATCGGCCGTCGAATCGTCGGATAGCTTAAGGACCAGGCGCCAGTCTACAAAATAGATGCTTGCCGCCATTCTTTTTGATAAATGTTAATTAACCTCATCTGGCGTAAAACATGGCTATCATCCGGCTTTCGATTTTTTTGATAACGGGTCTGATGTGGTGGGGGCTGGTCGTTCCGGTGGCCGCGACCCCGGCCCCGCCGGAGCCTCGCCTGACTATCCGCTCCTTCAGGATATTTGGAGCCCGGATAGTCAAACCCAAAGCCATCTGGGACGAAATTATGACTCCTCGCCCGTCGCTGTGGCCCTGGAAAAAGCCGCCGATTTACGATCCGGAGGAATTGCAATTAGATGTAAAACGTATTCAGATCCTGTATCGCCGCGAGGGATTTTATCATACCCGAATTGTCCCGGAGGTCAATAAACTCCCAGGGAATCAGGTAGATATCCGTCTAAACATTACCGAAGGCAGGTGGATCAGAGTGGACCGGTTGAACCTCAGTATGGCGGCGGCGGCCGAACCGATCGATCTGACCCCGATCTTCAGGGAAGGCTCGCTTCAGCCCGGCCAGCGCTTTACAGAATCGGGTTATGAAGACATCAAAAGTCAGGTGATGAATTATCTGCTTGACCACGGCTATCCCAAGGCTCGAGTCGAGGGGGAGGTATTGTTATATCCGGAACGAAACCTGGCCAAGGTTAACGTTCAGGCCTGGCCGGGGCCGCTCTGCCGGTTCGGGGCGATTAACATCACCGGGAAAGACCTGGAGACCCCGGAAGCTTTGATCCGTCGTAACCTGACCTTTCGGGCCGGAGAGCTCTTCTCCTTAGCCAAAATCTATGACAGCCAGAATAACCTTTATGCCCTGGATCTGTTTCAGAGCGTGCTGGTGACGCCCGAAAAAGTCCCGCCGCGTGAGACGAAGATTCCGATTAATGTGACCCTGAGCGAAAAGAAGAAACGCTCCTTCAAGCTAGGCGTAGGCTATGGCAGTGAGGACGAATTCCGGGGCCGGGCGATCCTGCGGTTCCGCAACCTAGTCGGCGGCGGCCGCATGCTGGATTTAAACACGAAATATTCCCGCCTGGAAACCCGGTTCGTAGGCACGTTCGATAGTCCCCAAATTTTCAATACTAATGCCGACCTGAAGTTTGATTCGGGGTTGCTTCGCCGTTATCTCCCCAGTTTTACGGATCGGTCGTTCTATACCCGAGAGGTCTTGGAAAGGGAGTTCCCCTGGAAAATCAGGGGCTATATCGGCCATGGACTGGAATTCAGCCGCCCGTTCAATATTGCTCAAGAGACCCTGGAACTGCTAAAGGCTACCGAGACCGGCAAAACCTATCAATCCTCCATGTTGTTATGGGGACTTAACCGGGATTCGACCGATAACCCCACCGATCCGCAACGGGGCGGCCTGCTGTCGTTGGCCGGTGAATATGCCCCGGACTTTTTAGGCTCGCGTCTGCAATTTATCCGCAGCCTGATGGAAGTCCGGCGTTACCAAAACCTGGGGCGCAAAAACTTGGTGCTGGCCGGCCGGGTGAAGTTTGGTCTGATTAACCCGATTCAGCAGACCGATGAAATACCCATCGTACGTCGATTTTTTAGCGGTGGTATGGGCAGTGTCCGGGGATATCGCCTGGATTTTCTGGGACCCCGCAATGTCGGGGGCGATCCCCTGGGCGGTGATGCCTTATTGGAGGGCAGCCTGGAATTCCGCTTTCCAATCTACAAAGAGGTGAGAGGGGTGGCCTTTGTAGATTGTGGAAATGTGTTTCTGGAGCTAGCTGACACCGACCTCGGACAGCTCAAATATGGCGCAGGCTTCGGCTTACGCTATCAGACGCTGATCGGCCCGGTGGGACTGGATTTTGGTTTCCCCTTGAATCCCATTGACCGGCATCGAGACAATTATCAGATTTATTTTACCATCGGCCAGGCCTTTTAATGAGTTTCGAGTTTTTAGGGTTTAGTTTTGAGAAAAAGTCCCCTCAGACTTAATACCAAGTTGCGATCAAAGAGCTAAAATGCCCCCTCACCCTCGCCCTCTCCCCGCCAGCGGGTGAGAGGGATAAAGGATAAAAAGTACTCATTTGAAAGCTAATCAGTATAAGAGGTTTTGGATATTGCTTTGAAAAACAGAAAACAGAAAACAGAAAACAGAAAACAGAATAAAAAATCACGGCTGTGGTGCTGGTTAGGTGGCATTCTGGGGTTCCTGCTTCTGCTTCTGGCCCTGTTCAGCCTGCTGGTCACCACTGATCTGTTCTGGAAATGGTTTAGCCCCAAGATCATCGTGGCGGTCAATGACCGGGTCAACGGCCAGGTGACGGTGGAAAAGATGTATGGCAATCCCTTAACCGCCCTGGTCTTTGAGAAAGTCGTGGTCAGCGGCTTCCAGGGGGAGGTGCTGCGGGCCGACCAGTTGCAGATCAGTCTATCTCTGCTCTCTTTCCTGAAACTGGAACCGGAGATCAAGGTTATTGAGATCAGGGCGCCGCGGCTCAGTCTCCGCCAGGATCAACCAGGACAGTGGAATGTCACCGGCCTCTTAAAAAAAAGGCCGCCGCCGCCGTTTGCGGAATTACGCTTCCCCGACATCATCATCACGCAAGGAGAGGTCCGACTGACCCGGCCCGGGCAAGAATTATTGATCCGCGATCTTGACCTGGACCTTGATGGAGTGGTGATCAAGGCGCCTGGGCGTTTAGAGCAAACTGTTCAGGTACAATATGGTCATCTGGCGTTTACTCCCGCCGGGTTCCCCCGCTTAGCCGTGGAATCCAAGCTGTCCCTTAGCCGCCAAGAGCTTCGACTGGACGAACTGGCCATTATCTTGAATGACCAGCCGGTGGGGGCAGTCACTGGCAGTGTGACGCAATTAGATAAAGTGGCGAAGCTCAACCTGCATCTGCGGGCGCTGCCCCTGAGCGGCCAACAGATGCAGGGCATTTGGTCAGAATGGCCCTTAAGCCAAGAAATGTCGGGAAACCTGCAACTTACTGGCGCAATCCGCCATCTGGAGTGGAGCGGAAAACTGCATCTGGGAGATTGTCAGCTAGATCTACACGGCGGCCTGAATTACGAAAATTCTGCAAAGCTCGATTACCGCCTGAAGGTCCGGATGGAATCGTTGCGCGCCGACATCCTGCAGGCGTGGGCCGGAAGTCGATTTCCGGCTGAGGCCAGGCTAACCCCCCTCAATGCTACTCTGGCCCTGGCTGGAACTGGCTGGCCCTGGGCCGGGGGTCGCGTGCAAAGCAGCCTGAAAATTGAACCCTTCCGATATGATCAGGCTGAGGTAGCCGCAGCTCAGATAAATTTTGACCTAGAGGCGGATGGGAAGCAACAACTTAAAGCCCGGCTGCAAGGCAATTTCGGCATGCTGAGCGTCCAAGGCTCAGGGCGTCTGCTGCCGGGCTCAGGGCCTGACCCCGGCATTAAGGGAGAGTTCGAGCTTAAGGTGAAGGAACTCAATCCGGCCCTGCTGGCTGGTCCGACCGCGCCTCCAGGGCGGCTGGAGGGGAGTTTTGCCGGTCAATTTAACTGGGCTGAGCCCGGAAACCTGCCCCGACTGGAAGCGACAGGAACCCTGAGCGCCCAGGGGACCCTGCAAGACTATAATTTTCAAGAGTTGCGGGTTCAGGGCCAGTGGCAGCAGGAGGTCCTCAAACTATCCCAGGTCCGACTGCGGCTCGGCGGTCTGCGGGCTGATCTTCAGGGGTCAGTACAAAAAAGCAGGGCTGATCTGAACTTCACTTTGGGGCTGTCGCCCCAGGCCCCCTGGCCCTTTCTACCTGCTAAACTTAGGGGCAAGCTCCAGGCTCAGGGGAGTTGCACCGGCACCTGGTCGGCTCCCCATTTACGCCTGACCGCCTCCGGCCGCCAGCTTTCCTGGGATCAATTTTCGGTAGCTACGCTCCAACTGTCCGCTGATTCCCGGGGATGGCCGCCAGCCTCAGGCCGACTGGACCTGACCGGGGAAAAATTTAGGTCTCCCTGGCTCAGCCTCTCCCAAGTGCAGTTAACCGCTCAGGCCGAACCGCAGCAGTTGGCCTTTGATTTGCGGCTCGATCAGGCCAAACAGTCGGTGGGCCAGGTGAGCGGCACTATCGATGTGCAGCGTCAGCCCTATCTGTTATTAGTAAATACCTGTTGGTTCGGCGTTGGCCAGCAGCAGTTGCGCAGTCTGGCTCCCATCCAGATCCGATTTATGCCAGGCTTGGAACTGGCCCCGGCCGCCTTCCGCTACCGTGAGGCCAATCTCAAGCTGAGCGGCCGCGCCGAGGCGCATATCTTAGCCTTTCGCCTGGGAGTTGAGCATTTCCCGGTAGACGTGCTTAACAATTTTTGGCCCTCGATACCGCCGCTTAAGGGTGCCTTGGACCTCCAGACCGAGGCTACCGGAAGCTTGCGATCACCAATAATTACCGGCAAATTGACTGTAAGTCCAGGTCGGATGGCTGATTTTCAGTTCCATGATTTTAAACTGGGCTGGACCTATGCCAGCAATCAGCTCCGGCTGGACAGTCAACTCATGGAAAAGGCAAAGGGTCCTGGATTGCTGGCGGAGGGGCAGATTCCCTTAACACTGTCTTTGCGTCCACTCGTGGCTAAGGTTCCAGAAAACGGCCTGTTGGTCCGGCTCAGAGGTGAGAAGCTCAATCTGGCCTACCTGGCCGGTCTGACGACAAAAGTGGAGGACGCTCAAGGTGACCTCGATATTCAAGCTCAGATAACCGGGAGTCTAAAAAATCCTCAGCTCGCCGGGAAGGTAAAGTGGGGAGCCGGTTTTTTTAAATTACAGGAAGCCGGAGTGCCCTATGATCTGGCACCCGGGGAATTGCGCCTGGAAGCGGAGAAGATCAGCCTACCTGGTCTAAATTTAACAAGCGGTAAGGGTCAAGCCAGCCTGAACGGGACCATGACCCTGGCGGGCTGGGAACCCCAAACGGTAAATGGTCGTTTGGAAGCCACTAACTTTTTGGCCCTAAAGCGGGCCGGTTCGCGGGCCGTGGTGCATAGCCGGATAAATCTAACCGGTACCTGGCCGAAACTGGCAGTTGAAGGTCAGGTGACTATACCTGAAGCCCAGGTCGGCTTTACCCTGTTCCGCTCCGAAGGGCACCCGGAGATCAGGGTCATCCGGCCCAGTGAATGCATGCCGCCCCAGGTTGCTGCTCCCGAAGAAGCAGTCGATTGGACCTTGTGGAAAAATCTTCTGATTAAATTGGAGATAAAGCTTCCGGGGAAAGTATGGGTCCGGGAGAAAGATTTAAAAGCTAAAATGAGTGGCGAGATCAAGGTAATTAAGATTCCCCCCCGACCGCTCTACCTGGCTGGCAAAATCCGGGCTTTGCAGGGCAATATTATTTTGAAGCGCAAGGTCTTCGATATCGAACACGCCTTTGTCACTTTTCCTGGGACACCTGAAGGTCCGATCCTGTTAAATGCTCGGGCCCGTCATGAAATGGAAGATCACAGCCTGATTATAATAGCCACGGGGCCGGTCACTAACCCTCGTACCCAACTGGAAAGTATGCCGCCGTTGCCTCAATCCGATATCTTATCGTATCTGCTATTTGATCGTCCGGCCCGCGCCATCACCCGCGACCAGGCAGCGATGGGCATTTTAGGGGGGATTAGCGCGGAAAAAATGAAGGAGCTCTTCGGCGAGGCCATCCCGTTAGTGGGTAGCTTGAATGTCACGGGGAGCGAGGGCTCATTAGGAGTAGGCAAAAAACTTACCAAGGTTAAGCGGTGAAGACATTAATCAATTCCGGGTGGAATACCAGCTCAATAAATATCTCAGCCTGGAAAATCAGTTTGGCCGCCGGAATCCAGGGGGGGACCTATTTCTGAACTTTGATTTTTAAGGTTGGTCTGGGAGGGGACGATTGGGCACTTCTCTGCGAGACGTCCCGCCCTCTCCATGGTAAAAAATTGGGCGACTCACGGCCAAGGCAAGATTAGACCCTTAGGGGCCGGGTGTTTCCCTTTTTTTCGACAATTTTCCTTTTAGATCATTAAACAGCTTTTTACCTGACTCCATCGTACTTTTGACCTGTTGAGGGTATTTGTATCCGATAAACACTCCTACCACAAAAGCAATGATTACCAACACCATTTCTGATGACCCCTTCCTTTCCTAATTTATATTCCAGCGCCATTTGCTAGCTGCTGTCCTAGCAAGTACCTTACGTTTATAAAGGTGCCAATGCTTGCCGGGCTATGGCTCCCACCGTAGTTTGCCGTAACTCTCCGTTTTCATATAGTTTTACCGGTTCCGGATCATCGCTCAGCTGGGCCAGCGAGGCGACGGCCGCTAAAGCGCCAATGGCTCCCAGGCACCAGGCGGCATGAGCCCGCACTTGCGGATCTGCATCCAGGACATATTTCATAATCTGGGGGATGCCCGGCTGCACCACTTCCGGGTGCTTCTCTCCCAAGCGCCCCAGCCCCCAGAGCATGGGTGACCGAGAAAACTCTTCCTCCAGATAGCCAAACAGCACTTCGACGATATCCGCGACCAAACTAAAATTTCTCCGGCCGATTTCCCCCAATACCGCGGGCGCTCCCCAACCGAAACTGCCGGAATCCTCGTTCAGCAGCCACAGCAGACGGCCAATGATGATTTTTACTTTCTCAGGGTGAGCATGAGCCAGGTATCCTAAACCCTCCACCGCCCGCCAACTGAGCAGGTCATCCAAAGAGTAGGTCAATTGCAGCAGTATTGAACTTACCGCGGTTTCGCGGCCCGCCAGTTCTACCAGGGAGTTAAAATCGCCGTTGAGCAGGCAAGCGATTACCTTTTCCCGTCGGACTTTATGTTTATTGGCCATAGGCTCCTTTATCAGAGCAGCTATCCGGTAGTTAGGATTGTTGCGACAGTTGCCAGCGTCCTAAAAGGGAATATCGTCTTCGTCTGCCGGTCCCCCCTGGGGAGGCGGAAAAGGTGGCTCCGCCTCTCTGGCTCCCGGACGATCCTGGGGGCTGCCTAACATCTGCAGATCTCGAGCTTCGATTTCAGTAGTATATCGCTTGACCCCATCCTGCTCCCAGGAACGAGTCCTTAAGCGGCCCTCGATGTAGACTTGTCTGCCTTTGGATAGATACTGCCCGCAGATTTCTGCCAACTTTCGCCAGGCGACGATACGGTGCCATTCGGTCCATTCCTGGCGGTTACCGTCTTTATCTGTGTAACTTTCGTTAGTGGCCAGGTTGAAACGAGCTACCGCGGTCCCGTTGGCGGTATAGCGTAGCTCTGGATCAGCTCCTAAGTGGCCGATCAGAATAACCTTATTTATTCCTCTAGCACCCATCTGCCCTCCAAAAATGTAATATTTATCACAAGTTCACCCTTCTGTACCATAAATTTGTCAAACTGGCAAGGGTCTTGTCCTTGTATTCAGATAAGCTATTAAAAATAACAGAATAAGGCACTGTTTGGTGGTGATAGCCGGAGGTGATCCTCCCAAATCTGGCCCTGAAAATTTTATGAGGGGTTTGATTTTAACGGCCATACTTAAAAATTATTAATTCATTGATTAATCCCGGCTGGAAATTTTTCCCAGATCCCGTACTCGCAGTTCTTTAAGGGACCGGCCTTGAAAATAGGTCAGGCGTGGACTAAAGGCCAGGTCTACCGGGCCGCGCAGGGGATGTAAGTCCGCCTTATCAAAGGCGATGGTGTCCATTTTCTTCGGTCCGGCCAGTTGGAGTTTGAGATGGCGGTTGCCCACTACCCAGGAATTCAGCACCTCGACTTCCAGGCAGGCCAAAACCGGTTCCGGATTGCCCTGGCCAAAAGGCCGGAGGCGTTCCAGGTGGTGGAAAAATTCGTCGTCCAGGTCTTCCAGACATACCTGGGCATCGACTGCGAGGGTGGGGCGCTGCAGTTGAGAACCCAGGGCCTGAACCACTGACTGCTCAAAGGCGGCGCGGAAGGCATCCAACTGGTCGGCCACCAGGGAAAATCCCGCGGCCGCCTGATGGCCCCCAAACTTGAGCAGATAAGGTTGACAGGCCTTGAGGCCTTCATAAAGGTGGAAAGGGGCAATGGAGCGGGCCGAGCCTTTGCCCACCCCGTCCTGCAAGCCGATGAGCGCCACCGGCCGAAAATAGGTTTCAGCCAGACGCGCCGCCACAATACCGATCACGCCCGGATGCCAGCCTTCTCCGGCCAAGACCAGGGCCGGAGACTGATGATAACCATATCGCTGGATCTGAGCCTCGGCCTCGTGCAGGATATCTGCCTCCAGAGCCTGGCGTTGTTGATTGAGGCCTGCTAAATGCCGGGCTATCCGGCGGGCCTGAGGCAGGTCATCAGTGAGCAGCAATTCCAGGGCTAGCCGGGCCTGACCCAGACGTCCGGCGGCATTGAGGCGCGGCGCCAGTCGAAAAACCAAGTCCCGGAGCCCTAGAGGCTTTCCCTCCAGCCCGGCCACCTCTTTTAAGGCGACCAGACCTGGCCGCTTAGTTTCTTCCAGAACCTTTAACCCCTGGCTGGTCAGAATGCGGTTCTGGCCGACGAGCGGCACTACATCGGCCGCGGTACCCAGGGCCACCAGATCAAGATAGGTCCTGAGGTTGGGTTCGGATCGCTGGTCAAACCAGCCTTCATCTCGGAGCCGAGCCCGCAGCGCGATCGCCAGATTGAGGGCCACCCCGATCCCGGCTAATTCTTTAAACGGATAAGAACAATCGGGGCGTTTGGGGTCGATGACCGCGACCGCCTCCGGTAAACCTTCGGGTGCTTCATGGTGATCGGTAATAATCACTTCAAGCCCCAGGTCGCGGGCCTGGGCGACCTCCTCAGCATTGCTGATGCCGCAATCCACCGTCACCAGCAAGCGCGCTTGTCGGGCCAGGGCAGGCAGGGCGCCGCTCTGCAAACCGTAACCTTCACGCAGGCGATCGGGGATATAACTGCTGACGGACAACCCTAAGCTACGGAAGAATTGTACCAATAAGGCCGTCGCGGTTAAGCCGTCCGCATCGTAGTCGCCATAGATGATTATCGGCTCCTGGCGGCGCACCGCAGTAACCAGGCGCTCCAGAGCTGGCTCCAAGTCCTGGAGTTCTAACGGCGAAAGCATCCGGTTAAGTGTCGGCTCCAGAAAGGCCTCAATCGCATCGGCCTGTTCCAGACCCCGGTTGAGTATAATCCGGGCCACCAACTCTGGCAGGGCGCTCACTCAGACTCCGGATCTGCTCCGGATGGCCTTCATAGAATATCCAATCCTGTTGGCGGCGAATCATTTCTGGATCTTGGAACAACAACTTTGAGGTGGTGGGGTCGCCTTATACCAATAGACCTTCAAAAACAACTTCTCCCCGACTGATTGGTTAAATAAGTCCATCGTAACAGAAAACTGAAAACCGAAAACCGTTTTATTCGACCGTTTCCCCCGGTTTCAGGACCACAATTTGAATATCCGGCTGGTCTTGCAGTAAGCTCTTTAAGGTTTCCGGCGTGCCGGTCAGTACCGGAAAAGTCCCATAATGCATGGGGATGACGAATTTAGGGCGCAGCAACCGGCAGGCCAGAGCAGCTTCCGCCGGACTCATAACGTAATGGTCGCCGATGGGCAGCATGGCCAGCTCAGGGTGATAAAGCTCTCGGATCAGCTCCAGATCCTTGAATACCGCGGTATCCCCGGCGTGATAGGCTCGAAAACCATTGGCGAATTCTACCACAAAGCCGACCGGGTCCCCGGCCGGCAGCAGCCGCCCGCCTTCCTCCAGGCTAGAGGAGTGCAGCGCCTGGGTCATGGTTACCTTCACGCCACCGACGCTACAGGTGCCGCCTTTGTTCATGCCGATCACCTCAAGCCCTTTCCCGGCTAAGTAGCAGGCCAGTTCGTGGATGGCGACTACCGGGGCCCCGGCCTTTTGGGCGATTTCCATGGTATTGCCCAAGTGATCGGCGTGGCCGTGAGTCACCAGAATCAGGTTTACGGTCCCCAGAGCCGCAATCGGGGTCTGTAACAAAGGATTGTCAAGCCAGGGGTCGATGAGCACCGAGCTGCCGGCGCCTTCCAGTTTAAACGCCGAGTGTCCATAAAAAGTAATTTTAATCCCTTTGCCAATCCACGCTGCGTTCGCTGCGTTCATGGAGCACTCCTGGGGTAGAAAGATGATAGTTTTGGTTTTAGTCAATCACTGCTGACCACCACTCCTGGCCCCTGCACACTGAAGTTAAGGTTCCAAGAGTTGGATGAGCTGGTCGAGTTTAGCCCGCGGACCGATGGCAATCAGGGTATCACCCAGCAAGATATGGGTATCGGGTGGGGGATTGAACAGCATCTGGCCATCGGCCCGTTTGATCGCCACGATAATCAGGCCCAGCTTTTGCCGGATGCCGGAATCTTTGAGAGGCCGGCCGATGATCTCCGAGGTTCCCCCTACCGGAATTTCCTCGAGAGTCAGGTCCACTTCGCCGTGCATGGCGATTTCAATAAAATTGACGACGTTAGGCCGCAAGATGGTCTGGGCCAGACGATAGCCGCCGAGCATATAGGGAGACACCACTTTGTCGGCTCCGGCCCGGAGCAGCTTCTGCTCCGAGCCTTCCTCACCGGCCCGGGCCACAATCAGCAGTCCGGGGTTGAGGGTGCGGGCGGTAAGGATAATGTAGACATTGTCAGCATCGGAGGAGACCACCGCCACCAGGCCGCGGGCCTGGGTCACTCCGGCGACTTGCAAAATTTCTTCGTCCGAGGCATCGCCCTCCAGGTAGAGATAGCCGCCGCGCTCTAATTTGGCAATGGCTTCCGGACGGTTTTCGATCACCACCAAGGGGATCCCGGCCTGGCGCAGTTCCTTGGCAATTACTTCCCCAATGCGACCATAACCACAAACAATATAGTGATTCTTCAAACTGTGAATCTCTTTTTCCACTTTGCGTCTTCCCAGGACATCGCGGATTTGCCCTTCCACAATTACCTGCGCCCAGTATCCGACCATGTACAGCATGAAGCCGGTGCCGGTAAAGATGAGCACCATGGTAAAGGCCCGACCCGCTCGGGACAGGGGTCTTACTTCCCCGTATCCCACCGTGGTCAGGGTGATGACCGTCATGTAAAGACCTTCAAAAAAGTTCCAGCCTTCGATTAAGGCATAACCTAAGCTGCCCAAGGCGATGATAAAGCAGAGCACGGCAAGGCCGAAAAGCGCCCTCTTAAAAACGGTCATGGTCGGTTGGTCTCTAAAACCAGATAGGTTTAATGGCCTTGCTGCTCAGCAGTTAGGCTTTGACCAGGGCCTCGGCCACATAGGCGTCGGTGATCAGCACATTGAGATACCGCCCCTGGAGGACGGCACGGATGGCTTCGATCTTTTCCAAACCTCCGGCCACACCCACCACGTAGCGGTCGGCCAGGGCGGCGCGATCCCGGAGTTCCGTCGGACTGACGCCAATCAGGCGTTGGCTAAGGGCTTGCAATTCTGGATCATCAAAGCTCACCAACGGTTGGCCATCGGCCTTAAGGGGATTATGGTTAATTTCGGCAATGATGCCTAATTCTGCTAATTGAGCGGTATTTATACCCAACTCCTGCAAGGCCAGGGCGATAAAACCGGGGCTTCTGACCTGAATCGAGCCGATGCCGACAAACATGATCTCGACATCCCAAATCTCTTTATAGATATCCAGTATTTCCGGAGTGGCCAGCAGTTGCTGTTCATATGCTTCCCGCGACGCGACCGGATGTGAGGGAAGATTATAGGCGGTGGCCTCCGGGTTTTTAGCCCCCAGCATAGTAACCAGGGC
>MUKC01000133.1 GCA_002049795.1 Desulfobacca sp. 4484_104 | reverse complement strand
ACGCCTGGAGGGCGGCGGCGCGCTGGTTGAATCCCAGGTGGCGGTCCTGAATTCCCTGAAAGAAAAGCAGGTCGACATGCAAAAACGTGTGCAAGACGGGTTTCAGAAACTCGTACTCGATGCCCGGATCGCAAATATTGAGTGCTGGATTGTCTGGCTGAGGAAAAAAGCGAATAAATTTGTATCCGTCAAATAGAAACCCTGCAGACCGTTGAAACCGATGTGCCGGCCTTCAGAAGCAATGCGTCTATCAAATATCGCGCCACTGCCGACGACGAAAAAACCTGACCGAAACACAACCCGGCCAGATTTTTTTTGCGCTGCCGGCTCCCTGCAAAATATTTATTTCCCACTGTTGATGGTTTCGTAAAAAGTCTTTTGTGAGTGGCTTTGAGCATTTTGGGAAAAAATTGCTGGAATCCGAAAGCGTTAAAAAATTCAAACTGTTTGAAGGTGCCAGCCCGAGTTTTTGAATTTTAACGAAGGCTTTCAGTAATCCCCAAAATGCTCACGAAGCGAACAAACAGGACTTTTTACGACTTTATCACTGTTAAATCAGAAGGATTTAAGCAGCGCCGATCTTGCAGCTTGACACAACTCCTACGGCTTTTTATAATGATATAGTGATAAAAAATTTCAATAATTAAAATAAGTTGAGCGGCAACCGGATAACTGGAGCAGTATGGCACTGATTAATTTAAAAAAAAAGGAGGTCGAATGCAAGATCGTTTACTATGGTCCGGGCCGCTGCGGCAAGACCACCAATCTGGAATATGTCTTTAAAAACAGCCGCAAATTAATGAATGACGAAATGGTTTCGATCAAAACCAAGGGGGATATGACCATCTTTTTTGATTTCGTCCCCATGGGGGCCGGTAAAATCAAAGGCTGTGACGTGCGGGTACAGCTGTACACCGTCCCCGGCCAAGTCAAATACAATTCCACCCGCAAGCTGGTGTTAAAAGGTGTTGACGGGGTGGTCTTTGTGGCGGATTCTCTTAAAATCCGGCATGAAAAAAACATTCTGTCGTTAAAAAACCTGGCGGAAAATCTGAAAAGCTACGGTCTGAACATCATGACCATCCCCCTGGTAATGCAATACAATAAGCGCGACCTGGCCAAGGAGGGGGTTCCCCTGATGTCCATTGAAAAAATGAACCAATTCTACAACCGCCAGCTGAAAGCCCCTTATTTTGCCGCCAGTGCCACCACCGGCCAGGGGGTCAATGACACCTTGAAAACCTGCCTGGTGTTAACCCTGAAATCATTGAAAAAAGAAGCGGGGTGGGAATAGACCGCAGGCGGGGTGCGCCGGTTTCATTTTTCAGGCGGCAGCGGTTCATCGGGTGGCACCCCGTATTTAGCCTGGCGGGCCTTGCCCCACCAGCATCCGCCGCGGGTAACGATCAGCTCTACGCGCTGAAAAAATCCGGCCAGCCGCCCGCCCGCCCGGGCAGCGCGGCAAATGGGGCAACCAAATTCACAATACTCGGGATCATGCAAGTTTGTCAGGGGCATTCGCCAGCCTTTCCAGCCATACCGATTTTTGCTCACAAAATTTTCCTCCTGTGACCAGGTGCTGCGCATTTACGGGTCTTCAGGGCCATCTTTTACAGGAGCCATCGGATTGCCGGGGACCGTATCCTGCCTTCCCTGCTTGAGAAGTTCACGGCGGTAACTTTTTCCCGAGCCCATCATAACGCTGACCGGGTGCAGGGGTTCGATGTTTTCGCAGGCGATCTTCAGAGCTGCGGCGATGGGAATGGACAGCAAAGCACCGACAATCCCCCACAGCCATCCCCAGAACATCAGGGACAGGAGAATCACCACCGGACTGAGATTCAGCCGGTCTCCCATCACTTTGGGGGCAATCCCATTGCCCATGCTCAACTGGATGGCCAGCAACACCAGCATGGTGATGATGCCCGGCCACAGGTTGGGATAAAACTGCACCAGAGCCAACAGAATCGGAGGAATGGAAGCGACAATAGACCCAATGGTGGGTATAAAATTCAGGAAAAAAGCCAGGGCTCCCCAGGTAGCCGCAAAATCCACCCCGATCAATTCCAGGGCCAGCCATACCAGAATTCCGGTTACAAAGCTGATTAAAAATTGCAGCGACAGGTAACGGCGGATCTGGGAGGTAATTGAGCTGGTAATCTGACTGAGCTGATTGGCTTTTTCCTGGGAAAAAGATTTCATTATTTTGTATTTAAAATACGGTTTGCCCAGCAGAATAAAAAACAGAAAAATCACTACCAGCACCAGCTTGGAGGCAAAAACGAAAATGGAGCCGGACAGGCTCATCAGGAAGCGGCCCACGCTTTGCCCCCAGTTGACGCCATCCAGCGGATTTGTGCCAAGATGCAACCGGCCGGTCAAACTGGCGACCAGTTCGGTCATCCGGGAATGGTATTTCGGATAAGCCGCCGCAAAAGCGGAAAGGCGGCCATACAGGAAAGTACCCGACAGATACAAAATGCCCATCAACAAGATGATGACGATAAAGACGGCCACGGTGGTGGGGATTTTATGGCGGGTCATGAAGTTGACCACCGGGGCGAGCAGATAGGAAAGCAGCCAGGCAATGATCAGCGGTAGGATGGCCGCACCCGCATATTTGAGCACCACGCCCAGGGCCACCAGCACCAAAATACCCTGGAATACAAAATTAACTTTATTTCGATCCACATCCATCAAGTGCAAACCTGCCCCGGCGAATCATGTTTCGCCGGATATTGCAGCCCGGGGTTGTTTTAGCGGTGGTGGCTGCAACGCCCGCAGCCCATTGCGCATGCTTTATCGATGCATCATACGAATTATTTCCCGAATTGTCAAAGGATTGAAAGCAGATGCGTACAGGGGTACAGACAGACCCCGGCGCCCATTGCAGATGACAACAAAATATGCCATAAATAAAAAATATATCCCGGCAACGGGCGAGGGCGACCCCCGGGATGAAAATCGATTTTACAACAGGAGACACCGGCAGATGAACAAAACCCAGCTGGTAAAACGGGTGGCAAAAAAACTTGACGGAATCCCTTCGAAACTGGCCAACCGGGCTGTGGATGCGGTTTTTGAATCCATTGCCGAGGGCCTGCAGGAAGACGGGATTGTCACCATCGGCAAGTGGGGGACTTATTCGGCCGAAGACATGCAAACGGAATAACTGGATCTTGCGTGAGCAGGTAACTTTCATATGCAAGATTCAGCAAATAGCGATGCAGTCAGCCCATGCTAAAAGAACTGTCCATTCGAAATTTTGCCATTATTGACGATCTTACGATCCATTTTGCCGAAGGCCTGACCATTTTAAGCGGGGAAACCGGTGCCGGAAAATCCATCATCCTCGGTGCGGTCAACCTCCTGCTGGGAAGCCGGGCCTCCTCGGACATGGTGCGCACGGGAGCCGAATCCGCTGAGCTGGAAGCCCTGTTTCATGTCTCGGCAGCCGGCAACCTGACCGACACCCTTGCCAGCCACGGCTTTGATACGGATGAGGGTCTGGTAATCCGTCGGATCATCTCACGAACTGACAGCAACCGGGTCTATATTAATGGACGGCTGGCGACCATCGCCGTGTTGAACGCGGTCACCGACAACCTGGCCAGCATCTCCGGCCAGCACGCCCACCAGGGGCTTTTGAAAGACGAGCAGCAGCTGGTGATCCTGGACCAGTTCGGAGATCTTTTGGCCCTGCGGCAGCAGGTGCATGACACCTATCAGCGCATTCTTCCCCTGATTGAAAAGCTTCAGAAGCTGCAACGCACCCGACAGCGGCAGGCCGAGCACATGGAACTGTTGGAATTTCAACAGGCAGAAATCCAGCGCACGCGGCTGCAACCCGGGGAAGATGTCGAGCTGGAACAGGAACAACTGCGGTTGAAAAACGCCCAGATGCTTTACCAAACGGTTTTTGGCAGCATTGAAGAGCTTTACGGGGCATCCGGTTCGATCATCGAACGCCTTCTGGAAGTAAAAAAGAATCTCGACAGGGCTGGACGGGTGGATGTCCAGCTGAAATCAACCGCCGACAACCTGGCTGCGGCCGCTTATCAAATCGAAGATTTGGTGGAAGCACTACGCTCCCACCTGGGACTTATCCAGATGGATGACGGGCGCCTTGAAAGCATTGAAGAGCGGCTGGACACCCTCAACAGGCTCAAGCGCAAATACGGCGGTTCGCTGGATGCCGTTCTGTCCAGGCTGGCGGAGATCGAGCTGGAGCTGTCCCAGGCGGGGTGAACTGTCCCGGGTGGTGCTGGCCTTGAAGGCCATCCTGGCCCAAAGCGATGCGGTGGAAACCATCGTGTTTGACGAGGTGGATGCAGGCATCGGCGGCGGCACGGCCGAAGTGGTGGGACGCAAGCTGGCCGCCCTGGCCAAACATCACCAGGTAATCTGCATCACCCACCTTCCCCAGATTGCCAAATTCGGCGATCAGCATTTCAGTATTGCCAAACAGGTTGTCGACGGGCGGACCCTCACGACGATTCGACCGCTGAACGAAAAGGACCGCCAGCGGGAAATTGCCAGAATGCTGGGAGGCGAGCGCATCACCCGCACCACCCTGGCGCATGCCCGGGAGTTGATGGAAAAATAGCTGACGACAGGTAATTGTTGCTGTACATCGGGCTGAAGGAAGTGATATATGTCTGTTAACATTAATAGAAACGCAACCGGATGATTCTGAAAGGTGATAAAAATGCTTTGCGACAACCACAGGTGCCGATCGATCGCTGCCGGTTTGCTGATAGCCGGCCTTCTGCTGCTGGCAGGATGTGCCGTCAGCAACCAAACCACCGCCGGATCGGGTTCCGCCGTCGCTGATAAAAACATGCTGCGGGTTGGTATCACCCCGGATGCCCCCCCGCTTATTTTCAAGCAGAACGGAAAAATCACCGGCCTGGAGGCGGAATTTGCCCAGGCACTTGCCAATCATCTTGGCAAATCTCTGCAGTTTGTTGAACTTAAATGGAAAAACCAGATACCCGCCCTGCTGGAAAATAAAATTGACATCATCATGTCCGGCCTGACGGTCACCCCGCTTAGAGAGGTTCGG
>MUKC01000132.1 GCA_002049795.1 Desulfobacca sp. 4484_104 | reverse complement strand
ATTGACATGCAACAGTGGCGACGGGTACTTGCCGCCGCGCAGATCAAAGCTGCAATTACAGTTAACCGAGGCAGTTATTTCGGGCAGTAATTGGCGTATTTTGTAACAACTGATGGGGTTGGCGGACAGACGGGAGAACTGGCGTTGCACCTTTTGATACTGGTAATCGGGAGAAGTTTCCAAAAGTTGATGGAGGCCCTGGCCCGTGCGGTCAATCAGGCCCACGGTATAAAACAGGATAATTTTTTCCGGCCGGCGGAGCACCCGTCCCCTCAGAGCTTTATTGATCAACTCGTCTAGCACCGGACATTGTTGGGCCAAACTTTTTATGCCCTTGGAAAGGGGCAGGCGTTGGTCAGTAGCAACGGCCTGGGGTGACGCGGCGGCGCGCAAACCGGCCAAGGCAGTGGGCAGCGGTATAGGTCTGATCTTCCGAAGGATTTTGAGCTGCTCGGCATAGGGCCGACCTTCGGCATCAAGGAAGAGAGAGCGTCGCCGCGTGGCGGGATGAATACCGAGAGGCAGGGCTACGGCGCGCTCCGTCCAGCCGATGCCTACCGATTGGGTAGCCAGGATTGGTTCAACCACAAAACCGGGCTCAGGTTGCGGGACATGCTCCAGAAAGCGCGTAACAAAATCCTTGATTTTGAGAAAATGGACGAAGTCGGTGAAAAAGAACCAGAGCCGGAACTGATAGGCGCCGCGCTCCTCGGGATAGGCGGGGATATTGCGCTGCCGGGCATAACGGGCCAGGGCCAGGACCTGATGCCGCAGCTTTTCTTCCTGATAGGTCAGATAGCCCTGATTTTTTAAATTGGCTTCCCACACCCGGGCCGGCAGGCGCAGAGTTACAGCAGCATAACGGGCAGTATTATCTGTGCGCAACGGATAGGCGGCCAGGGCCAGGTCCCCCTGAAGATGTCGAATTATAAGGTCAGGGTTGACCGGGGCTTCCTGATAGACATAACCGGGCTGGCCGGTCAGGGCATCGATTTGGTGCAGGGCATAGCCGATTTCGCGTCCGGCGAACAGTTGCAGGAAGATAGCGGTATCCGCGCTGCTGATTGCAGGTGGAAAATAGCGCGGCGGCAACGTTACCGATGTCTTCTCTGCCGCTGGGATCAGAACCTCAGCCTGGCCGGGCAGCCCTAAGGCACGGTAATTGTCGGCTAAAAGGACGCGGGCGGCCTGGTGCTCCGGATGGCCCCGGATAATTTTCCGCAGGTAATGTAGCGACTTCTCATAGTGGCCCACATTTGCCAGGAGCACGGCCAGCCCATACATCGCTTCCCAATCTTGCGGGGCCAGTCGCAGGGCCTGCTCGTAGCACGTCTGGGCCTGACGGGCCATCCCCAGGGCCTGGCAGACTTCGGCCCAACCGCGCCACAGTTGTGGATCAGCGCCTGACTGCCGGTGGTATCTGACCGCCAGGTCGCGGGCTTTGACTTCGGCGCCGGAATCCAGGTAAGCCCGGGCCAATGCCAGGTAGAGGCATGGATTGGCGGGATCGAGCTTTAGCTGTTCAAGTAGCTCTTCAATTTCCATCGGAATCAGGTTGTCGGAGCCAAGGAAAATTAAATTTTTGGCATTTACTGATAAAGTCAGTAATCTGCAAAGTAACTAATTCAACGATTGACTTTTCGAGTTTTTGATAAAGACCTGCCGTTGCCGGTTTATTGCCATGCGCCAGAATGGTATGGTTACGCTCATTCAATAAATGGGTAAGCTGGCGCGACGTTTAGCATTGTTAAAAAGATCAACTATCACCAATTCATTAGCGACATTCTGGTCGTTCTGCAACAGCAGGCCCAGACCGTGCACTTGGCGCACGACATCTTCTGAAGGCTGAAATTGTTGTAGTTCATGCAAATGCCACTTTACTTTCTTGGCAGTTCCAGAAAACTTGAGATGCTCAAAGTGATCCCAGAAATCATAGGCTTGGGCTACTCTTTGCAAGTTGGCCACCAAATCCAGTTCATGGTCGGCAAGAAGGTTAGGATTGAGGTTATCCAGAATCTCGCAGGCTGGAATAAATCGGAGTTGCTTTATGAGTTCAACCGCGATTTTGATCTCTTGATTTGCGAAGATGGCGTTGGGACAGAAGCTTACAAACCGCTCGGTGCCATTTTTCACCACCCCGTGATCACGCTCGCCGGTAATGTATTTTAAGGATTGGCAACCCTGATAGACCGCGGCCAGCACCGCGCCGGCGGACATGGCTTTGGTGCCGCTGGTAAAATCTACCTGGATGTCGGCAGGCGAAAACCCTTGCTCCAAAAGTTGGCGCAGAAGTCGGTTGACCTCCATAAACACGGCTTGAACATCGTCGAAATTTACCAACACCTTAATATCGAAAGTGGAGGGTTCCAGCGCCAGATCCTGGGCAATGGCTTGAGCATATTCTTGACTGAGTTTTGTGACGACAAAAACCACGTGGTCGGGACGGCTGTCTTTAACGGTTTTAATTAAGGGCAGAACAATATTAACATCGGGCCGGGTCCCCGTGCCCACAGTTAGAACAAGAGCCTTTTTAAACATTTTGCCTCCCTCGGTTCAAGAATCGGATTCGATCAGCTTCAATAAATAATCCCGGCGCTTATGCTTTTTGAAGCGCTTGGGTTCCAGATGCTCCTTAATCGCCCGGGCCAACGCCGCTTTTTGTTGCGGCGTCTCCAGGGTTTCGATTTTCTGGATAATTGTTCCCAGGCGCCCGGCGTCGTCGGGCTTGATAAGTTTAAGCTCCTCTTTGAGCTTGTCTACGGGGTCGGTTTTTATGGGCGCCACTGCCACCGGTTTTGGTTTATGGGCTTCGGCGGCGCGGGCCTGGGTGATTTGCTGTTCTTGGTGCTGACGCCAGGCTGCTTCTTGTTCCTCATAGGCGCGGGCCTCGGGTTCGCCCAATTCAGCCATCAGGGCCCAGCCAAAGGGCGTTAGGTTTTCTTTTACATACTTTTTAGGATCATCAGAGGCCAGCCACAGGGTAGTAGAGTGATTCTCGAACTTGGCAGGCTTACCTCTACCTTGCATGATCCGGATCTGACGGTGACCAGCAATAGTCACCGATTCAGCCCCGGAATGCCGACCCAGGCGTAACAGGAAGTCAGAATTAACTTTTGGTACAGATATGGGCTTTGTGCCAATGTCCCGTAGTTCCTCATCCTCTCGGGCTTTTTGCTGACCATAGAACCAGGCGGCGCTGTGGAAGAGGACCGGACGCTCGATCGGGGTTCTGATCCCGGCCTGGCGTTCGGGCCAGTCGATGGTTATGGTACCGACAAAGATGCTCCCCGGCTCGATAACTTCCAGAATCTGGTAGGGGCCGCGGGCCGAGAAGGGCGAAAGTTTCTTTTTTTCGTTGACTGCGTAGATAACCCGCGTCAGCACCTCGCCGACCGGCAGGAAATCAGAGACCTTGAGCATTCGGAAGGGGTCGGTCGCAAATCGGAAGGGGTCGGTCGCAAAACTGCCGCCGTCCAACAAGGCTTGCTCCAGGTTTCGCGATGAGTTCTGCCGGGGCAATGGTGTTTTCGTGGCCAGATGATTCAGATAGGCGGTCCGCAGGGCCCCTTTAATCGCCGACCCCGGGATATAAGGCCGCCCGTCATGAGGAAGGAAGGCGGTCCGGGCGATGGTGAAGTTATTTAACTCCTGCTTGATTTTCTTCTCGTTGCCAAGCGGCAGACTGAGGGTCTGGCGATAGTGCTCTACCAGTCCCGGGCAGACTTTCACCGCCTTTCCTGACATCTGGCGGCCGCGCATAAATTTATAGATTTCCAGAATAGACGAAATTGTCCCTTTCTGGCAAAGGGCGGTAAAGCGCTGCCGCTCCGGGGCCGACAAATGGTGCCAGAAAACCCCAAGTTCGAAAACCATCAGGCGACAGTGCTCCTCATCTACGACAAAATTCAAGGGTTCGTATACTTCGTCACAGCCCAGATGTAGCGGGCTAACGGTTTTTATATAACAACTTATCGGCTTACCATACTCTTTCATTTCAGCCCTCCAACCGGAAAGGCAGGTAAAAGGCATAGCCCTGCGCTACAGTGGCCGGGAAGGATTTGGATAACCCGGTAACGGCTCGGCCCAGATACGGTTTGTCAAAAACTTTTGGGTCCCGCGGCAGGAACACCGCGGCCTCATCTGCCATGATTACCGGATTTTTGAAGGGATTACCGGATCGGGCCAATAGGTCCCCATGCTTGCCGAACCGGGCAAACGGCACAAAGTAGGTTTCCCGGTACATATCTGGTTCCGGGACCGCCGGGGCCAGGGTATAGCAAGCATTGGCTCCCTCGCTCTTTGGCAAAGGAAGTTCCTGGTGGCCAGTCAGTTGAAACCGTCCCTGGCCGATTGAGGCATCTTTGCCATACCCCCACTGGCCAATCCTTTGCAGACCCAGACAGACCCGCTCAATATCGGTAACTTGTTCCTCAATGAGGGTAAAAATGGCCAACTCCGTTCCTGGGTAATAATGCCTGATCTCCTGAGTATAAGGGGCAAATTGCTCCGGGCCGGTGGTCTGGGTCAAGCGACTGATGGTATTGTGGGGTTGAGCAAAGGCAATGATAAATTGGCTATCCCCTAACTTGCGCATTTGCCGTCGGCCGTCCTCTGGGGCTTTACGGGCAACCCGATCCGCTAGCTGCGAATCCGTCAGGTATTGCGCTTGCTTTAACTCCAGCTCCAGGTCAGCGTTGAGCAGCAGCCATTTCCGCTTCTTGTTCTTCTTCCTTGCCTCAAACCGCTTTACCCTCTCTGGTTCCGAGTCGGGAAATAGTAAAGACAGAGGCAGATCCGGGCGCTTGACGGCATACTGGGGTGGGCTGTTTCCCAGTTTAGGGCAGGCCGAGGAGAAGACCACGAAAGGTTTTTCCGAATACGAGGCAATCTGCCTTTCCAGGCCTCCGGCCAGCAAGCCCGGATCATGGGCCGCCTGCCAGCAGAAATGTCCGAACAAGGTGTCGCCCTTCAGCGGTGTCCCCAGACCGCCCAAGGGTTTTATGCTAATGACATATAGCTTCAAGGTTTAGCCCTCCGGAGCAAAAAGGCTAATTTGTTGGAATTTATTACTTATCTCCTCGTCATTGAATTCAAACCGGACCCGCCCATAGCCCCGGCTGCCGCAGCCGCCCAGGGCATCCAGTTCTAACAGTTTGAGACCAGAGAGCAGGCAGTCAAGTAGGTCTTCGTCTTCGGCAAATTTCTTTAGAGTCACCGAAAAATCGAATACGGTCTCCGAGGGCACCCGTTCCATAAACCTGGGATCGGCAGTGCCTTTGATGCGGTTGATGGTGTTTTCCGATTTGACCTCGGTAAAGGGCAGCCGTCTTTCCAGGGCTTTTTGCTTCCAATCTGTGTTAAGCGGACAATCGGCAAATGATACCCGGGTCGGCCCCAAACTCTCTCCATCCTCCTGATCTGCGCCGCTGGCGCCGAACAGCTTCAGGATTTTTTCGCCGTCCGCCTTGGCAGGACCTTCCAGACCCTTAAGAGTTACTAAAGATACTGGCTTCCCCTCAGTCCTGCCCATCAACCCGCTCCTCATCTCTAACAGAGATCTTACTTTGCCTTTTAATGAAGAGCCTGGGATGTAGGGTTCCAAGGTATGGGGATGCCGGATGATGGGATTATCGGTCCCGCCGATGCGCATTTCGGTATCTCCGGCGCCGATCCGCAGGCCACTCTTTAGAATAATTTTGCCGTTGATTTCGGTGATTCCTACCAGTTTCATTGCCTTTTGTCCTCTCTTAATCCTTCCGGTATAGGCGGTAAAAACCCATAAACGCCTCGAAAAAATTAGTAAATACTGATAGGTCTTCTTTTTGCTGAATTTGGTTAATTGATGATTTAATGAATTTGACAAAATCGGGGGAAACCAATTCTCTGCCTTGGGCATAAACCGCCTTGGCAATCAACATATGAAGCCGAGGTAAGATATTTTCCCATTGTTCCGTAGTCGGATTGCTCTGCGCTTCGTTATCGAGGCGCAGTACTTCATCATAGAATTTACGGATTTGGGTCCTTTTGTTCACCTTGCCTTCCTTAGCCAAACGCTCTGCCAAGTCCTCCGCCATTTTGGAAAACAAGGTAGGCTCAATGGTCCCTCGCTCCCGGTCTTTCCAAAAAACGATTTTTTCCATGCTTATCCTCCTATCTGACCCCTCTTTGGTTATACAGAACGGCGTTCTTCTGCCTTGATTTCTTTGCCAATGTTTCTTTCCAGAAAGTAGACCGCCATCGCCCGCCAGCGGGTGCAGGCCATATCATCCAGGTAAACTTCGTTATTGGCAACGACGCGCCTTTCTTCACCGGCCATCTGGAGCAGTTCATTAAGGCGATACAGCATGGCCTGATTTATCCACTTCTGTGCCAGCCATTTTTCCAAAGTCTGCTTAATCTGCTGTAACTGCTCAAATTCTTCCCAGGTGGCGGTTTCCCCGAAAAGCGTCAGCCGATTTTTATCCGCGTCCTTGGATTGTTCCAGGGCACTTTCGGCGGCCCTGGCCAGATGATCAATGGGGGTATGAGGCTTTTGCAGGCTAATACCGGCGGAAAAGTGGATGGCCGGGTTGCGACACACATAGTCGGCAAAGGTTGCCCGTAGATGCCGCGCCAGCTCGATAATCCGATTCCAGGGCCCGATCAGAAACAGGTCATCACCGCCGGCGAATACCGTGTAAATATCTTGGTAACGTCGGTCAGTTGATAGTAGATGTGGTAGGTACAGCGTGAAATAGTTGTTAAGCTGACGGCTCAGGGTGGCCAGGCGGGAGAGGGTGAACCTTTTAGGGTCCAGACCACAAGCCATTAAAAGGCCCAGGTTATCAATATCGGCCTTCAGGATCCCCAGCGCGTCAATCCCCTGAAAAACTCCGGGCTTTTCCGTAGGATTCCGGGCCATCGCGGCAATATGCTCCAGGGTCTTAGGAGTGTCGGGTTCGATCTGGTCGATAAGTTCCAGTTTCTTGGTTTCACTCCGGCCTCCGGCCCGGAGACGTTCATCATGCTGATCTCCTTCTCGATAAACCGGGACATAGCCACTGATAAATCGGGTAGTGATCCCTGTAGGCACGGCACCGTCCGGAGCAAGGGCGAGATCCCAGTATTTCAGAAGCTGCCCGCTTCTAGCCAGATTTTTCAGATCTCCTTCTAAAAACGCCACCTGATAGTAACCGAAAATCGGCTCCCGTAGCATACTATCCGGGTCACGAAGTTCTGCCTCCCGGGTGGTGATGGCCAGATGTTTCTTCTTGACCAGATTGGTCCCCAGGAAGATATGGTCGCGGCAGAGCTTGCAAGATGATCCCGCTTCTTTGACCAAATCATCCTGTGCTACTTCCGGTGCCGCGGGCCTTTTGCCGCAGAGCGGGCAAAGCGGCGGATTTAGATCGTTGTTGAAGTTGTCCAGATAACCACTAACCGGCCCGGCATATGTGCTCAGGTCTATGCGGTTCAACTTCTTTCTTTCCAGATCCTTCCCTAACTGTTCCCAAAGGTCGGGAAAATTGCCCGCTACCAAATCATGGGCCGAGGCTGCCCGCCAGGAAAATCCTAGAGCGTTCTCTCCATAGGAAACTTCCATCAGCCATTTATTTACTTTCGTCTCAACATTTTGGAGTGCGGCTTGGGCCTCTGGGGTATTGGGCGCGATAATAGTAAATTTTCCCGCATTATTAAGGATAACGGAGGAGAACGGCAGGCCGATTTCCCGACAGGCCAGGTCGGCGGCCAATTCCGAAAATAGCGATACCGCAAACGAACGGCCGCGTAAAATCTTGGAACGATATTTGCGCAGATCGCCATATCTGCTGAAGATAAAATCCTGGATGCCATAAAAATCGCCATTAATCAGCAGAAACTTTTGGTCAGCATAATCCTTAATCGCGTCAATGGTCACAGTGGCAGTCTGCTGATGATAGAGATAGATTGCCACTGCCAGGGCCGCGGTAGTGCGAGCATGGTCGTAAAGCGAGACATCCGGCACCACCTTGCCGCTCCGATCCGAGGGCATCGCCGACGTATAGAGCATCACCAGACTGTCGAAATGTTCAAACCATAGTTCCAGATTCTCCTCCCGGTGCTTGAGATTTCTCAGGGCGTCAATAAATTTCTCAAAATGGCATTTATACTCCTGGTTTGCCACCACCGCATCAACAGGTTCGACTTCTCTTTTTAAACGGGGAAAGATATTGGTCGGCGAAATCTCTCTCAAGGGGTAACCATAGGAGCACTCAACTTGAGCGGCAATCGGCTCGGCCCCGAGTTGTTCGAGAACGGGAACCAATCGTACACGCTGGTAATCCCGCCAGGATGTCTGGCTTTCCTGATCATAGGGCTCTCGGTCCCAACCACTGCTGATCCAGTCGGCTATGGTTACCACCCACTGCATGGGAGTTTCCGGCCGGTGATGCTTGGCGGCCATATTGATAAAGGCATCCCCTTCCCCCCACTGGGCCTGGTTCAACTCTTTGGGCAGCCGATCCTGCATTTTTTCAATAAAGGCCGCGGTGTATACCGCATGCAAATGGGTATGGCGGCCCTGATAAAAGGGCTGGTAGAGGTCAGCGTGATTATTGATGTACTCTTCAGAAATGTGCAGGGTTTCGCGAGGCACCAATTTGCCGATATCATGCATGAAGGCGGCGAGAGCGATTTTCAAGACGGTATCGTCCATAGTGTTTCTCCCTGATTTTAAGTCCCTCCGGGCCATCCCCCCAATAATTCCCTCAGGTTTCCCGGACCAGTTTAATTTTTCCCAGGCCAAAGGTGGTGGCCTTGCCCAGATGCACCTGTTCCGCATAGCGGATGAGCGGCAGGAATTCCCCCAGTGGCCCCCGGTAGGTTACTTGACCGGTCATCCCGCCCATGAGCATGGCCTGCTCCTGGCGGTTCGAGTAGCGCTGCCAATCGTACCATCGGACACTTGAGGCCAAGGTTTTAATTTTCTGAGCTCGAGCCACCAGCCCCCGATAGTCCAGATCTGGTTCTCCGGCGCCGTAATGATGATTGAGGACCGCAATGCGTCTTAATATCCCCCGAATCAATACATGAAACGGCAACTCGGCCCGGTAGGTATTTCTAAACTTGAGACGTAAAGGCGTTTGCAAAACGACGGTAATTTGGTCAATTGACTGATCACGCGCGGTGGGGGCTTCCAATGCTACATCAATTACATCCTCAATCATTAACAGCCGCTCCCAGGCTTGATAGATCACCTTATCGGCTCTGCTGACGGTAAGGAGTCGGAATTGGCCGCGCTGGCCGTTAATCTTCTGACCGATGCCGATCCTCCCCATCTGTTCGAAGGCATAGACAAAATAAGGCAACTTCTCGTTGGCCGGGCCAAACAGGATCAGCCCGAAATCAAAGCTCTGTCCCTGCCTGAGATGGGTTTCGACGGACAGCGGCGGTTCAATGACAAAGGGATGCGGCGGGGAAGGCTTTTTGATTTCAGAGGAATTAGCTCCTGAGACCCCCGAGGTTTCAAAAACCTGGAAATAAACACAGTGGTCTCGGAGCAGACAATCTTTACATTCCTGAGTCCTGAGCACACATACAACTTTTTTCAGAGCAACGCCAAACACCCCCCGGAAGGTTGAGCCTTTATAAGGGGGAAGTATAGCATCGCTCTCCAGGATGGAATGGAAGCGATATTTTCCATAAAGCACGACTCTGACTCTCCTTTGCAAAAAAGTTTGTAACCGTTCACCCTAGGCATTGAAGCCGGCAATTTTTTTGGAAAAATTGCATTTTTGACTTGTACGCATGTGAATAATGTGTTAATAACTCAAAAACGACGGGTACGGTTTGAATATCCAGATATCACGCGGCTTTTCTCCATTTATTGATCTCCAGTGCCAGGGAATGTTGAAATTGTTGTTGGATCA
>MUKC01000028.1 GCA_002049795.1 Desulfobacca sp. 4484_104 | reverse complement strand
TTTTAATATACCCTTGCCGGACTACCGGCTACCAGGTTTTAGCCTTGTCTTTCTAGAAAAAGATATTATGTTGTTGACATGCTTTGGACAACAGCGGGGAAAATCAGGTGGTTCGGCAAAATTACGGCATAGAACCCGAGACGGCCATGGGGGTGAGCCCCAGGTCGCCCCTAGTGCCCTTTATACTATGAATTTATCTGAAATTAATTTGACATTTAGCAAAGAATAAGGAATATTTTTTTATCAAGCGATATTACCATAAATAATGTTTACCAGAACATCCGGATGGCCAGAATAACCAGAAAGGCCGCAAAGATATTTTTAAAGGTCGGGCCGGAAACATAGGTCAGTAGCCGGGCGCCGATCTGGGCCCCGAAGATGCCGCCACCCCCCCAGGCCAGGCCGATGGGATAATTGACGTGGGCCAACTTGCCGTGGGCGACCAGGGCCGAAAGCGAAATGATCAGGATGGCCAGAAAAGAGGTCCCTACTGCCTCCTGCACCGACAGACCCAATAAAATAGCCAACGGCACCATGAGAAAGCCGCCGCCCAGACCGCTGAAACTGGCCGCGACCCCCACCAGCACCCCAAGCAGCAGCATGGCCAGGGCTTGCCAGAAGCCGCGGCCCGGCGTCGGCGATTCAGGGGTAATTGCCGGGCTCGCCGGGGTTTTCCCTTTGCTTAAGGCCATACGCAGCGCCAGAAGCACCAGAATCAGGGCAAACAGCTTTTTAAAGGTCGCTGCGGCGACATAGGGTAATAAACGGGCTCCCACCTGCGCCCCTAGCAACCCGCCCGCCCCCAACAACAGGCCCATGCGGCGGTTGACGTGCTGCAAACGGCGATGGGCGATAACCGCGGATAAGGAAATGACCACAATGGCCAAAAAAGAGGTGCCCACCGCCTCCGGGACGCTGAGGCCCCAGAAAATGCCCAGCGGCACCATCAAAAAACCGCCGCCCAGGCCGCTGAAGCTTGCGCCCAGGCCGACGGCCACGCCGACCACGATCATTATCAGGAGATAAATTATTGGCCTCCGGAGCGACTGACTTTGCCTTGCAGGGCATTGAACATATTGAGGACCCGAGCCGCGACGCCGCTGCCCTGGCATACCGTGGTCGTGATATCCTGCGGGCCTTGGCAGGTCCCGGCCAGAAAAACGCCGGGCAATGTGGATTCCAGGGGATGCAACACCGGTTCCCGACATTGATAAAAACCAAGCCGTCGGGCTGATGTTCCAGGGCCAGCATCGCTTCCTTAATCGAGGCCGTGCAGCAATAGCCCGAGCAGTAAGGTAAAAAGCGGCGGTCCCGGGAGCCGACACATTGGATAAAGGCCAGGCGCTGCACCGGTCGGCCTTCAGGGGTGACCAGGCCGCCTAATGTAGGGCCGGAGGCACAGACAATCCGTTCGTATTCCAGGTTGGTGACTACGGTAGGGATGCGGCCATAGCCGTATTCGCTCTTGATGCTGGGGTCAAATGGCCGGGCCCCGGTAGCCAGGATAATGGCGCCGACCGTAAGCTGCCGGGATTGGGGCTCTTCTGCTAGATTAATCGCCTGGTGCTCGCAGGCCTTGACGCACAACTGGCAGTCAATACAATATTCCTTGTCGATGGCCGCCCTGAGCGGCACGGCCTGGGCAAACCAGATGCGGATACATTTGCTGGGCTTGAGGTCCAGATCCCAGCGGCTGGGAACAATTATTGGACAGACTTCGGTGCAGGACCCGCAACCCACACATTTGGTCATATCCACATATCGAGGTTTCAGGGTCAGATCTACTACAAAGTGCCCAGTCTGTCCGGCAATCCGGTCGATGCCAACATAGGTCAACAATTCAATATTGGGATGACTGGCCACTTCCACCAGTTTGGGGCCCAAAATGCAGATCGAGCAGTCCAGAGTGGGAAAGGTCTTGTCTAATTGCGCCATAATGCCGCCGATGCTCAAGGCCCGGTCCACCAGATAGACCTTATGCCCGCCCCTGGCCAGATCCAAAGCCGCCTGGCAGCCGCCGACGCCGCCCCCAACAATCAAGACCTCTGGAGAAACCGGAGCGATCGACGGCTCTGGCTGGGAAGGCGTGCTCTGGGCCAGGGTTAACGCGGCCACCGCGCTCTCCAGATCTTGATAGGCCAAGAGATCGACTACCCGCACCACGGCCACCGGGGTCAGGCGTTGAAACAGGCCGGCGTGGCGCTCCGGGCCACAAGCCGCGATAAGCCACTCTCCAGTTTGGCTCGCCAGCCGTGTGCGTAACTGCATCAGGCCGTCGGGGGTACACAGCGGCGGCAGCAATTGGACCTCGGCCCCGCCCCGCTCCAGCCAGCTAACCAGGGCTTGGGCGTCAAGGGCCAGCTCCGGGCACTGGCAAACTATGATCTTGACCTTAGCCATCGCTTGCCTGTGGTTGGTCCTCGGTCGGATGCTTAAGTTCCGCGGCCAGTTCATTGATAACCTGCTGGAAGTTCCGGCCTTCGGTGGCCGACACCCAGGCCAGGCGCAGGCGCTGGGGGTCAATACCCTTCTTGACCAATTTTTTCTTGAGCTTCTCGATCCGGGCCAAAGCCCGCAGATTACCGGAGACATAATGGCAATCACCGGGGGGGTGGCAACCAGAGATCAGCACCCGACCGGCGCCCTGGGCCAAGGCGCGCAGAATAAATTTTTGGTGTACCCGCCCGGCACACATATAGCGAATGATGCGGACCGCGGGAGAATACTGCAAGCGCGACACTCCGGCAAAATCCGCGCCGGCATAGGAACACCAGTTGCAGCAAAAGGCCAGAATCTTATCTTCCGGATGGTCGGCTAAAGCCGCGTCAATCTGGGCCATAATCATCTCATCGGTAAAGCCGCGGGCAATCACTGCGCCCGCGGGGCAGGCCCCGGCACAGACCCCGCAACCCTTGCATGCGGCTTCAATGACCTGGGCCTTCTGCTTTTTGCCGGCGCCCACCATTTTGATGGCCTGAAAGGGACATTCCTTAAAACAGGTCTCGCAGCCGATGCACTTTTCCGGGTCGATCTCGCAGACTATGCCGTCCAGAGTAATGGTTTCGTAGGCAAACAATGATAAAATCTTGGCTGCGGCACCGCTGGCCGAAGTGATGGATTCCGACAAGTCCTTGGGACCTTGACAGGCCCCGGCCAAATAGATGCCATCCAGTACGGTCTCCAAGGGTCGCAGCTTGGGATGGGCTTCCAGAAAAAAGCCGTCATCGCTGATCGGCACTTTAAGCACTTCGCGCAGCGCCGCGCCGCGCCCCGGCACCATGCCCACGGCCAGGACCGCCAGATCGACTTTATCTGCGCTGACTGTCTGGAATAATTCGTTATCGGCCCGGATAATGACTCGACCGTCCTGATCCGCCCGGACTTCGTGGACCTGACCGCGGATAAACAGCACTCCCGCCTCTCGGGCCTGGGTATAAAGGGCTTCCCAATCCTTCTTGGTGGTCCGCATATCTCGATAATAAATCCGGACATGGGCCTGGGGCAGACGGCTTTTTAACTCCAGGGCCTGCCGCAAGGCGGTCGGACAACAGACCCGGGAACAGTAGCGGTGGCCCTCCTCTTCCCGGGAGCCGACACAGAGAATAAAGGCAATCTCCCGGGGCGGGGTGGACTCGCCCGGGGCCTGCACCTGGCCCGCGGTCGGACCATCCGGAGCCAGCAGGCGCTCCAGGGCCACGGTAGTGATCACCTTGGGGAACGCGACCCAGGATTCATAGCGGCTGCCTTGCGGGTCAAAGGGCAGAAAACCGGTGGCCAACACCATACTTCCAAACCGTAAGTGGTGTTCGACCTCTTGAGCCGCTAAGTCAATGGCCTGGCGCGGACAGGCCGGGACGCATAGACCGCATCGGTTGCAATGTTCCTGATCGATCACATACGAAGCCGGAAACGCGTGCGGAGCCGGTAAATAAATGGCCTTGCGCGGGCTTAACCCTTGTTGCCGTTCATCCGGGACCTCGATCGGACAGACTTCCAGGCACTGGCCGCAGCGATCGCAATCCTCGTTTATCATAGGCAGTGATTGCCGGACTGTTACCTGAAAATCACCGACGTGACCGCTGACCTCTTTGACCTCGCTATTGGTCAGTACCTTAATCCCGGGATGCAGCGACACCGCGGCCATCATCGGGTTGATCAGACTCAAGGCGGTCTGCCCCCTGGGAAACGTGCGGTGCAATGCATTGGCCATACCACCCAGCACGGGCTGACACTCCACCAAAGTCACGGGAAATCCGGCATTGGCAATATCCAAAGCCGCCCGCAATCCGGCCGGACCACCGCCGATGACCAGGGCCTGGCGGTAGAGCGGCACGACGCGCTCGGTGAGCGGCCGGGCTAGGCGCACCCGGGCCAGCCCCATCTTGATTAACTCCAGGGCCTTATGCTGGGCCGCTTCCGGCTCCTGCATATGCACCCAGGAACAGTGCTCCCGGATGTTGACCATCTCCAACAGATAGGGATTGACCCCGGCTTCAATCAGCAAGCGCCGAAAAGTCGGCTCATGGAGCTTGGGCGAACAGGCCGCAATCACCAGTCGATTCAACCCATGCTGTTCAATATCTTCTAAAATCTCGCGTTGCCCGGCCTCGGAGCAGGTATAAAGATGATGACGGCAAATTACCACCTGGGGCAAATCCTGAGTCTGTGCGACCAGCTTCTCGGGACTGATGACCCCGGCGATGTTTAGCCCACAGTGACAGATGTAGAGGCCGATGCGAACTTCTTCGTCCATAAATTCCAAATTTTAGGGGCGGGATGACCCCGCCCTACCTGCCGATTAGTTTGGCCACGGCTTGCTCCCAGGCTTGGGAATATTCTCCCGGCTCGGCGATTACTTCTTCCCGGATCAGGGAAATGGCGTCCTGATCGCAGATATTGAGGCAGACGCCGCAGTAAGCACAATCTTCAAACCGCAGGAAAACCCGCTCGCCTTCCCGGACGATCGCCTTGGTCGGGCACAGGTTAATACATTTATGACAATCGGCCGGGCACTTGGCATCGTCAATGATCAGCCGCCCTAAAAATTGGGGATTGACCTCAATGGCGTCATAGTCACAGGACTGCAAACATTGGGTACACCGGATGCACAGCTCGGGCCGGGGCAGCACATTTTCCCCCGTCTCATCCCAGACAATCGCCTGCCGCTGGCAAGTTTCCACACAGACCTGACAATGTTTGGGACAGTCCGTCTGGGTATTAGGGACCAGCTTGAGTTCGCGGCGGCACCAGCGCCACTCGGTATCCGGATTAAGCGGACAGGGCAGCGGACATTTGCCGGTGTCAATATTGATCTTGGGTAAAAAGGGCGCCAGACCTTGCTGGTCAGCAAAAATGGTTTTGGGTTGCTGATTATAATTGAGGCTAATGGCTGCCACCGGGCAGAAATGGGAACAGATTTCACATAAGACACAGAGTCGGGGATCAATAGTGATGTCCAGGTCTTCCTCGCCAGGGATGATGGTCACTGCGCTGCGGGGACAGACGAGAGAACAGATATCACACTTTAAACAAACCTGTTTGTCCAGGCTTAAGGTTACCTGGTCAACGTACATCTGGAGGCTGAGTTCCAGATGATCCGCGTTTTCTCGTTTGGCTACCCTGGCTTTCATACCGTATAAGAAGTCTTCTTGACCATAAGCTTAAAAACGAAATAATTATTCTATCACTAAAAGCACCCAAAAACAAGGGTAAAACTATAAATAATCAAATATATCAATATATTATGCATTTATTATAGTAATCTGGAAATACGGCGGATTTTAATAGCGGTAGATATCTGGGTGCGGTCAAGCACTTTTTGGGCGCGTCGGACGCGCCCTATCAATAACTTTTATAAAGTCTGTTAGACTACTTGGGGCGTGTGGGGCGCGTCCTATCAAAAACGCTTATCGGACATTCGTTTACTGCCGGCGATCGACGAAGTAGGGGCGAAGATTTTCCGGCGGTCCGTATCCCTTGAGTAACTGCTGCCCCCGGCCCAGATCTGTTAAGCGCGCCAAGATGGTCTTACGCCACTTAATAAGTAAGGCAAGCAGCTTCCGGTCCTGGGCCAACACTTGCTTTAACTCGATCTCACAATCCAACCCCGGTTCTGGTAGTCTCCTCTTTGAGGTCGACGGGGGGCCGGTGAGTCGATCCCAACCATCTAACAAAGCCCGTCGTTGGTTTAGCAGAGCGGCTAATTGTTCTAAATCCCCCTGCGCCGCGGCCTCCCAGAGCTGTCCGCCTAGCCGCTGCAGGGTTGGTAAGCTGGCTTCGATAACCGACCGCAGTTGCTTAGCTCCGGGCGCGGCTTTCAGACCTTGGTCATCTCCCCAAGTTGTATTAGAATGTTTTTCCACTTGGCCACCGCGGGTAGAAGTTCATATTCCATCAGGTCGGCCAGGAGGATAAAATCACTCTCCTGATGCACCTGAACCATTTCATTAAGTAATTCTTCGAGGTCGTTGACATAATTTCCGACCAGGTCGCCATTCTCTTGGTGTAGCCGGGTTAAATTAACGCCGAGCACCTGCCCCGCCATCTCGCCGATCTGCAGCAGCCAGCGCAAGGTGTCCAGGACCTGGGCATAATAATGATTGGCCTCATTTTCATCGGCCAGGCGGAACAAGGTCGCCCCTTGTTCCAGGGCCTGGATCAGGACATCAGCCTGACCACCGGCTTCCTTGAGGATTGCCAAAGCCAGTTCCCGATCCGTAACCGTATGGATATCCAGGCGGGTGACGGTTTCCAGGTCGATATAACGGGCTTCCCGTGGATAACGTTCGCTGAACAAATCCCCGTTAACTTTCACCTGAAACAACTGTTCGCCCTCCGGAATATAGGAATCGGCCACTTCCACCAGGGCCTCTTCCAGATTCCGCAAATGGTCAAAATTGACCTCCAGGGCTTGTTCATTAATGGTGATATTCATGATTGAACTCCCACGTGGTAAAAAACTCACACTTTATTAAAAATCTAATTTACGCATTTACCGTACCAAATTAAATAATCGGCAGTGCCACTCAGAAAGAGTTGGGAGCGGCAAAATTTGTTTCAGCACCAGTCAACCAGGATGCGCTAGATGGCAGCGGATGGTCTCGCCGCAAATCACAATCATTCCACTGACAGTCGCACAGCGACAGAATTTTCAAAAAGATTTTCCCCTGCCGGTAGAGCTGGCCATAAAGCTCACGGGTCTGGCGGGTTAGCGGTATCAGGTCGCTGCCTTCCAGATAGGTTTGCGCCAGCTGGAACATCTCGACTAGCGAGGCGATCTCTGGAAAGATGTGCCCCAGCCGGACAATAGCCGTATCAATCTGGGCCAGACGCTCCCCCAGCGTTTTAATGCGGGCTAGATGCCGGTCGGCATCAACCCCTAACGGCAATATTTGCCCAGTTCGCTTTAGGCCTTGCTGGGCCAGCTGGATAAGCTCCTGCAATGCCTGTTCTCTCTGCAGTGCTCTTAACCTGTTAATCGGGGGTTGAAAATAACGCCTAATAAATTCCATCCCTTGCTGGACTACTAATCTGAGCGGTTCAGGGCTGCCATCCAGGAGCCATCGCCAGCCCAGGCGCATTACCAGATTCCAGAAATAGGCCGGGTCCAAGGGACGGCAAATAAGCGGGTAATATACTTGATAACCCTGGTCATCATAGTCCGAAACAAAGACATCGACGTTCTCCCAGAAAGGATTATCGTCTATCTGGGTCAGCGGCTGGCCTTGCAAGCGGTGTTGCGCCAGGTGGGCTACCAGGGCCGGGTCCAGCGCCTGATGACAGCGCAACGAGGTACAGACGCCGGTGTTCTGGCAGGGGTAACAGTCCAGCCGCGGTTGCAACGCCAGGTGGCCACGGCCGGTAGGCCCGGTATCGTGAACCCGGGCAGTGGCCAGGAACAGACCCAGCACTGGCGTGCCCACTCCGCAAGCGACGTGCATGGTGCCGGTATCGTTGGTAATCAGCAGTTGCAGGCGGGCCAGATAAGCCGCCAGGTCGGCTATGCGGGTCTGGCCCATCAGGGAAGTTGTTACCCCCACCGGCAACCGCGCCTGGATGAACTCTCCCAGGTGACGCTCCTTTTCGGTCCCTAACAGCAGGAAGTGACAGGAATGGGTCTCAAGAAGTAACCGGGCCAGGGTAACAAAGGATTCTGGCGGCCATTGCCGGAGCACGGCACTGGCTCCAGGCTGCAGGCCAATCAGCCAGGTGGACGGATCCCGGCCCAACGCGGCCAGATGCCGATCAACCTGGTCGAGCACGGTCGCCGGGGGCTTGAGCGCCACCCCCTCGCCCTGGGGCCGGAAGCCTCCCCCCCGGGTGAACTGATCGACGATGTTAAACGGATTAAACCGGTAGTGTTTGGCGGCACAGAGCATATAAGCCATCCAGGCTGGCTGACTCCTGAACTGACGGTCGGCAGTCATCGTCAATCCGCGCACTTCTGGTCCCGCTACCAGTCGCGTCAGGATGGCCCCCAGCCGGTTGGGGGTGAGATTGATGACCAGGTCAGAGCGCGGATTTTTCAGAGTCGCGGTTATAGTGGCCAGATAATCATAGGCGGCGAGGAGATTTTGGCCTTCCTGGTCCACTAGGGGAGCCAACCTGAGAAAATCAAGAACCACTAACCGATCATAACCAGGCATTAATTCGGCCACTTCTTGGAAAACATCCTGGACCACCAAGGTTATCCGGGCTGTGGGGTGCTCCCGGCGCACAGCCCGCAGCAAAGGGGTAGTCTGGACCAAATCCCCCAACCGCATCAGATTAATGATCATGATCTCTTTCATAACTGGCCGCGTTGTAGTCCCTGGCGGAACTCATTTAAAAACAGGATAATGCCCTCAGGCTCGGAAAGCTTGCCCTGGCCCTGGGCAATTCGGGTAGCCAAACCCTCCAAACTAACCGTCTCCGTCGGATCCCAGCGTGCCAGATAACTTTTTAGGGAACTGTCGTCGGGCAGTCGGTTGAGCAGTTGACCGATGGTTGTGGCCGGGGGTTGCCGGGTCGGCCAGGCTCCGGGATTAAGCTCCTCGATCAGCTGCAAGGCCTGCGCCAGGCGATGTTCATAAGTGTGCTGGCGTCGGACCCGTTCCCGACCCCGGCGGGCAATAGCCTCCCGCTCTTCCGGATGCGCCAGGTAATAGTCAATCTGCTGCCGCAATTCTTCCACTGTGGTAAATGTGACAATTTCCTCCCCAGGTTTAAAAAATCGGGGCAACTGGCCGCGCCAATCTACCAGTTGAAAAGCACCACAGGCGGCCAGATCAAAGACCCGCGGATTGAGATAATCGCCCTCAGGGTTAATGCCCTGATGAAAAGGCGAAGAGTGCAAATTGAGATTAATGCGGCTGGCATTAAATATTTTGACACTGTCTTCGGCGGAGATCCTGGCACCCTGGCATTGAATATAGGGTCCCAGGGGGGATTTGAGGTCCCAGTCGCTGCCCCAGATTTTTAAATCAAAATCAGTCAACCCCTGAAAAACCTGACGGCGGTTGAGATAACCGGCGCCGACAAAGGCTAGCGCCGAGCCGAAGCGGCGTTTTTCGGCGGGGGATAACTCCAAAAGGCGAAAAATCTCGGGATCGGTAGCCAGCGGCAGGAAGGCATACTTTTCGACCCCGGCCTTTTCCAGGGCCTGATAAAAGGGTTCCTCCTGAATCACCAGAAAGGCATCGACCGCCGGGGCCAGTTCTCGCCAATAGGTCATGACCCGGAAATCCTCGACAAACCAGTAAGCGACTCTGCTGCCCTGATCTTGCAGGGCCTTGATTAATTGGCAATCAAGCGGGGCCTGGGCCAAGGCCCAGACCAGGTCGGGCTTATATTCGGCAGCTTTGACCAGGATGGCCTCGGAAATCAACCGCAGTAAGCCTTGCTTAAGTCCCAGGGTATGTTGGGGCGTGCGGCTTATCTGTTCCAGGGCCTTGTAGGCTGGGAAAAAAGGCCCGTGATCAAGCATCTCGGCCTGATGGCCCAGACGCTTAAAGGCCCGAGTGCAGTATTGGGCAATCGGATAGGACCCGCCATAAAGAGGAGAAATAACCAAAATTTTCAAGGGGCGACCCACAACCGCATCTGCGGTCGCCGGTCCTGGCTGGCTCGGGTCGGCCAACCAGCGTTCCAGGCGTCGATAAGCCCCGCGTTGCTGACGTAGGGTAGGCTGGTGCACTAACAGCCGGGCCGGACGCGGTAAGTCATAGAAATCCCGGCCGACGCGCAGTCCTTGCCGCTCCAACAACGGGGTTAGATCCACCTGCTCCAGCGCTAGCCGCGCCACTTCCAGCGACGGTTCTACCACAAACAACGAGTCTGCGGTGTCCAAAAAATATTGCCAATGATACCCCAATCCCAGGCCAAAGATAACCAGCGGCTCCCCGGCGCTTGGCGGCTCCTGCGCCCAGGCCCAGCGTTGCCCTTCGGCGGTCGGATCATAAGGGGAATGCAGGCTGACCTCGCCGATCTTCAGAATCGGCTGGCCATTTCTGGCCTGGACTACCTGAAAGTGCGGCGGCACTACGACTTGACCGAGGCGTTCCGCCAACGCCGGACGAGTTTTTCTCAGAACTGCCAAATTTTTCTCATAGATATTCATGTTTCCAACCCTTTGGCCTGGCTCAGCCAGCCTTCTAAACTACTCCACAAGAAATCTGTAACACAGGCCCCGTATTGATCACCATCGGCGTTCAAGTTGGGCAAGAAATAGCCGGGCAACTGAGCTTGCCGCCTTAATTCCTGCTGAAAGGCTGCCAGTGGCACTAGGGCCTCTTGAAGTTCAGGCTCTCCGGCGGTTTGACTGTTGCCCTTTCGTAAAACTTGCTGAAATTTTTCCAGTTTTCGGAATAGCATTTCACGCCGCATCCCAGAGGGCAGATAACCCCAGCTATTTGGGGGCAGACCCGGACCATCAATCCCCAGCAACTGCTGGCCGGCCCGGCGATAGGCCTGTCCGACCAGATTGACAAAGGTCCAGGGGCGGGCTAATTGAGGCCGATAATTTACCCCTAAGGCGTCAGATTCACTACGGTAAAGCTGAACTCCGGGCCAGGCCGCGCTATCGAGGCACAACGCCTCACCGCCCAGAAGGTGATCAATAACCGCGGCGGCCATTTCCGGTCTGATCATCTGGCGGCAACCGGCATGGTCACAACTGGCCCTGGCTTCGGCACAAGGGTGGCAATCGGGTTCGGCCTGCAACACATAATGGCCGTTACCATAGGGTCCAGTTTCAAAGCACAGAGCCGGACCCATGAACAGGGCCAGCACCGGCACCCCCAGATAAGCGGCCAGATGCATGGTGCCAGTGTCGCCAGTCACCAATAGTTGCGCCTGAGCGAGCCAATCACTCAGTTCGGCCAGGGAGGTTCGCCCTTGCAGATTGATTACCCGCTCCCGATAGGCAACAGGAAGCGCCCTCAACAAGTTCTCCCCCAGCTGACACTCATCTTTAATGCCTAATAATAACAACCGCAGGTCGTATGCCTGGATTAACCGTTGACTCAAGGTGGCGTAAAAAGCTACCGGCCAGCGGCGGCGGTGATGGCGGCTGCCCAATTGCAGGGCAATCAACCGGAGGGTAGAGGTGTATCCGGGCGGCTGGTCCTGCCCACCGAACAGGACCGGAGCCAGTTCGGGAAACTCCGCCGCCGGGGCTAAGTGGCGGAAGACATCTACTAAATTTATCCGATTGAACCGCCGCGCATGCACCAGGGCATAGATATAGGCCAGCCAGGGAGATCTGATCAGGCCGCGGCCGTCTGCCGTCGGCTGATAGCCCAAAACCCTAGGCACTTGCAGGAGATAGGCCAAGAGCCGCGTCAAGGACGAAAAATTGATATTAAGAACCAGATCATAGCGCTGCTGCTGCAAAGACTGCACTAATCCGGCAATCTGCTGGTAAGCCCCCCAGCTATCTTGCCTGAGAAGTTGACTTAGCTGTGCCAGATCAACCGGAATGACCTCATCCACGGCGGGATGGCCGGTTAACAGCGGTTCACCGATGCGGTCGGTCAGGACATTTAGGCGGGCCGTTGGATAGATTGCCCGTAACCGGCACAACAGCGGCATGGTCTGGATTAGATCGCCCAGCCGGGCCATTTGCATGACCAGGATGCACTCCGCCGTCACCAGTTTCTCCTTAGACAGGCCAGCATGGTCTTAAGCCGCTGGACATAGGTATGTTCTTTCAGCACCCGCCGTCGGCCGCGGTCGATTACCCCTTGCCGTTGCCGGGGGTGGCTCAAATAAAAGCGGACTAATTCTGGAATCTCTCCCGGGTCGTGATAACAGATTACCTCATTGCCGATGCTAAAGAGTTCCCCCAATTGCTCTTTATAATCGGTTAAGAGAAAGCCGGCGGCAGCCGGGACATCAAACACCCGCTGATTGACGGCCGTCTTCATCTGCAGGCTGGTAGCATTGAAGTTAATCTGGGAAGCGGCATAGACCAACGGCAGCTCATCATAATAATTGACTTCCGGATGCAGTTGGAAAGGTGGCGACAACAGCTCCTGCCAGCCGCGATCACCATAGATGCGCGGGTAGGCCAGACTTAACTGCCGCACCCGTTCCAGGCGATAATCGCGGGTGCCGGCCCAGACCAGGGCCGCCTCTAGATCATTTTCTTGCTGAGCGCCGCAATATTGCCAACCGGGGTGGGCCTCAAGACCAGCCTCGGACACCAGCCGGGCCAGTGGCTGATAAGGATGCTGCCGGACAACCTTTAACAACTCCTGGAATAATTCCAGAAACGATCGGTCCGCCGGGAGTCGGGACAGCTTTTGCTCGACCACCCCCACCATGGAGTTGCCCACAAAGCTCACCGGGGCCTGCCAGGGCTTACATACCCGCGCTGGGCGGGGCCGGAAGATGGCCGGGTCCGTTGCCAAAGGCAATTCATATACCTGTTCAAACCCTAAGCCCTTGACATCCGGCAAGTAGTCCCGATCCCAGACAAAAATGGTACACAACTCACTGACCGGACCCTGGTAAAGGTTAAGAATCAGGCGGGGACTATCAACATACCAGGAAACCGAGGGCAGCCGACCGCGCTGGAAGGTTTCCATCAGCATCCCTTCCCGATCAAATCCCAGATGGTTGACCGTAAAGATCAGATCGGGGGAGAAATTCCCGACTTCCTGCAAGATACGCCGAAGGATCTCACCGCCCTGCTCCCGGCGTTTATCGATCATTACCAGGTGGCACTGATGCCCCAGATGCTTAAAAGCCCGCAGGATTTCAGGAATCAGAAAATAGTCGGTGTTAAGAATCAGCACCCGCAGGCAGTCCTGGTTCAGACCGCGGCGGCGGGCCGGCAAGGGGCCGCAGGTCCCCTGCAAACCTTCCATGAGCTTAAGGTAAAAAGTCTTTTCGGCCCGCAAGGAGGGGGGATGCCCCCAGAAGTTGAGGCGGCGGCCGTTGCCCTGGGGCAACTGAGCGTTAAGGTGTTGGAGCAGGGTCGCTGGATCGTCATGGACCAACAGAGCGGTGCCGGGCCGGGTTAGCAGGGGGGCAAGATCTATACTGCGCAGGGCCGCGGTCAAAATATCCCGGCGCTTCTCCACCACCAGAAGCGGTTGTTCAGGCGAAAGGTTTTCGATCAGGCGCAGCAGATGATAGCCTAATCCCAGCCCCAGGGCCACTATCGGCAGTTGCTGATCAAACCGGGCCTGCTTTACCAAGGCCTGGGCTTCTTTCCAGGGGTCACGGGCGCTATGGAGGGTTACTGCCCTACCCTCCTCACCCCAAACCCGCAGGGCCGGAGGTGAGCCAATAAATCCGTTGGGTTCGAATCAAAACTTGGTATAATCATATTTCCAGGGTGACAGCCGGAACAGATGCTGTAGAGCTGAAGCAGATCTCTGGCACTCAAAATTTTCCGACCGAGTCCGGCCCGGTGGAAATTATCATGACAAGGTGTTGGTCGCATTCTGATCCGCACCTTGGACCCGAGCCAGCAAGTCTTGCGCCTCCAGATTATCCGGCTCAAAAATTAGAATCCGCTCCAGCAAGTCCACCGCGTCCGCCGCCTTCCCCTGTCGAACATAGATGTCGGCCAGACGCTGAAGCATCTTCAGATCAGCGGGCCGACGCTCCAGGTGAGTTCGCAGGGCACCGGCCGCCAGTTCTAGACTTTCGGGCTCCTCCCCTGTGGCCAGGATTCCTTTTAAGGCCTCAAGATTGTCAGGATTTCGTTCCCAAGCAGCTTGAAACCACTGTCGGGCCTCCGGCAGTTGCCCAATCGACTGGGCTACCTGGCCCAGACCGTAAAGCGCCTGGTCATCTTCGGGCTTCAAGGCCAACGCGGCTTCGAAATAGTTTCGTGCCTCTTGCGGCTGATTTTCCTTTAAAGCGATCACCCCCAAACTCACCAGCGGTCGGGGATCTTGCCAGCATTCCTGGCGGGCCTGGTGGAGATACCGGGAGGCTCGAGCCAATTGGCCGACCGCAGTGTAACATTCACCTAACTCCTGATAAATCTCGAATCGTAACGCCTGATAGCCGCTCATTAAAATCCCCCGCCTGGATCAGATCTGTTTATGGTGTTTTCTGCAAAATAAGTACCATAGTCGGCTATTAATTAAGTGCATGATTTAATTATATATATTAAATAATCTCTATAATTTCCCTTCGCTTTACCGGCAAGATCTACCGACCTGGCAAGGGCGATTGGGCAAGATCCGGCCGATTTCTCCGCTGGGCTTGAGATAATAATGCTAGATCGCCGCTTCTTCCCTCCTACCCTTCCCAGCGGACCCAATTTATTGGAATATACTCATTAATCCGTAAAGATAATTGTGCCCTGAATTACAATCTGCTATAATACCTCACATCAATTTAGGAGTAATTAACAGATGATCGGAAAGCATCAATATGCTTGAATTAATCGTGGAGAAACTGCGGGAGCTTAGCGACCAACGCCGCCAGGCCATCCTGACCCGGTCGCGCGAAGATATCTCGGCGGTGCTGGATGATGTCAAGAGGATCGTCGAAGCGGTACGAAAACGAGGGGATATCGAAGCCCTGGAAATCTACGGGGATTATAAGTATAATCTGTCTCCCGACGACCTGGTGGTCAAACCTGCGGAAATTGAGGCGGCTTATAATTCTGTCGATCCTAAAATAATTGAGGCCCTGCAGCTTGCCGCGGCCAACATTGAAAAATTCCACCAGGCCCAGTTGGAGAAGGAAATGTGGTCCATTGAGGTGCGGCCCGGCATCCTGGCGGGGCGACTCTATCGCCCCCTGGAGCGGGTGGGCTGCTATATTCCCGGCGGCCTGGCTAAATATCCGTCGACGGTGCTGATGACTATTATCCCGGCTCGCGTAGCGGGTGTGCGGGAAATCATCGCCTGCACACCGCCCGATCAGGGTATGGTGGTCCACGGCGCTACCCTGGCCGCGGCGCATCTGGCCGGCGCCCAGCAGATCTACAAAATCGGCGGACCCTGGGCCATCGCGGCCATGGCGTATGGCACCAATTTGGTTCCCAAGGTAGATAAAATCGTGGGCCCGGGTAATAAGTATGTCACCGCCGCCAAGTTGTTGGTGTTCGGCGAGGTGGCCATTGATTCCCCGGCCGGCCCCAGCGAAGCGCTGATCCTGGCCGATGACCGCGCCGACCCCCGCTTGGTCGTGGCGGATTTTTTGTCTCAGGCCGAACACGACCCGGACGCCTCCTCGGTTCTGGTTACTACTTCCGAGAAACTGGCACATCAGGTGTTGGAAGCCATAACCGCAGAGTTCCCGCACTTGCCGCGCCAGGAGATTTTACAGGCTGCGATCAACAACCATTCGGCCATCCTGGTCGCACACGACCTTAGTGAAGCCCTGGAGTTCGTCAATCTTTATGCCCCGGAACATCTGCAGATTCTCACCCGCGAGCCTTTCGAGGTGCTGCCCTGCATCCGGCACGCCGGCTCCATCTTCCTGGGACCCTATGCACCTATCCCCGCCGGTGATTATGCTTCCGGCACCAATCATGTCCTCCCGACCGGACAGTGCGCCCGCATGTTTTCCGGACTGTCGGTAGACGATTTTATCAAGAAACCTACGTTTCAACATTTGTCTTTGGAGGGCTTGCAGTCCGTCAAGGAGGCGGTAATCATCCTGGCCGAAGCCGAGGGTCTGCCCCTCCATGCCCGAACCATTGCCGAACGGTTCCGATATGTCTGAAAGTGCGGTAGGCAACCCCGTACGCCGATAAACCCCTGGGCTTGTAAATGTTGTAATTATGACATATAATTGAATTTAGATTAATAATTTTTTAGCTGGGTTAGTCACCTGGCGGAGCAAACTCTCCGGGAGGGGAGACCGTGCAGAAAGGCAAAGTGATAGCTGCCATTGACCTGGCCAAAATTGCTGATGTCCAGAGCCGGCCAGACCATCGGATGATTGATATTGACAAGGTCGGAGTGAAAAATATCTCCTATCCAATTGTCGTCCTCGATAAATGTAACGGCACCCAGAATACGGTGGCGCGTATCAATGTTTACGTGAACCTGCCCTATCGCCACAAGGGCACCCATATGAGCCGGTTTATTGAAATTTTAAGTGAATTTCGCCGCAACATTAGTATCAAGAATATCTCGATTATCTTGGAAGAGACCCGGCGGCGTCTCAATGCCCATTCCGCGCATCTCGAACTGACTTTCCCGTATTTCATTGAAAAAGAGGCGCCGGTGACCGGTTCCCGCGGTCTGATGGAATATATCTGCACCATCAAGGGATCGCTGAATTCAAACGGGCATATCGACCTGTTGGTCGGCGTCAAGGTACCGATCACCACGCTCTGCCCCTGTTCCAAAGAGATCAGCCGGGTCGGGGCCCATAACCAGCGGGGCGAAGTCCGGGTTCAGGTGCGGTTCAAGAAGTTTTTCTGGATTGAGGACCTGATCCGAGTGATTGAAGAATCGGCGTCGTGTGAGGTTTATGCCTTACTAAAACGCCCTGACGAAAAGTACGTCACCGAACATGCTTATGCCAATCCCCGCTTTGTTGAGGATGTAGTGCGCGAAATCGCCCTGAAGCTTGATAAGATGAATAATTTTACCTGGTACTCCATAGACTCCGAAAACTTCGAATCCATCCACAACCACTCCGCTTATGCCTATATCGAATCCCATAAATTGTGATGAACAGGCTTGGCTCTGAACTGCAGCGAAACTAGAACAGATGAGACCTGACACGGGGCAACATAACTTTAAAGGGCCTCAGGGATCTTTATTCAGCTATTATTGTAAACTCGTAAAGTTTTTTATTCGTTTTCTTTGCTGGCGCCTTTTTCCTCTTTCATCAGTTCCCGAGCGGTTTCCATCATCTGCCGCAGCTTCTGATCGACCCGGTAGTTTATCGTCCCCGGTTCAAAGCCGCCTTCGGGCAGCTTCTGGCCCGCAGGTAAATCGGTCATAATCTCCAAGGCCTCGTTTATCTGGCCTACGGCCCAGACATGAAATTTGCCTTCCCGGACTGCGTCCAACACCTCTTTTTTCAGCATCAGGTCCTGAACGTTGGCCTTGGGGATGATCACCCCGTGGCTGCCGTCCAGTCCCCGGACCTTACAGACCTTATAAAAACCCTCGATCTTCCAATTAACCCCGCCGATGGGCTGAAACTCACCGCGCTGGCTGATTGAGCCGGTGACGGCGATATTCTGGGCCAGAGGGACCTCTGCCAGACAGGAAAGCAAGGCCAGCAGCTCCGCGCCGGAGGCGCTGTCCCCTTCGACCATACCGTAACTCTGCTCAAAACAGAGGCTGGCCGATAGGGTCAGGGGCTTATCCTGGGCAAAACAGCTTTTGAGATAGCCGGAGAGAATCATCACCCCTTTGGTATGGATATTGCCGGAGAGCTTGGATTCTCGGTCGATGGTCACCACGCCTTCTTTGCCCAGCGACACCGCGGCGGTAATCCGACTGGGGCGCGCAAAGGCATGATCGCCCAACATATAAACGGACAGCCCATTGACCTGGCCCTGCACCGCGCCGCTGGTTTCGATGGTCAGCATGCCTTCCTGAATAAATTCCTGCAGCTTTTCTTCGGGCAGGTCCGAGCGGTAAATCTTTTCAGCAATGGCCTTTTCCATATCCTCGGCCCGGATGACGTCATGGCCATTGGTGCCGGCCCAGAAATTGGCCTCCTTCAGTACCGCGGCCACCTCAGCCAGTTGCAGGGTGAGCTTCTCTTGATGCCCCACTAACTCGCTGGCGTACTCCACCAGCCGGGCGGCCCCGGTCTTGTGGACTGGCCGCAAGTTCTCCTTTTCGCAGTAACTTCTTAGAAAGGCCGAGAATTTCTGCAGGTGTTCGGGGGTGCGACGCATCTCCCAATCAAAGTCGGCCTTGACCTTAAAAAGTTTATGCATGTCCTCATCATAGGTGTAAAGCAATTGATAAAGCAAGGGGCTGCCCGTTAAGATTACCTTTAGTTTTAAAGGGATAGGCTCGGGGTGCAAGGTCTTGGTGGTGATCAGGCCCAACTGTTCGCCCAGGTCTTCGATCTTGATTTCCTGATTTTTTAAGGCCCGTTTCAGCGCTTCGTAAGAAAAATACCACTTTAACAGATCCAAGGAATTCATGATCAGATAACCGCCATTGGCGCGATGCAAGGCCCCGGGACGGATCAGGGTAAAATCGGTGACCAAGGCCCCGAACTGGGCCCGACGCTCGATGCCGCCGAACAGATTGGTATAGGTCGGATTATTTTCTAAGACTACCGGCGCCCCTTGGGTAGCCGAATGATCGACGAAGACGTTCACCCGATATTGGACAAAACTGGGCTCGGGGATAGGAATCGGAAAGGGCGTCGGGGTGCTACCCGGACGACGTTTTAAGTCATCAATATTTTTTAAGATATCTTGTTCGACCTGACGCAAATACTCGGTCACCTCCGGATAGCCCTGATATTTTTCGATCAGCTCCTCGATCCGATGGCCTACCACATAAAGCGCAATATTTTGGTCCAGTTGCTTCTCTTCGGCTTCGAACTCCTTTTCCATTTTACGGATTTTATGTAAGGCCTCGGTCATCTCTGCGTGTAGGGCATTGGATTTCTGGCGCAATTCCTCCCGTTCGGCATCACTTAAGGCCTTAAGTTCCTCATCCCCCATGGGTTTACCATCTTTACCGGGGACGATCATTAAGCCGGTTTGGGAAACATTAAGAATAAAACCCTCGGCCCCGGCCTTGGTATCTAATTCCTGTAGTACGGCATTTCTTTCCTTGTTAAATTTGCGCACTAAGGCCTCGCGCCGCGAGGTATAATTTTCACTCTCAAAGACCTCCGGGATCTGAACCTTTAGAGTGGAAATTAACCCATTTAAGTCGTTTTCCAACTCCCGTCCTTTCCCAGTCGGTAGCTTCAGGGCGTTGGGCTTCTCCGGCTCTTTAAAATTATAGACGTAAACATAGTCAGGTGGAGTTTCTTCTTTAGAGGCCAGTTCATCAACATAGGCCTTGATCATTTCGACCTTGCCGGTCCGGGGCAAACCCACCACAAAGATATTGAACTCCGGGTCTTTCATGCCGAGGCCAAACTCCAGGGCATGCCGGGCGCGATATTGAGCTACTACCTTATCCGTCAGGGGTTCCAGTTCCGCCGTGGTTTCAAATCCTAATGAGTCTGGATCACAAACCGTGCGCAAGTTCTCTGGCTTTAATTCCCAATCAGTGCGTGACATTTGTCCTCCTTAGGATTGAAAGTAAATAGCGGCTCGGTCCGGTCATGAACTACTCATGCGAATCTCTAATATCTGATATACCCTTAAGCCGCCCGGGGTCTGAATCCGGATCTGATCCCCGACCGCGCGGCCCAACAGGGCCTGCCCCACCGGCGCGGTGATCGACAGCCGGCCGTTGCGGGCATCGGCCTCTTCTTCCCCTACCAGTTGATAGCTCAGCACCTGACCGGTAAACAGGTTGCGAACCCGCACCTGGGAATCAAACACTACCCGATTCGGAGTCAAGTTGCTGCCGACCAGCACTTCCGAATTGGCCAACACCTGTTGTAACTGCGCAATGCGGTTTTCTACCTGAAGCTGGCGGGCCCGAGCTTCCAGATATTCGGTATTTTTCTCCAGCCGCCCCTCCTGAGCCGCTTCCATTACTTCCGATAAGGTTTGGGGACGCACGACCTGCCGCAACTGCCGCAATTCCTGGCGCAGTCTTTCATATCCGGCCCGGGTTAATAATGATTTACTCATAATGACAATGTTACCTCGGGGTAGCCTCACTAGCCGGTAAGTATTGCTAGTTAATTCCCGTCTAGCTGCTTATATTCTTATCTAAAAAGCTAGATACGGTCAAGATCGACCCGGGAAACTGCCGATTTTTTTTGCTCACTGAGATACAGGTTACCCTTCAGCTTAACAATTAAATATTGCTCGTGGGGAAGTCCATCTGGTAATTTAAAATATAGGTCTGAGACGCCAACCCGCACAATTGAGAGATATTTATGTTTTATCGCCTGGCTCCGCAATTGGTTATCCGATCTGCCTGGCGACCCTACCGATCCCGTCCTGGCGACCGGGTATTGACTCTGCGAAGTGGCACGGCCTTCCCGCCCTCTCACTCTACCACCCAGTTATGTCTGGAACTTTTGGCTGCCGCCCAGATGGAAAAGCCGGCTGGCCAGGTGCACTGGCTGCAAGGTTCAACCGAAGCCCTGCGGGGCCATTTTGAGCTGGTCGTGGCCAACCTGCCCTGGACCGTTCATATGGCCAAGGTGATGGAATTGCAACGCCTGACCTACCCTCAGGGCCGGTTAATTCTCTCCGGTTTCCGGGAAACTCAGGAACAGACGCTGTTGACCCTCTATCTGAACCAGGGCTGGCAACTGCATCGTCGAGCCACCCTGGACCGCTGGGAAATAGAGCTACCCGCGGAACGAAGTTACACCTGGGTGGGCCTCACGCTTGGTTACCAATAAAAAGCTTAGAAAATTAAAGGGCGCTGGTCTAGCGCCCCGCTGCTTCAAAACATTTATAGCCAAAATTTAAGCGCTGAGGAAAGACCGCTTTAAACCGGACGGATGGTTAGAACCGGACAGGGCGCGCTCTTGATCACTTTTTCGGCGACACTACCAAAAATCGTGCGCTCCAGACCGGTACGACCGTGGCTGCCCATAATGATCAGATCAATCTGTTCTTGCCGGGCGACCTCAAGAATTTTTTCCTCTGCCTTGCCGGTAGGCATCCTGGTTTCCACTTTGGGCAACTCTTTTAAATGCCGCGCGCTAAACTCCTTCATTTTCTTTGCCGCCCCCTCTTTGATCTCATCCTGGAAGCCTTTGATATTGACATGGGGAGCATAAAAACTGGCAAAATTCGAGACATCCGGCGTAACCGAAATCAGATATAAGGTAGCATCAAATTGCTTGGCGAAAGTTACTACCCAAGGAATGTATTTCTCAGATGACTCGCTAAAATCGACGGGGAACAGGATTTTCTGTATTTGCTTCATAAGTCTCGGCCTCCGTTTCTACGCCATTGAGTTGCAGGCTTAATTTTATTTTAAGTTAATGAGGGACTGGACCGATGTCAAGGGAAGATGCTTTAGAATTGAGGACTTTTAGTAACTCCTCCCTGGGGAGCAGTCACTCATAAGCCTTTGGCTCTCTACAAAAGAAGGGAAATTGGGCAGGCGGGCCAGCCCCACTCTACACTTATCGGACTCTGAACCGTGAATCTTGAATTTTGAACCTTTCTAAACCGAATGAAGGGCGTGGCGGGCCAACGCCCAAAGCAACTCGTAGGTGACCGGGATCGTCCCATTTACCCGGTAACCGGCCTCATAACTGGCAATCATCTCGGTCAACAACCGGCGTGACAAAGCGGCCGGACAGGGCCGGGTCGCCCCCATGCCGCGGATGGCCTTAAGAAAAGCGAGCACTCCGGGATAACTCTCCATCCACAACTGACGATGCACCTTTACCCCCACAAATCCGGCCTGGACTAAGAACTGCTGCCATGCCGCGCTTCCGGCAAAGCCTTGGGCCGGAATCGGCGGTGGGGATATCGCCCCGCCCCCATTAAGAGAAAGTTGCTGGGCGGCGCGCTCCAGACTGAGGGCTAATTCCTGGAAGGTGGCCGGTCCCAGAGTCGCAAAAATCAGCCCGCCGCCGGGGTGCAAATGCTCCCGATAGCGCCGGCAACTCTCGGCCGGCTGATTAAACCACTGGAACACCGAATTAGAAGTGATCAGGTCAAAGCGGCCCCGGAGTGGTTGCTCGCCATCCGCTACCAGCCAATCGATCCAGGGATCGTGGCCGAGCCGCCGCCGGGCCTGCGCCAGGGCCGCGGGGGCCAGGTCCAGGGCGGTCAGATGCGCGTCTGGAAAGGTCTGCCGCAATAGGCCCGTCAGATAACCGGTGCCGCAGCCGATTTCCAGGATGCGGGCCGGGGGGCGCTCCAGAACCTGCAAATACCCCACCAATTGCTCCGCCATGTAACGCTGCACCTGGGCATATTGATCATATCGGAATGCCTGTCGGCCGAAATTATGGCCCAATCGGTTTTTATCAACTTTCATCGACTAGTTCCATCATTAGGGCATTAAATTTAGCTGCCTGGGTCAGAAACGGCAAATGCCCGGCATCGGGGAAAATTTCCAACCGCGCCCCCGGCATCTGCTCTTTAAGGTAATAAGCCTGCGCCACCGGCGTAACCCGATCCGCGTCGCCGTGAACTATAGTGACGTTTCCCGTTAAACGTCCAAGATAGGGCCGCAAGTCCTGGGCCAGCAGATAATCCAGGCCCGCGGCCAAAAATTCCGGAACTTCCGGCGGGGGCCAGAGAGATAATAATTCTTGGCCAAAATTCTCTTCGCCGGGTGCCAGGCAGAGTTGGGCAAATTCCTGAACCACCTGGGCAGGATCGGAACACAGTTGACGGCGCCTGGCTCGGACCAGGGCGGGAGCGACTCCCCCGGTGAAATCCGGCCGCCGGCAAAAACTGGCGGCCACCCCGACCAGCACCAGGTGCCGCGGGGCACTTCCTATCCGGGCCAGGGCCTCCCCGGCCAGCATTCCCCCCAGCGACCAACCCACCAGCACCGTCTGATCTAAAGGCAAGGGCCGCAAATAATCGCAGAGCCAACCAGTCTCCCAGGCGGGCAGGTCCGGGGTGAGTAGCTCCAGGCTAGCGCCGAAATGCTGGCGCTGCCGTTGCCAGATACGGCTGCTCGCGGCCCAGCCGTGCACCAGCACCAGGGTAGTCACGGAATTAACCCCAGTTCTTGTCCGATCCGGATGATTATCTGGGCTGCTCCTGCCAGGGCTTCAGGTGTATGGCTGGCGGCCAGCGAAAAGCGCAGTCGGGCCCCGCCCGGTGGCACGGTGGGGGGGCGGATGGCCACCGCCATGATCCCCGCCTGGCGCAGGGACTCGGCAAACTCTAAGGCCCGCTGATTATCTCCGACTAACACCGGGACAATCTGAGTTTCGCTGTTTAAGGTGTCAAACCCGGCCGCCTCAAGTTTTCCCCGGAACCAGGCCGCCTGGCCCAGCAAGCGCTGGCGCCTTTCCGGCTCCTGGGCGACGATCAGGAGCGCCGCCTGAATCGCGCCCAGGACCGGCGGTGGGAGCGCGGTGGAATAGATAAATGACCGGGCCCGATTGTATAAATATTCGATTAAGGGGACCTCGCCCGCCACATAGGCCCCAAAACTGCCCAAGGCCTTAGAGAAAGTGCCCATGTGAATCTCGATGGCGTCGGCGACTTCCAGGGCTTCGGCCAATCCCGCGCCGTTCGCCCCCCAGGTCCCGGTCGCATGGGCCTCATCCACCATCAACCACCCGCCGTAACGATTCTTCAGTGCCACTAGCTGGCGCAACGGGGCCAGATCGCCATCCACTGAAAACACGGTATCGGTGACGATCAGGCGTCTTTTAGCCCCCGCGGTTTTAATCAGTAAATCCTCCAGGCGGTTCAGGTCCCGATGCGGATAGCGGTAAAAGGTAGCCCCGGAAAGCCTGATACCGTCAATAATACTGGCGTGATTGAGACGGTCGGAGAGGATGACATCGCCGCGGTCCATCAGGGCCGCGATAATCCCCAGATTAGCCATGTAGCCGGTATTAAACAAAGCAGCCCGCTCCATCCCTTTGAAGGCCGCCACCTGGGCTTCGACTTCCGCATGCAGGGCATAATTGCCGACAATCAGGCGGGAGGCAGTGCTGCCCGTCCCCCAACGGGCCGCCGCCCGTTGGGCCGCCATGATCAGCCGCTCATCCAGGGCCAGACCCAGGTAATCGTTAGAAGAAAGGTTAAGCAACCGGCGGTCGCCGACCTGCACCCAGCCGCCCGGCAGCACCTGATCGATGACTTGCAACTGCCGCCGCAAGTGCTGGCTCTCCAAGTCCTGGAGTTCTTGGGTCAGCGGTGCTAAGGATGATCGCCGGTCAATCATGGTCGGGGCCAGTCAGATCGGCAAACAATGGTTTGTAAAGCCGCTAGCAGAGGTTTTCTGCCGCTCGTTGTATCAAGATCGATGATAACATGCACCAGGCCCAGGATCGGCTTCCCCGTAAGCGCGGCAATGATCTCGGGATTGGTGCGTGCGGCCAGACCGGGGTGCTCGGGGTACTGGTTGATGATGATCCCCGCGACCTCTAGTCCGGCCGACAACGCGGCTTTGACGCTAAGCGTGGTATGGTTAATGGTCCCCAGGCCGGGGCGTGCCACCACCACCAGCGGCAGATTCAGCCAGCAGGCCAGATCTAAAACCAGAAAATCGGTATCGATCAACGGGACATACAAGCCGCCCGCCCCTTCCACCACCAGAAAGTCATAGCGCCGGGCCAAGTCATTAAAGGCCGCGGCGATGCGATTCAGATCGATCCGCACCCCGGCCTGGGCCGCGGCCACGGCCGGGGCCAGGGGCAGCTTAAGAATTATAGGGGTCAGCATGGCCAACGGCTCTTCTAAGTTTGCCATCTGTTGGGCAAAAAGGGCATCGTCGGGAATCAGGCCGTCCTCAGTGGCGCGGGCCCCGCTCTGGATGGGCTTGAAATAGACCGCGGCCTGACCGAGCTCCCGGAGCGCCGCGGTCAGTCCCGCAGCAATAACCGTCTTGCCCACCCCGGTATCGGTGCCGGTGACAAATACGCCGCGGGTCGGGGCGATTTCGGGTAGAACTACCATGACTAATCATCTCCGTCGGTCGGATGCAGACCCTGATCGGCCAGCATCTGCAAATCTTCGTCCGGCAACCGGCCTTGGGTGGTCAGATAATCCCCGGTCATCAAGGCATCGGCGCCCGCGGCAAACATCAGCGGGGCCAGAGAGCGCAGCGTCGGGGTGCGACCACCACAAATGATCAGGCGTTTATCCGGAAAGCTCAGGCGAAAGGCCAGGATGATCTTTAAGCCCTCCAACGGCGACAGCAAGGGGCGCGAGCCCAACGGCGTCCCGGCAATGGGATGCAGAAAGTTCAAGGGAATCGAGTCCACTGCCAGCTGCTTTAAGGCCTGGGCCACTTCCCAGCGCTGGGCCACGCTTTCCCCGAGCCCGAAAATGCCCCCGACGCAGACTGCCAGCCCCGCGGCCTGGGCTGACTGAATGGTCTGGAGCCGCTCGGCGTAGGTATGGGCCGTACAGATCTGGTGGAAATAGGAGGCTGCGGTTTCTAAATTATGATGGTAACGATGGACCCCGGCCACAGCCAGGGCCTGCAAGAAATCAGGCTCTAAAATGCCCAAAGACACGCAAACCTTAAGGTTGGTGCTGGCCCGAATGGCCGCAATGGCCTGTAAAATAGTCTCTTGTTCCTGCTCTTTGACTATCCCCCGGCCCGAGGTGACGATGGAAAAGCGCGCCGCGCCCTGCCCGGCCGCGTGTTGGGCCGCGGCCACCAGCTCATCTAGGGCTAGCAGCGGGTAACGCTTGATCTTTGCTTGCGATACCCGGGATTGAGCACAGAATGCACAGTCCTGGCTACATAGCCCTGACTTGGCATTGATAATCACACACAGACTGATCCCCGACCCGACCCGCTGCTCTCGCAGAGCACTGGCTGTCGCCATTAACGGCCAGAGGTCTCTAAATGGCCGCGCAAACAGGTCTTCCCAATCACCTAAATGCATATGATACCTTCCAACCTTGGCTTTAGAAAGGAAAGATGCTAGATTCCAAACTTATTGTCAACCAAATAATCTATCCTGGTTAACATATTAATTCTGTCCTGACTTGTCAAAGTTAAATTAAATGGTTATTTTCCTTTTTAAGAAAAGTCATTATTATCAGGTGGGAGCCGGAGGAGTTATGAGGTTATGGTCAGGAGAACGGTCATGGTCCTATGGCCGGGGTGGGCTGATCATCATTGGCCTGGGGTTATTATTGGGGCTGGCCCTCGGTTGTGCCCCGGTTTTTTCGCCCGCAGTACTGCAGCAGGTAAATCGAGGACTGTCCTACGACCTCGTCGCCGCCGACCCCGAGGCTTATCGGGGTCAGACCATCCTCTGGGGCGGGGTTATTGAAAAAAACACGCCGCAAGAACATCATACCGAACTGGAAATTATCCAAAAAAACCTGGATCGTCAGCATCGCCCCGAAAATGGGGACGCTTCCCTGGGAAGATTTCTGGTTAATTATTTCGGGTTTTTAGATCCGGCCATCTACAAAGAGGGCCGGAAAATCACTGTGATCGGCGAGGTTCGGGGGTTGGCGGTGCGCAAATTAGGCGGGGGCGATTATCATTACCCGGTGATTGACGCGGTGAACCTCCATCTCTGGCCCAAACCCATGCCCCTGGAAGGCTATCCCTATTATTGGGGGCCGCCTTATCCATATTACTATTGGGGGCCTTATTACTGGGGTCGTCCCTGGATGTGGCCTTAAGGTCTATTGCTTGGCGGAAGGCGTTATTGGTCCGAGGCCGAGCGTCGCCCCAGACCAACTTGAGCAGCCAGGGCACTTAACAACTAACCCACCTTATTACCTTTAAAGCCAAGCTGATCTGCTCCCACACCAGGGCGCGGTGTGCGCCAGGGCTTAGCTGCTGTCGATTTGTAACATGAATATTGCTTAATGCCTGGAAAAATGTTATCTTATTTAATATTTTTAAATATTAAGCTTCTCGCGCCCCAAAATACCAGCCCAATTACGAGGTAAACCTGGTTATCCTCCGGAAGGGACCGAAGGAGGAGCATGATTGCCTCGGGCCAGGAGGGAAGGCAAACGGTAACTCCATGAATTGTCTACAGCGATCAGTGACCATGAATGCGGTTGAATTTGATCAGACCGTGGAGCGCTTGACCGCGGATATCCTGTCAACTCATCCCGACCTGAGCAAATTGGTGCTGGTGGGTATTCGCACCGGCGGAGCTTTTCTGGCCCAGCGCCTCGGAGAAAAGATCAACCAGCAGCAAGCGGTCAAAATCCCGGTGGGCATTCTGGACATTACCTTGTACCGGGACGACTGGACCCGGATCAGCCATAAACCCCAGGTAGGGCGGACCGAACTGCCTTTTTCGATCGACGACCAGGATGTGGTCCTGGTCGATGATGTGTTATTTACCGGCCGCACGGTGCGGGCGGCGCTCGACGCCCTGATCGATTTCGGGCGGCCCCGGCGCATCCGGCTGGCGGTCCTGGTGGACCGGGGCGGCCGGGAATTGCCCATCAGCGCCGACTTTATCGGCCAAACTTTAGAATTATCCGTAGAGCAGCGTGTCAATGTCTATTTTCGGGAAATGCAGGCCCAGGATGAAGTGGCCATCGAGTCTGCCAATCTATCCAAAAAATGAGAATTAATGAGAATTGCCGTGAACGATAAAAAATCTGACAAAAAAAGCAAAGAACCATTTGTAGTTAGCCTGGATGAGGCCTCCCAGGCGGCTCTAACTGAGTTACTGGAAAGGGTTAAGCAAACCCTGGCCGGTGGTCAGGGTTCGGAAGCAATTCTGGAAATTCTGGCCAGCCAACCGCCCGGCCGGTTGGCCTGGGATTTAGCCTTGATCGACCAGCTGGCTAGGATCCCCCACCCGGCCCTGCCGGAAGCCTTGTTGGGTTATTTCGGCCCCGGGCTTGAAAAGATACGTTATAAAGCCTTGAAAAAGGCCTTCCACGCCTGGAAAAGTCGCCAGGTGCCGGTTCCCGCCCTCCACCCCCCCAAGGACACCACTCCAATCCGTTTGCCCGATACCGAGCCCTCCGAAGGGTATCTAAGTATCATTGACGGTGCCGGAAGTCGTATGGTAGTCCTGCACCTCGCCAAAACTGGCATAGACTTCAATGTCGTACACGCTTTAATCAACGACCAACAAGGTCTTAAAGACTTATTTAGTTTATCCCTCAGCAAAAGACGACGCAGGGAATTGCTGGCCGAATATAGCCAGCAGGAGGTAGGTCAACTGGTCTCGGTACCCCCTGCCTATGCTTTGAAATTGATCGAGGAGGCTTATTCCCACACCACTGATCAGAACCTGGAAGGCCCGGCCATCTACCGCCGGGTGCGGGAGCAGCTGTTAGCTCGGATTGATCTATCAACCGCCCCCGAGTTGGAGGACCTGTTGCCTAAACTAGAAGACTCGGAGATAGAAGCATATTTGCTAAAATCCCAGGAACTGATCCTGGATGACGCCTTCCAGAGGTGGATGGCGGCTCCGGAAGATTCTGATCACGACGAAGTAATAGGGTTGATAGATTTAGTTGGTAGGTCAAAATATTAAACAATATCTAAGTATTGGACTTAGAGCCAAAAATGGGGTTACCATGCTTTATACCTTAACGGTGGAGACTTCGGCTCAGACTGAATTGATCGATATCACCCCCCGGGTCCAGGAGGTGGTCCAGCAGAGTGGCCTAACGGACGGCCTTGCTTACATCTTCGTCCCACACACCACTGCCGCGGTGACCATCAATGAAAATGCCGACCCCAGTGTTAAGTCGGACATTTTGATGGTCCTCAATAAACTGATCAGTCCCCAAGAACCCTATCGCCATCTGGAAGGCAACTCTCCGGCCCACATTAAGTCCAGTTTAGTCGGCGCGCTGGAGACCGTCTTTATCGACGCGGGCCGGCTGGTGCTGGGAACCTGGCAAGGCATATTTTTCTGTGAATTTGATGGGCCGCGCCGCCGCCAGTGTAAAGTTAAGTTGGTGGCCGGGTAGCATGGCCGGCAAGACGCATTTTTTTTCCGAGGTCCGGTTAGGGGAAGGTCTTACCTTGAAGGCCATCCGGCTGGGCGAAGCAGCCATCCGTGACCGCCATTTACTCAAGGACTATCTGGAATTTGTGCATATTAAAAAGGGCCTGTTAGAACCATATACGGCTGACTATCCCCTAATCGACGGCCGCGAGTTGTTACCCTCGTTTGAAATCAACTTTGCCGAATATAAGTTTTTGCCCAGCTTTAGCATGGTAGCTTTTAATCGGACGTTAGATTACCAGAATGAATGTTTCCAATTCGATCTGCTCCATAGTATTGCCGAAGTAGTAGCCGCCAAGGCAGAAGCCAAATCCAGCCGCAAGTTAGCCCTCACTAGAGAACGCCTGGCCCGGGAGAACCTTGAAAAAATCTATCCCCACCTGACCCTGGAGTTGCGCTCCCGGTTTAAGCAACGTTTTCTCTACCGTGATCTTAGTGAGTTGGCCAACTATGAAGAAATGCTGGGATATTTATTCCACATGGACCGGGCCCATGTAATTGCCCAGGATGATGTCGGCGAATTCCGGTTGCTGGGTAGTTATGCCTCTTTTCCCTCCGAACTGGATTATGAGCTTAAGACCTTTGGCAAGCGCATCGGAAAATTCAGGTCCAAAGAGAATACTCGCTATGAAGCCAATCGCTATTTTGTCTATCATTTTCTGATGGAACTCTATGGCTTCCCGATCGCTTCGGAACGCCGCACCTCGAGTGCCCTATTTGCCCGGAAGTTAAGCCGGCTCAAGGAGCAATACCTTATCAAAGTTTTAGGATGCTCGGATCGCGTCATTACCAGTCTGTGTGGCTTTGAGCAGAAGAGCTTCCCACTGGTGGAAAAAGTGGCTCTAGTCCCAGTGCCGCGCGGCATGGAGGAGGAACACAATCAACTTAAGAGCCGGGGATTTTACGTGGATGAGGATCGCCGAGTAGTAATTCTCAAAGTTACTTATATGCAACACAAATACAATAAGAATAATGTCCAGGAAGATCGAGCTCTGTCCGTAGTTAAGCAGGAAGTTATCCACCCGATCACTGGCGAAAAGCAGGATAGTTATAATATCCTCAAAGATTCACGCAGTTTCCTGATCACCTTAAACGACATCATCCGGGGGGAATTCAAGGGTAGTATTTCTTATAAGGGCTGGGGCCAGATTAATTCCACTAAAACTCATGATGAGCGCTTGAAATTCCTGTATGCCTGGCTCAGCAAGAATCAACGCCGGATTACCGGCTATAGCAAGGAATTCTTTGAGGATATCCGCAAGGTGCTGAATGGTTACCTGCTTAACCCGGATTACCGTCTCTATTTTAAAAAATACCAGGAATTACATCGGGAAGTACTGGGCAAGGTCTCCTATCTGAAGCAGGCCCACCAGGTCCAGCAACTGGAGAAGATAATCCTACGTCGTCCGCCTTATAACCGTCGCTTGACCTTAGTAAATTTATTGGCCCTGGTCCTGGAATATCTAGAGGAAAACTTAGACGAAATTCCGCATTATTATGATGCCCTTTACGATAAATTTTCCAGTATTATTGACCAGTTGTATACAAATCCATATATTAAAAGTTTGGATACCCTGGAAGCGGCTCCCGATCAACCTTATCAGCGCAAGCTCTGGAAAATGCTGGCCCGCCTCAAGAACCTGAAACACGATCTGGATAGCGACCACCAGCGTGTCAAACAGGCCGGGGAAGAGGGCTCCTTTATTCACTTTCTTTTCCATGAAGCTTTCAGTGCGCACCACTCTAGTTAAGCGGCCCTGGCCGGAGCCGCGGGCCAGATGGCATTATCGACAGTCTGGACAAGGTCCCAACCTGCTCCTCCTGCATGGCTTAGGAGCTTCAATTTTTTCCTGGCGGCACAACCTGGAACCTTTAGGCCAATATTTTCGGGTTATGGCACTGGATCTGAAGGGCTGTGGAAATTCCCCCGCGTCAGTCTGCGATGATTATACTCTGACGGCCCTGGTTCAGGATGTAGCAGATTTTATGGATGCCTGGGGAATAGAACGCACCGCCCTGGCCGGTAATTCGTTGGGGGGAAGCGTGGCCCTGCTGGTGACCCAGCGCTGTCCAGAGCGGGTGTCTGCCCTTATCCTCCTAGCCCCGGCGGTGATGCTTTCCCGCATGCCCTATATTTTTTATCCCTTGCGACTGCCGGTCGTGAGCTGGCTGGTAGCGCTGCTTATGGGGCCCTGGATTATGCCCTGGGCCTTGCGACTGGCCTACCATGATCGCCGGTTGATCACCCCGGAAGTGATCGCCGGTTATGCCCGGCCGCTGCGAAGCCTCAAGAGACGGTTGACCTTGCGGGCGCTGTGCCAAAATTTACACCCCTGGCCCCTGGACCAGATTCTGGCCTTATTGGCGGCAATCCGCCAACCGACCACCCTGATCTGGGGCGAGGAAGATCGTATCCTGCCACCCGTCCAGGCGCACTGGCTGCAGGCGGCTCTGCCCCAGGCCGAATTGCACCTGCTACCTCAGGTCGGCCACGCCCCCCAGGAGGAGGATCCACTGCGGGTCAATAAAATAATCATTGATTTTTTGCAACGATCGTCCTAAATGAATAACTAGACCCTCGCCTTAACCGCGGTGGGCATAACTAAAAGGAGGTGGTCCGTCAGCCTCAGTCCAGAGGTCGAGTCGAACCAAAATCGCCATGAAAAAAAATATCATTCCCTTTGAGAAGGCCCAGCGTTCCGTCAAGGAGGTCATCGAACGTTTCTATCAGGAAATGGATGACATCGAAGAAATCGTGGTGATTGCCAAAGATCGTGACGGAGAATGGATCTTTGCCAATTCCGAACTGGAAAATGAGTTAGAATGGATCGGCAGTCTATATAAATTTATCCATAAGGGCATCTTGGAGGACAGCGATGAGCTTTACTTTTAGATAACGTCCTGTAGTTTCTCTAAAGCTGATTGAAAGATGAAGGGGAGAGACATTGTCTCTCCCCTTAGTCGTTAACTTACTAATTTTATCGACCTGACCTTACTACAACCTTTGCCCCCTTATGCAGTCTTTCTCTGGGTGCAAAGCCCAAACAGGTAGGCAGAGTTACAGCCGATAACGTTCCTCCACGATGCGCTCCACTTCTTCTTCGGTGGGCATGGTATCCCGGTAACCGGCCATGTACTGGTTACGCAGCCAGCGGAACAGGCTGACGGTTTCATTGATCCGGACAATCTCCGGGATCACCCCGCTATCCACCGTCTTGATGTGCTGATTGTACTGCCCCAGCATGCTGACCACATCATAAAAGGTCGCCGCATCCCGCTTGATGCCGCGCTTGAAAGACTTGCCCTCGCCCGGATAAATGGCCTCCGGTTCTGGATTGGCCGAAATATCAATGCGTTGGAAAGGCCGGCGTACCGCGATTTGCCATTTGCGGGATTCCACCATCATCCGGGAGATCAACGGCCCGGCCCAATCGTGGCTCTGATGACCCTGGGGGCAGAAAGAGAAGAACTCTACCATTGAAGGACCATTATAGGCGATGGCCTCTTTCAGGATCTTAATGGCGTAGAGCGGATTGTCGATGGTCAATTTCGCGGCGTAGACATGGGAGATGCCCATCGCCTGGCTGATGATCCGGCGGTGCAGGGTAGTCTTGCCGGCAAATTTGCGGCCAATGGGTGAGGTTGAGCGGTCGCTGCCGAAACGGGTGGCCCCGGATTTTTGCATGCCGGTATTCATGTAGCCTTCATTGTTATAAATCACCCAGGTGATGTCATAATTTTCACCCAGGGCATGGTTGAAGGGGCCATTGCCAATGTCGTAGATCGCCCCATCACCCGCCAGCACGATGATTTTGGTCAAGACATCGTTGAAGCGATTATTATAAGCCTGGTCCAGACTGAATTTCGCCCCCAACGCCGCGGCCGAGGCGGTGCCAAAGCCATAATGCCCGCCCTCGTAAATCCGGGTATTGTAGGGATTGACCAACTCCGACACCTGGTTGCAGCCGGTGGCATTGATGGTATAAATGGTGAAGCCGTAATCCAGCATGTGTTCAATCTCATGCTTGGTCTTCTCCGACAGGATTTTCAAACCCTGGTAAAAGGTGGCAATGCCCTCGGGATGGTTGCGCAGAGATTCAGCGGCATAGAAGGTCAGCAGGTTGATGACCCCTTCACTACAGCCCGGACATAGGGTGTGGCGACCCGGATAGAGTTTGGAAAAGACAAACAACACCTGGTGCATGATGGTCATCTGATCCACATAGGGGGCCACCGCGTAAGTCTGGTCAAATTCCCGATACTCGGGGGGCAGAAAATCGGTGTCCGATAGCTTGGTTTTATCCACCATATGCATGGCATCCGTGGGGCAGACCTGGGCGCAGACACCACAACCTTTGCAGGCCCCCGGATCGACGTCGATGTTCAGGGCGAAACTGCTCCATGGGATGCCTTTGGGCGGTTTGTTGAAGATCTTGAAATAACGCCGCGCCTCCTCCGGGATGGGCCGTTCGGTAATCGTCGAATAGAGCGCTGCATCCGGGCAGGAGGCAGTACACCGGCCACAAGCCACACATTTAGTGGGATCATAAACCGGCAACTGGGTGCCGATGAAACTCATATCCCGATAACGGCTGGTGGCCGCCGGAACCACGGGCAGGAAGCGATTCCAGGGCACCTGCTTGCCTTCGGAGATCGGTTTGACCATTTCCTGGTAAAAGGTGCCCTGATAATCCTCAACGAGATTTACCGGTTTGATGGTCCCCAGTTCGTCTTTTTCACTGGGAGTCACCACTAACCCGGCGGCACCCGGCCCCTGGCCAAAATCTTCCGGCTGCGGCGCCAGATAGCGATCCCGTTCGGTATTTAAGGCCTTGGCCACACCCCGCTTCTCGGTTCCAGAACCATCCTCGCCAAATTCTGCCCCATACCTGAGTAAAGTCAGATTGGCCTCAATAATCTCCTGGCCTTTCTTCCCGGCCAGCTTTTTCTCCAAGATCTTTTTTAATCGGAGTTCGAACTCTTCCTCGGGAAGAATCCCCACTTCTTTATTAATTAATCCCAAGATCGGGGAGCCCGGCAGGTTCCGGTTAATGTGTTTTAAGGCCACCCAGGTAGCGTTAATGGGAACCAGCTTAATTTTGCGATATTTGATCAGGGCCTGGACCTGCTCCGGAAAAGAGGCCAGAATTTCCTCGCTGCTTCTCAAGCTATTGATCACCAGCAGGCCGTTTTCTTTCAGACCACCGACATATTCCCGGAGAATTTCATCAGATAAAAACTTTTCATTGAAAAAGGCCAGGACATCGCGCTCGGTAAGCTCAGAGCTGTTGCGGATAGGACGCGGACTGATGCGCAGATTCATAAAAACTGGCGCTCCCTTCCTCGCCGCGCCGTAACGCGCCCCGGACTGGATATAATTATGGCCATTGGTACTGGCTTCGACATAAATAAGTCCGGCGGATTCCAGGGCGGTTTTAACCCCTTCAGCACCCACGCCGATAAAGGTCATCCCCAACTCGCGCTCCGGGTAGGCCGGTAGCGGCGCCGGTCTGAGGGTATAAGGCCCTTCGACTCCCACATAGAAATCCCGCAGAAAACCGGGCTTCTTATCCAAGCAGGCTTTCATGTTCTCAATTACCGCGGCCACATCGTACTTATTAAAGTCTTTGCTTCCCAAGCCATAGACCCCATGCAGCAGGGTGGGCATAAAGTCGCGCCCATAGATCTGGTGCTCTTCGCGGCCCTCCCGGGCGGCTCGGTGGGAAATCTGTAAAGCCGCCTGAATATCCCCCAGGAGTAACTGATTATGGGTCTTGGCAGAGCGCTCCAGTACGGAAATCACCTTGGCCTGGCGAATCCCGTAGGCCAGTTCTTCGTAACACGGCGGGGTAAACAACACCGGTCGGACCATACCAATTTTTAAGCCAGTAGTATCGCGATAATAATCTACCACGTCTTTGACCACGCCGGCCGCGGAGCCCAGGATAACAATAACCAGATCGGCATCCTCGGTACGATAATTTTCCACCACCTTGAGGTTGGTGCCCAAAATCTGGTTCATGAGGTTCATGGCCGCGATAAAGCCCCGGCGAAAATACCGGTAGGCGTAATCCTGGGCCACCTGCCCTTCCATGGTCAGATCTGAGTCAGTAAAGGTGCCGGTCAGGGTCACATTCTTAAAGTCGGGCTGGTACAATCGATTGGGAAAACCCACAAAATATTTCAAAAATTCATCAGACAACTCTTTAATATTTTCCAAAGCATGACTTTTGATAAAACCATCGCCGATCACCATGCACGGTAACATTACCTGGCGGAGTTCGGCTACTTTAAAGGCGATCGGCAGGAGTTCATGCAATTCTTGATTGTCTCCCGAAACTAATTGGGCCCATCCGGCATTGCGCACGGCATAGAAATCGGTATGGCCACAGTGAATGCTGAGGGAGCCTTTATTGACTTCCCGCGACATAACCGTCATGATGACCGGCAGCCGTTTACCCGCTACCGAGAACAGATTTTTGGTCTTGAGCAGCAGGCCTTGCGAGGAGGTGTTATCGACGTAGCGCCCCCCCTGGACGGCCATGGCCTCCACCGCGGCGATGGCCGAAAGTTCATCGCTGGGCTGAAAATACATCAACTCGTTACCGAATAAGTTTTTCTGGCCATCGGCTGCGGCTCGGGCGAAATTTTCGGCAATCGGGGTGGAGGGAGTAATCGGGTAACCGCATAACCCGTCTACCAATCTGGTCAGCACCGACAGCGCCCCTTGATTGCCGTCCATCAAGACTTCCCGGCGCTCTCGCATGGCCTCTAACTTTTCTGGCGAGATCGAAGCCAGGTCAAAACTAAACAGCTTTTTGCCATCAAATCTTTCCCACTCCGCGGTCCAGTCAAACTGAATTATTCTGCTTTTTTTCTCCTTGAGCTGATGGTACGGTAACTGCTTCTGCAGCTGGTTAATTTCTATTCTTGCACTCATTGCCGGATTCTCCTTAACCTTTTAAAATCTTGACAAATACAACTAAATTGGGAGGCAGCAGCTTACTGCCTGACACCAGCACCCTTACCGCCGCCGGGAAACAACATCACCGGGCCAGGGTTTGCCTGAGACGCTGGTTAAAGGGAGCACTTTGTTTATTCCCGAGGAGGGAAATCTACTTGAACTGAACTACGATACTAGGCCAGTTGATCTCAATCGCTAGCCCCAGGGGAGGGTTGGACCTGGATATCCAGTGGCATTTCACTCAGAGCTGGCTCCCGGCTACTGAATCTGGCCATCTCCACAACAACATCAGGTTGATAATTGCTGCACCTACTATAGTCACCAAATATCAGCGGTTGCAATCTTATCAGGCTCTAGACCCAAACAACCGTGATCGATTGAATAGCAGAGTTTTTAACTCATATAATACATTTTGTCAATCCACATGAAAAACGGAGAGAATTTTCCCTAGTTTTAAGTTATAAGTTGCTAGCTGTTGATCCAGGCCTATGGTTGGTGTCCCCCAAATTAACCCAAAAATCGTTTTTTTATTGATGAATTACCCCCAGCCCGGTATCCTGTAGTCAATCCATAGGATCTCGGATCCATTGCTATTTCTTAAGATAAAAGACCTTTAGCAAACACGGGATAGATTGCCGCCATGTCAGAGTTATCCGCCACCCCGGCCCTGCCCGCCGGACTGATAATCGAACTGGTGACGCCGCTTACCGCCACCGGCAGTTTAGACGCTGAGGGACTGGCCCGCCTGGTGGACCACGTGGCCCCCTATGCCCAGGGCATCGTGGCCGGTTCGCCCGGGCTGGGGGAAGCTCTGGGGTTGCCTGACTCGCTGCGCCTGGAACTGCTCCGCCGCTTAATAGAGCTGTGGCCCGGCCCCGGTCCCCTGTTCTTCGGCGTCACTGCTGATACCAGGGACAAGACCTGGGACCTGATTCAGGAGTTTGAGGCCGCTTGCCAGAACCGATATTATGATTACCAGCTCTATTGGCTGGACCTGCCCCTCTGGTACCACAGCAATCGCGGCCTGCCGGCCTCTTACCAGCAATTTTTGACCGCGGTCAAACACCCGCTGGTGTTGCTCAATCAGCCGGACTTCGTTCAGCGCCGCGCTAAGCCCTGGAAGCACCCCAATCTGCGTACTGCGGTATTTAAAAAGCTCACCGGCTTGTCGGAAATTAAGGGATTGATCTTTCGGGGGGAGATGAGCCGTTTTCTGAATTACCATCGGGCCGCCTTAAGCCGACCTGATTTTGCCTTATATGAGGGCAATGAATCCCGCTTCTTGAGCCGCCCAGGTTCGCACGGCCTGGTTTCCGTCGGGGCTCAACTCTACCCCGCGGCCTGGCAAGAAGTTACCCACGCCTGTCAGCATCCGGAGGACTTAGCCCAGCAACCGGGTGCCCAGGCCCGGTTGTGGAAATTAAGCACCGGATTGCTGCGCCTGGCACAATGCTATGAGTCTGCCCCGGCAGCCCTGCTGAAAACTGCGCTACAGGAATTAAAGATCATTAAACATGACACTACCGGTCCAGCGACGATTCCCGCCGCGGCCGGGGCAAAGGAAACCCTGTTGGATTTAATGGAGGTCCGGCGATGAATAGCGCGTGGTGTAACCATCTAAATCCCAAGGGAAAATACCCTTGGCAACGTCGGCCAGCGTCTGGCCAGGTCCGATCTGGAACAGCAATTAACCCGACCCGCCAGCCGTCAGCCGCGCACCGGGATGCCCAGCTTTGCCTTTTTAAAGCCAGCAGAGTTGTCAGCCCTGATCAATTATCTGCAAACTCTTAAATAGTTCAACATGGTCAGGGAGACCCCGCCCCTATCAAGCTTTTAAAGGGAAGAAACTGCGCTGGCCCGCGCTTGCCTTTCTCAGGTATTCAAGATACAGTAATCATATGATTAATTCTGAATGTCGGCGCCGTCTGCAAGCCCTCGTCGGTCCGGAAAACCTCTTGAC
>MUKC01000027.1 GCA_002049795.1 Desulfobacca sp. 4484_104 | reverse complement strand
GATCGCCCATATCGACAAGAAACGTAAGGCCCTGGGCATCGACAAGGCCCGGGAACGGGTGCTCTACGATATGGCCATGCGCCGCGAAATGGAAGAAGCCGCGGTCGGCGCCGAATAAACCTGCCGGTGTTCTCTGACCGTTAGCGGAAAGGGGAAATTTAAACTACGCCAAGCCGGGTGGAAATTCATAAGCCACCCGGCTTTTTTATTGAGGAATGCCGCGCGATTGACAAATTAGCTATAAAATTAATATATATGGGATATGAAATCTGGGAAGCCCGCTACCCCCCATTATCACGGCCATCGCCAACGCCTGCGCAACCGCTTTTTGCAGGCCGGTCCGGAAAGCCTGCAGGATTTATTCCGATGTCAAGCCCTTGGCCAAGCGCCTGTTGGCCCATTTCGGCTCCTTCACCGGGGTCCTGGATGCCGCCTTTGAAGAGTTGGTTAAGGTCGATGGTATTAGAGATTATTCTGCTACCCTGATCCGCCTGACCAAGGCGTGCGCCGAATATTATTTAAAAGAAGAGGTATTGAAGCGCCAGCGTATTCCGTCGCTGACCGCCCTGGTGGATTATTGCCGGGTTTCCATGGGAGGACTAAAGGATGAGCAATTCCGGGTGATCTACTTAAATCCGCAGAACGAAATCATCGCCGAAGAGATCATCCAGGAGGGTACCGTAGACCAGGCGGTGGTCTATCCTCGCAAGGTGCTGGAGATGGCCCTGAAACACAAGGCTACCGGGCTGATTTTAGTCCATAATCATCCCAGCGGCAATCTGACCCCTTCGGCCGCGGATCGCCAACTGACCCAGGCCATTATTCAAGCCGCCGAGGCCCTCAATCTGGTAGTCCACGATCACCTGATCATTGGTCGCCAGGGTTACTTCAGTCTGGCGGAAAATTCTTTAATGTAAGGGACATGGAAGAGTCTAGACAGGCAAACCGGCTGCTGCCCAGTCGGAGCGAAGTCTTTTTTTGCTGTCCTAACTGTGGTGAGGAATCGGTACTTACCGTAACTCCCGGATGGAATAAACTCGACTGCCCCTGCTGTGCTTATTATCTTATCGTTTACCAGGATGCCGACACCAAGCTGTGGACCCGTACCCCGGGAATATTACCATCCCCTTATTGACCGTCCCCCGGCTCTGGTAAAATTTGTCATTGCCCTGGCCGATTAGAAATTGTTATATAATTTGAGGCGTTAACAGGGTTGCTTCTCTGTCGCTAGGCTTATACAATTATGATTAATTTCTTTAGGGAGATTCACTTTAAATGCCATTAATTGTCCAAAAATATGGCGGCACTTCGGTAGCCAATCCGGAGCGCATCGCCAATGTTGCCAATCGGGTGGTCAAAGGCTGGCGGGAGGGCCACCGCATGGTGGTAGTGCTATCGGCCATGGCCGGGGAAACCGACCGGCTGATCGGACTGGCCCGTGAGGTGGCTGAAGAGCCCGATGCCCGGGAACTCGATGTGCTGATGGCTACCGGCGAACAGGTCACCGTCGCCCTCTTCAGTATGTTTTTAAAATCTCAGGGCATTCCCGCGACTTCGCTTCTCAGTCACCAGGCCCGGATTTATACTAACCGGGCCTATGGTCGAGCGCGCATCATCGGCATTGATACGGCTCGCATTCTGGAAGAGCTAAAAAAAAATCGCATCGTCATCGTTGCCGGTTTCCAGGGCGTGGACGAAGTCGGCAATATTACCACCCTGGGGCGGGGCGGCTCGGACACCACCGCGGTGGCCATTGCCGCGGCTTTAAAGGCTGACCTGTGCGAGATCTATACCGATGTCGAAGGTGTTTACACAGCTGATCCCCGTATCTGCCCGCGATCTCGAAAATTGTCCCGCATCTCTTATGACGAAATGCTGGAATTGGCGTCATTAGGGGCCAAGGTCTTGGAAATCCGGTCCGTCGGTTTTGCCAAACGTTATAATGTGCCCCTGCACGTCCGTTCCAGTTTCACGGAGCGACCAGGAACCCTGGTAACTAAGGAGGATAAAGACATGGAAGACATCCTGGTATCAGGTGTTACCTACAGTAAAAATGATGCCCGGGTTACCATAACCAGAGTGCCCGATGTCCCAGGTATTGCCGCCAAGATTTTCAACCCGATGGTTGAAGCCAACATTGTGGTTGATATGATCATCCAGAATACCAGTATTGAAGGGCTTACGGATCTGACCTTTACCGTTCCCAAAGGCGATCTCAAAAAAACTCTGGAACTGATCCAGCCGGTAGCCCGGGAAATCGGCGCCGATAAGCTGCTCAGCGATGAACATATCGCCAAGGTCTCTATCGTCGGGGTCGGCATGCGCAATAACGCCGGAGTGGCTTCTCGGATGTTTTCCACCCTGGCCGCCCAAAATATCAATATCCTGACGATCAGTACTTCGGAGATCAAAATCTCCTGTGTTATTGAAGATAAATATACAGAACTGGCGGTGCGGGAACTGCATGATGCCTTCGGCCTGGAGCATGTCAGACCTCGAAACCGTCTAAATTAGTCAGGAGAGGTTATGCGATGCGTTAAAATCTATGATACCACCCTGCGCGATGGCACTCAGGCAGAGGAGTTTAATCTCTCCTTGGGAGATAAGATCCGCATTGCCCGAAAATTGGACCAGATCGGAGTGCATTATATCGAAGGCGGGTGGCCGGGGGCCAATCCCAAGGATAATGATTTTTTCCTGGAGATCCGCAACTATGCCTTGAATAATAGCCGCATCACCGCCTTTGGCAGCACGCATCATAAAGATAATCCTCCGGAACAAGACCCCAATCTGCTGACGCTGATCGCCAGCCAGGCGCCCGTGATTACCATATTCGGCAAGTCCTCGGTTTTTCAGGTAAAGGAAGTATTGCGCACTACCCGCGAACGCAATCTGGAGCTTATCCGAAACTCCTTGGCATTTCTTAAGCCCCACGTGGAGGAGCTCATTTATGATGCCGAGCACTTTTTTGACGGCTTTCGGGACGATCCCGTATATGCCTTGCAAACCCTGGAGGCCGCTAACCAGGGGGGCGCGGCCTGTCTGGTCCTGTGCGATACCAATGGCGGCACCGTGACCTCCAACCTCATCGAAATCATCAAAACCGTGCAGGAACGTTTTCCCGGAGTGCCATTGGGGATTCATGCGCATAATGATGCGGAGATGGCGGTGGCCAATAGCATAGCTGCGGTGGAATTAGGCTGTGAACAGGTCCAGGGAACCATCAACGGCTTTGGCGAACGCTGTGGCAACGCCAATCTGTGTTCGATTATCCCTAGCATCAAATTAAAATTGGGACTGGATTGTATTACCGACCAGCAATTGACCCGGTTATGCGAAACTTCCCGTTTTGTCACCGAACTGGCAAACCTGCGCCACAATCGCTATCTGCCTTATGTCGGTCGGAGCGCCTTTGCCCATAAAGGCGGTATGCATGCCGCGGCGGTGCTGCGCAATCCGCGCGCCTATGAACATATCGACCCGGAACTGGTGGGCAATGAGCGCCATATCCCGGTATCCGAGCTGTCCGGCAAAGGCAGTATAATTCTCAAAGCGCGAGAATTCGGGCTGGAACTGTCGCGTACCGACCCGGTGGTGGAAGACACCCTGAAGAAGATTAAACAGCTTGAGCACCAGGGGTTCCAATTCGAAGGAGCCGAGGCCTCACTGGAATTATTGCTCCGGGAGGCCTTAGGGCAGCGGAAAAAATACTTCCAGCTGTTAGGATTCCGGGTTATTGATCAGAAAGTGGCTGAAGACGAGCCGCCGATACCCGAGGCAACCATCCGGGTGCATGTCGGTGGCAATGAGGTCCACACCGCGGCCATCGGTAAAGGCCCGGTCAATGCCCTGGATAAGGCGCTGCTCAAAGCCCTGACCCGGTTTTACCCCCGCCTGGCCGAGATGCGCTTAGAGGACTATAAAGTGCGGGTCTTGCCTGACTCGGAAGGGACCGGGGGCACGGTCCGGGTGCTGATTGAGTCCGCCGATAATGATTCCCGCTGGGGCACGGTCGGGGTTTCCTTCGACATTATCGAGGCCTCCTGGCAGGCCCTGGTGGACAGCATCAATTACAAGCTTTTTAAGGATGAACAGCAATCCGATTAGCCCACAAACTCGCCTCACTTACTCCCAACAGGGAGTAATTCTGGTGCTCGGCACCGTCTTATTGGGACTGGTGCTGGCGCGCTACGACCTGGGCCGGGTGGCCCGGGCTCCCTCCCCACCCGGAAAACTTTATTGGGTGGAGATCAGCGGCGCGGTGAGTCGTCCCGGTGTCTATAGCTTCACTGATCCCCCAGAGCTGCATCAGCTCTATCCCGGGCATCGGCCCGGTGCTGGCGGAGCGAATTATCCAATACCGTGACACCCACGGCCCCTTTACGCAGGTTGAGGAGTTGATTAAGATTAACGGTATTGGACCGAAAAATTTGGAGGTTATTCGAAATTATTTAATCATTGATGACAATTAAATATCTGCTTCCCAAGTTTTGCAAACCATGACCGCTGAACCCAAGCCGCAGACTTATTATTCGCAAGCCGCAATTGCCCAATTATTAAGTTCGGAAAGCCCGATCAAAGTCGAGAGAAGATCATATCAACCCTGTCTATGTGAGCGCCTGCAGTCGGGGCCGGGCGGGACCCGTCCCCTCACCGGGTTTGAGCTGGAGGTGTTGCGGTCCGCCCAGGAACAATTGCCGTTGGTCAGTCAGAATAAATTACTAGAGATTGTCCCGGGCCAACCGCAGTCCCGTCTTCAGCAACCCTGCCGTCTCGGCATTGTGCTCTCTGGCGGCCCGGCTCCGGGCGGCCACAATGTCATTGCCGGAGTGTTTGAGGCCGCTAAACAGGCCCACCCCGATAATCGCCTGATCGGCTTTCTGGCCGGGCCCAAGGGCATCATCACCAATAAGCATGCGGAAATTGCCGGCGAGATGGTGGCCCATTACAAGAACTCCGGCGGCTTTCACATGCTGGGCACCGGTCGCGACAAGATCGACACCCCGGAGAAGATGGAGCAATGCCGCCAGACCTGCGCTGAGCTACAATTGTCCGGGCTGATCATCGTCGGCGGCGATGATTCCAATACCAACGCCGCGTTCCTGGCGGAAAACCTGCACGATTTGGGGACCCGGGTCATCGGCATTCCCAAGACCATCGACGGCGACCTGCAGGTGCCGGGCCTCTGTCAGATTCCCTTCGGCTATCACTCGGCCTGCATGGCCTTTGCCACCGAAGTCGGCAACCTCAACTCGGACTGCAAATCAGACCTGAAATACTGGCATTTCAACCGCTTGATGGGCCGCAGCGCCAGCCATATTGCCCTGGAAGTGGCCTTTCAGACTCATCCCAATGTCATCCTGATCGGCGAGGAAATCGAAGAAAAAGAACTGACCATCCATGAAGTGGTGCGGTTGATCGCCGATATCATCGTCGAGCGCGCCAAAATCGGCAAGAATTACGGCACCATCCTGATTCCGGAGGGTATTTTAGAGTTTATTCATGAAATAAATTGTCTCATCATTAAAATCAGTTATATCATTGCCGCCTATAACCGCGAAGCCGCCGAGGAAGAGTCTTTCCATAAGCTGCCGTTTGAAGATCAGGTGCAACTGATTGATAACAGCGATATCTGGAGAGATTATGACAGCCGCATCTTCTTAGGATTGCCGCCCCGCCTGCAAACCGGCCTGCTGTTGCCGCGGGATGCGCACGGCAACTTTCAATATGCCCTGGTCAATACCGAAAGAATCTTGCTGGATATGGTAGCCACCTATCTGCGCAAGCAGCGGGCCCGAGGGATTTATAAAGGTAACTTTCGGACTCAAAACCACTATTACGGCTACGATGGCCGGGGCACCTTCCCGACCAAGTTCGATTGTGATTATGCCTATAATTTGGGCCATACCGCCTTCAGCCTGTTGGCCAACGGGGCTACCGGCTATATGGCGGCCCTCAAGGACCTGCATAAGCCCATTACAGAATGGCAGCCGATCGGCATCCCGCTGGCCCCGCTGATGCATCTGGAGGAGCGCAAGGGTCGCCTGGAACTGGTCATCCAGAAGCAAAAGGTTGATCTGGAATCTCCGGCCTTTCAGATTCTGGCCCAGGAACGGCAAAAGTGGGCTCTGGAAGATGATTACCGGTTTCCAGGGCCGATCCAGTTTTCCGGGGCTGGGGCCGAGGCCAAGCCCATCACCCTGATGCTCAATGCCCTGGGCGGATAGGATCTTGAAACTGTTGGGCCCATATTCAATAGGGCAATTAGCCTGAGCCATGCGGGTTTTGGGGATTGAGACCTCCTGTGATGAGACCGCCGCGGCGGTGGTGGCGGATGGCCAGGTCGTGCTGTCTGACATTGTCGCCACCCAATTCGATCTGCACGCCGCCTATGGCGGGGTAGTCCCGGAGCTGGCAGCCCGGCGGCACCAGGAGAATATCCTGCCGGTGATCCGCGCCGCTCTACACCAGGCCGGTCTGATCTTAGATGACCTCGACGCCCTTGCCGTGACCCAGGGTCCGGGGCTGGTCGGGGCGCTGGTGATCGGCTTTGCGGTTGCCAAGGCCCTGGCCTATGCGCGTAACCTGCCTATCGTCGGCGTCCACCATCTCAAGGCCCATATCCTGGCAGCCTATCTTGAAGCATCACCTCCCGTCTTCCCATATGTCGCCCTGGTAGTTTCCGGCGGCCATAGCAATCTCTATTTTGTTCGAAGTTTTCAGGATATGCAGTTGTTGGGGCGCAGTCGCGATGACGCCGCCGGCGAGGCCTTTGATAAAGTGGCCAAGCTCATGGACCTGGGTTATCCGGGCGGCGTGGCCATCGAGGCCCTGGCCGCGCCAGGGGACCCCACGGCCTTTCAGCTACCCCGACCGCGGATCGAACAGGAGCCATTGACCTTCAGCTTCAGCGGCCTTAAAACCGCAGTGGCCTATCTCCTCAAGAAAAACCCAGAGATCCGGCATCCCGATCACCGACCGGGGCCTGCTGACCTGGCCGCCAGCTTTCAGGAAGCCGTGGTCGACTCCCTGGTCAGCCGCGCCCTGCTGGCGGTAGAGCAGACCCATAGCTCCAGGCTGGTGGTGGCGGGCGGGGTCGCCGCCAATCGCCGTTTGCGTCAGGAGCTGCAGGCCCAGACCGAGGCCGCCGGCATCGAGCTATCTATCCCGTCGCCGCAACGCTGCACCGACAACGCTGCCATGGTCGCGGCCCTGGGCTATCATCTGCTCCAGGCCGGGGAGCGTCTGGATCTGAGCGGCGATGTATTCGCCCGGGGGTAAGAGGTGGAGCCTGGCAGGAATTGTTTCCTCGTGCCCAAGTTGTACTTGAGGACGAGGAGAAAAAAAGGCGTAACTCCTTTGGATTACGCCTGTTTCTTTATCATTGGTGCCGAAGGCGGGATTTGAACCCGCACGGGTCTCCCCACCACCCCCTCAAGATGGCGTGTCTACCAGGTTCCACCACTTCGGCGCGGTTGGTTATTTCTGCTGAGGCTCGGACTGGCCCTGCGCCGGAGGTGATGCCGGGCCTGACTGGCCCTCCACTCCGGTCATGACCGACGGTCCGCCCTTATGGCTTAAGAAGGTCAGACCCAAAGAGGTGAGCATAAAAATAATGGCCGCCGCGGCTGTCACTTTAGCCAGAAACGGTGCGGCCCCGGAACTGCCAAAGACGGTCTGGCTGGTGCCGCCGAATACCGCCCCGATCTCCGCCCCCTTGCCTTTTTGTAGCAGGACAAAAAAGATCAGGGCGACACAGACGATTACATGGATGACGATAATTAGCGTAGTCATAATTTTAATTTTAATCCAAATTATTAACCAAAATCAAGAGGATTTGTTATCGCTGGCCCAGGGCCGCGAGGCAAAGAAAAGAATCGGCTTTTAGTGATGCGCCGCCCACCAAGGCCCCGTCGATATCTGGTTCTCCGATCAATTCGCGGATATTGTCCGGGGTGACACTGCCCCCGTAGAGCAACCGTAGACTTCCGGCCACCTGCGCCCCGAAATGGTCCTGGAGCAGTTGGCGGATAAAGGCATGAACCTCCTGAGCCTGTTGGGGGGTGGCGGTGCGGCCGGTGCCAATCGCCCACACCGGCTCGTAAGCCATGACCAGGCGTTCCACCTGGCCGGCGGTTAAACCGGCCAGTCCTTCCTGAATCTGGTTCGAAATCCGGCCCAGGGTTTCCCTGGCCTCCCGTTCCTTAAGGGTTTCTCCGATGCAGACGATGGGTTTCAGACCGGCGCTTAAGGCGGCTGTGATTTTGCGGTTGACCGTGTCATTGGTCTCGCCGAAGTACTGCCGTCGCTCCGAGTGGCCGATAATCACATACTGGCAACCGGCATCGACAAGCATCTGCGGCGAAATCTCCCCGGTGTAGGCCCCATGCCTCTCCCAGAAGGTATTCTGGGCGGCCAGTTGAATCGGGGAACCGGACAATACCTGGGCTACCGCGGCCAAGGCGGTAAAAGGTGGGGCCAACACCACTTCCGCGGGCGGCGGATTACTGATTCCGTCCCGGACCGCCTGGGCCAGGGCCGTGGCTTCGGCGATGGTCTTGTGCATCTTCCAATTACCGGCAATGAGCGGCACTCGGCTTTCGGGCGTATTCATCATCATGCATCCGGATGCTGTTTGTGCCATTCCTGTAAAGCGACGATGCCGGGGAGTTGTTTGCCTTCCAACAGTTCCAGGAAGGCCCCGCCGCCGGTGGAGATATAAGAGAATTTTTGCAATTCCCCGGTTTTGTGAATCGCCACATCGGTATCGCCGCCGCCGACAATGGTCAGGGCAAAGGAATTGGCGACGTTATGAACCATGGCCTGGGTGCCGCGGCTAAAGGCATCGATTTCGAAGGCTCCCATCGGTCCATTCCAGACTACGGTTTTGGCGTTTTGCAAAGCTTCATTAAACAGAGTCACAGTGGCCGGGCCGATATCGGCGATAACCCAATTTTCGGGCACTTCTTGCACCGGGGTGATCTTGGTCTCGGCCCGGGAATCAAAGGCATCGGCGACCACACAATCAACCGGTAAGTAGAATTTTACCCCTTTTTCCAGGGCGGTGGCCATCAGTTTTTTGGCTGCGTCAATCAGATTGTCGTCGACCAGGGACTTGCCGACCTGATAACCTTGGGCCTTGAGAAAAGTATTCGCCATGGCCCCCCCGACGATCAGTTTATCCACGTGATTTAGTAGATTTACCAGAGCCGTCAGTTTGCTAGAGATTTTCGCGCCGCCAATCAAGGCCACCAACGGCCGGGCGGGATCTTCCATGGATCTATGGAAATAACGGACTTCATCGCGCATCAAGAATCCCGCCACACAGATCGGCGCATAATGGGTGACGGCAGCCACCGAGGCATGGGCCCGGTGGGCGACGGCAAAGGCATCATTGACGTAAATGTCAATGCCTTGCATTAATTGTTGGGCGAACTCCGGGTCGTTTTTTACCTCCCCGGGGTGAAAGCGCAGATTTTCCAGGAGCACCACATCTCCCGGTTTCATGGCCTTGATAATTTTCTGGGTTTCGGGACCGACACATTCCGGGGCAAATTTAACCCGTTTATGAATGAGCCGGGAGAGCCGCCGGGCTACCGGGGCTAAGGAAAGATTTTCATCTGGTCCGTTTTTAGGGCGTCCCAGGTGCGACCCCAGAACTATTTTGGCATTTTCATCCAGGCAGTAATTTATGGTCGGCAATACCGCCCGGATGCGGGCGTCATCCGTAATATTCCGATTACGATCCAAGGGAACATTAAAATCAACGCGGATAAACAAGGTCTTGTCTCTGATATCGACTTCATCAATCGACTTCACCGGATGCTCCTTTTGATTTAAAGGTTAGCAATCAAAGGGCTAATTGCCCGGGTGTTGTCCCAAATAAACCGCCATATCAATCATGCGGTGTGAAAAGCCTGATTCATTATCGTACCAAGTCATGACCTTAACCAGATTGCCGCCCATGACGTTAGTTAATTCCGCGTCTACGATCGCTGAGTAAGGCGAACCATTATAATCAATGGAGACCAAGGGAAGCGCAGAGACGTGTAAGATGTCTTTTAAACCGCTGGCCGCGGCCTGGGCCAGAGCCTGGTTGACCTCCTCCTTAGAAGTGGATTTTTTGACTTGTGCTACCAGATCTACCACTGAAACATTGGCAGTCGGCACCCGGACTGCCAAGCCATCCAAACGCCCCTGCAGTTCGGGAATGACCTCGGTGACCATCCGGGCCGCACCGGTGGAAGTGGGCACCATGGATAACGCCGCCGCCCGGGCCCGCCGCAGGTCCTTATGGGAGCCGTCTAATAACCGTTGATCCATGGTATAGGAATGGATGGTAGTCATCAGGCCGTATTCCAGGCCAAAATTATCATTAAGCACTTTGGCCACCGGCGCCAGACAGTTGGTAGTGCAAGAGGCATTGGAGACGATCTGGTGTTGGGTCGGATCATAGGTCTCATGGTTAACCCCATAGACAAAAGTGGCGTCAATTTTTTTACCGGGGGCGCCGATAATTACTTTATGCGCACCGGAGGCCAGGTGGCCCTCATTAGAGATGCGGTCCCGGAAGGCGCCGGTTGATTCCAAGACAATCTGGACTCCTAGCTCCTTCCAGGGTAATTGATGCGGATCATCAATCCGGGTAATATGAACTTCTTTGCCGTTGATTATCATGCTATCGGCTTTGGCCTCTACTGTGCCGTGGAAGGGCCCGTGGATGGAATCGTAACGTAGCAGGTGGGCCAGAGTCTCCGTATCGCCCCGACTGTTGATCGCCACTAAATCAACATCTTGGCGCTCGGCCAGGCTGATGCGGGTGAGATAGCGGCCGATACGGCCAAAACCATTGACAGCAATTCTAACTGGCATGTAAGGGCTCCTTTCCTGAAGAACCTATTTCGGCGGCGTGGAATGAAATCTTGGAATTTGCCAAGATTTTTAGTATATGGTAAATGTTAAAAAACCTTTCCCCTTCCGTCAAGGTTTTTTCATGGGCGGCCATCCAAACCCCGGCTTTAGAGGTGAGAGTGGTGGCCCTTGACCTGGCAATTTGATCGGGGCGAGTTATTTTATATTTTGCTTATTGAGGGTTTTGTATTAAAATTGTAAGTCTAAGATAAAATTCATTTAAACCAATAGGGCTTTGCAAATGGTCGATCTGATCCGCCAGCTTGGTCGTCGGACCCTGGGTCTCGTCCAGGAAGCTGGCCGAATGCAATTATTCCTCCTGGAAGCGCTGGGGCTGTTTTTTATACCTCCCTACCGTCCTCGCAGTATCATCAAGCAACTGCAGTTTATTGGCGTCAAATCGAGCTCGATTATTCTGCTTACCGGTGCCTTTACGGGCATGGTCCTGGGATTACAGGGTTTTTATACCTTAAGGAAATATGGTTCGGAGGGCGCTCTGGGCTCCGCGGTGGCCTTAAGCCTGGTACGGGAACTGGGGCCGGTGTTGACCGCCCTGATGGTTTCCGGTCGGGCCGGTTCGGCGATCACGGCCGAGATCGGGATTATGCGGATCACCGAGCAGATCGATGCCCTGGATACCATGGCCATCAATCCCATGCAATATGTGGTGATGCCCAAGATAATCGCCGGGCTGCTGGCGGTGCCGTTGTTGACCGCGATCTTTGATGTGATCGGCATCTGGGGAGGGTATCTGGTGGGCGTGGTCTTACTGGGAGTAAGCTCAGGGAGCTACTTCTCCGGCATGGTCCAAAGCGTGGAATCTTTGGACGTCAACGGCGGTATCGTCAAGTCCCTGGTCTTTGGTCTGACCATTATGTTGGTTGCTTGTTACAAAGGTTATTATACGGCGCGTGGCGCCGAAGGGGTCAGTCGGGCCACTACTCAGACCGTAGTCCTCTCTGCGGTGTTGGTACTGGGCTGGGATTATATCCTGACCTCATTTTTCATGTAAGCCGATGATTAAAATCGTTGATCTATCCCGAACTTTTAACGGCCACGCGGTCCTGGACGGCATCAATCTGGAAATTCTCCAGGGCGAGATCACCGTTATTATCGGCAAAAGCGGAGTTGGCAAAAGTGTCTTGCTGAAGCATATCATTGGCCTGCTCAAACCGGATCGCGGCCAGATAATAATCGATGGGCAGGATATCACCAGGGCCCGGGGCGCGGCTCTCAAGGCCTTAAAGCAACGCTTTGCCTATCTCTTCCAGGGTGGGGCCTTGTTTGATTCCTTGCCGGTGTTTGAAAACGTGGCTTTCCCCCTACGGGAAAAGACCAAACTGCCGGAAGCCGAGATCATCAGCCGGACCAAGGAACGGCTGGCCCAGGTGGCCTTGAGTAAAGAAGTGGAGAACAAGTATCCGGATGAGTTGAGCGGCGGTATGAAAAAGCGGGTCGCTCTGGCCCGGGCCTTGATTCAAGAGCCGGAGATCATTCTCTTTGATGAACCGGTAACGGGTCTGGATCCGCCGATGACTAATACCGTCTTTCACCTGATCAGCAAAACCCATCAAGAAAGCGGCTACACGGCGCTGATCGTCAGCCACGATATTCCGGAAATCTTCGGTATCGCCGATCACGTGGCCATGCTTCATAAAGGTCGCATTATCGCCTACGGCTCCCCGGAGGACATCCAGCGGGAAACCAACCCGGTGGTCCAACATTTTATCCAGGGGGAACCGGATTTTTTGGAGGAATGAATTTAGCGCTATGAAGAAAGCCAGCCTTGAGTTGATTGTCGGCCTGTTTGTCCTGATCGGTTTAGTCTGCCTGGCCTACCTGGCGGTACATCTGGGGGAATGGGAATTGTTTGGCAGCGGCTATCAGTTAAAGGCCGAGTTTGACAATATCTCTGGTCTGAAAGTGGGGGCGCCGGTCGAAATTGCCGGGGTCGAAGTTGGTCGGGTAGAAGCTATCCAGGTAACCGATGATAACTTGGCCCAACTGACCCTGAATCTCCACAAAGGGGTACAAGTTCACGATGACGCCATCGCCTCGATTCGGACCAAGGGAATTATCGGTGATAAATTCGTCAAGCTGATGCCCGGCGGTTCTGAACAGTTGATTCCCCCCGGCGGCAAAATCCGGGACACGGAGTCCGCCGTGGAATGGGAAGAGTTGATCAGTAAATTTATTCATGGCAAAGTCTGAATTAGCCGATAGAAGAACGAGGCTCTAGTCTTCGGGAAGTTTATGCGGTTGGGCGGAAGTAATTTATTACAGCCTGGGATGGATACCCTATTGAGCGGGATAAGTTAACTTATGCCACTGACGATTAGCTAAAAGTGGCAAATTACGTTTAGAAGGAGTGAGGTCTGATGCGGGATTTTATGCGACTGCTGGCGGTTAGCGTCTGCTTTTATCTGGCTCTGGCCGTGGTTACTCCGGTGGCCTGGGGCAGCGCGGCCCTGGATCAATTAAAGTCCACGGTGGATGAAGTCATCAGCATACTGGCGAACCCGAGCCTGAAACAACCCGGCCAGGAACAGCGACGCATGCAGATGATGAAACAAGTCATTGATCAACGCTTTGATTACGCCGAAATGGCCAAGCGGAGTCTCTCCCGATATTGGCAACCGCTCAGCGCCAGTCAACGGGATCAGTTTGTCCGACTATTCAGTGAACTACTGGAACGGTCCTATTCCGGCAAACTTGCTGCCTATTCCAATGAAAAAGTAGTCTATAAATCGGAGCGTCTCGATGGCGATTATGCCGAAATCCGAACCGTCGTACTCCGGACTAATGACCGGATTCCCATGAATTACCGTTTGATCAACAAAGGCGGCAAGTGGTGGGTCTATGATGTAGTGATCGAAGGGGTCAGTATGGTCAGCAATTACCGGAATCAGTTTTCCCGTATCATCCGTGAATCATCCTACCAGGAACTGGTACGCCGGATGCAAGCCAAACTCAGGGCCCAACAAACCAGTGAAAGTTAATAATTAGCGGCCAGGCGGGCCATGAGCCGGCCTGGCTCTCAGGTTAAGTTTAAGGCAGGATAGCAAGGTTGGCGGGCATGTTGCTCACCAACCCGAGGGTAATTCAATATCTCGCGGATATTTGCCTTACCATACCAGAGGTGCCTAGCTCCTTCACTTCTCTGAGCTTCTTTTCCCTGGCAGGGGTCCGAAAGGAGAGGCTACGGGGGATAAAAAGGTTGACCCCCGCATCTTTTCCTGTTAGATTATTCCAAAATATTTAGATTCCTGGAGTCTGTGATGGCCAAGATCGCAGATTATTTTACCCAAAGCGACCGCAAGAAGTTATTTTTTGATTACCTGAAATTGTTGGGAATTTTAGAGATGGTGATCTTTATCGTGGTCGCCCTCTGGGCTACCGACGACAAGTATCACCGGGTTTATACTCCATTCCCTTGGCGGGAGTATCTGTTCATCGCCTTTGCCTTCCCGGTAATCATCACCTTTCTGATGGGAGTGATTATTACCGGATTTAATTATTTCATGGGGGCGGAAACGGAACTTACCTCTGAGGTAGCGGCGGAAGTAGCGGCCGACGATCGCCTGTCCACCATCGTCGGGCAGATGCGACGTTTACCCTACCTGGGTCTGCTGTTTCTGCTGCTGGTGACCATATTGGCCCTCTACAATATGAATCATATCATGGGCTGGATCGCCTCCTTAGGCGAAAAAACTTTTGTGTTCTTGAGCTATGTGCTGGCCGGCCTAGGGGTTTTAGTCACCCTTTATATGGCCTTTTTCATGTTCTTTAAATACAAGCTTAATAAAAAGCATATGGAATACGAGTATTATTCGGAAATTTCGGACAAGTTCGGGCTGATTATCCTGGATGATCGCACGGTTCTGCATAAGGATGGCAACCTGCTGGTCCAGGGGCGCAAATGGCGCCGGGCCCGACAGGTCGGCAAACTGTCCGACAACCTCAAATTAGCCCAGTCCCAGAAACGGCCTGAGGACCAGCTCCCGGTCCCCAAGTGAACCACCTGTTTTCAGATCTGCTACCCCCGGCCTACGGTTTTTTTTAAATTTAACCGATTCCGGCATTATTTCCACTAAGAAAACTTCCAAGTGAATAATTTGGTGAGGGTAGGGTTATGGGACAAGCAGATCAGGTCGACTTCAGTCCTCTGGCCCGTCGGGTGCTGGAACAGCGCTATCTACGCCGGGCCGAAGATGGACGTATCCTTGAAACCCCGGAAGGTCTCTTCCGCCGGGTGGCCCGGACCGTGGCCGCGGCGGAACATCGCTATGGCAGCCCGCAGGCCGCGGCTCAGATGGAGGAGGCCTTTTACCAGGCCATGCTGGCGCGGAAATTTCTCCCCAACAGCCCCACCCTGATGAATGCCGGAACCTCGCGCCAGCAATTGGCCGCCTGCTTTGTGCTGCCGGTCGAAGATAATATGGAGAGCATCCTGGGGGCGGTGCGCGACATGGCCCTGATCCATCAGAGCGGCGGCGGCACCGGGTTTGATTTTTCGCATCTGCGTCCTCGCCGGGATCCGGTGCGGACTACCGGCGGGGTAGCCTCCGGCCCCGTGTCATTTATGCAGATTTTTAATACCACGACCGAGGTGATCAAACAGGGAGGACGCCGCCGCGGGGCCAACATGGGCATCCTGCGCTATGATCATCCCGATATCTTTGAATTCATCCAGGCCAAGGCGACGCCGGGGGCCTTTAGCCACTTCAACCTGTCCGTGGCGGTCAGCGATGCCTTTATGGAACATGTGGCACGGGACCAAACCTACTCCCTGATCAATCCCCGCACCGGTTCGGTCACCAAAACGGTGCCGGCCCGCCAGGTATTCGACTTAATCTGTCAGCAGGCTTTGGAGACCGGGGACCCGGGACTGGTTTTTCTGGATGCCATTAATCGGGCCAACCCCCTTCCCGATTTAGGCCGGCTGGAAGTCACTAACCCCTGTGGCGAACAACCCTTGTTGCCCTACGAAGCCTGTAATCTGGGGTCTATCAATCTGGCCCGGCTGGCGCGCCGGGATCAGGTAGATTGGCAGGAATTGGACCGGCTGGTATGCTTGGGGGTTACCTTTTTGGATGATGTTATTGACCAGAGTCACTATCCGCTGCCCCAGATCGATGCCTTGACCCGGGCCAACCGCAAAATCGGCCTGGGGGTGATGGGCCTGGCAGATCTGTTTATCAGCCTGGGGATTCCTTATGATGCCCCGGAAGCCCTGGACCTGGCCGAACGGCTGATGGCCCGGATCCAGGCCACGGCGGTGGCTCAGTCCGAGCAGTTAGCCCAAGTGCGCGGACCTTTTCCTAATTTTAGCCGCAGCCGCTGGCATCAGGAGGGCCAACCACCACGCCGTCATGCCACCCTGACCACCATCGCGCCGACCGGCACCATTAGCCTGATCGCCGGAACCAGCAGCGGCATCGAGCCCTTGTTTGCCATCGCCTATATGCGTCGGGCCCTGGAAGGACAAGAATTTTTTCAGGTCCACCCATTATTTATCCAAAAATTGCGAGAAGCCGGCCTGGACCCGAATCATTGGCTGCCGCAGATCAGTCCGGTGGGGCGGGTCCGACCCTTTACTGCCTTGCCCGAGTCTTTGCGCCGCTTGTTTCCTACCACTTATGAGGTTACCGCGGAGATCCAACTGCAGATGCAGGCCGCGTTTCAGCGCCATGTGGATAACGCGGTTTCCAAAACCGTTAACCTGCCGCCTGACGCCACCATAGCCCAAGTCGCCCAGGTTTTCCAACTGGCCTACCGCCTGGGGTTGAAGGGGGTAACCGTCTATCGCTATGGGGCACGAGCCGGGCAGGTGCTCAATCTGCCCCCCGAACCGCTGACTCTGGCCAGCGAATTCTCCGAGGAATGCCGCCTCTGCTCAGTTTAAAACCAGGTTGCCTTCAAAAAATTGCCTTTAACCGTAGGGCGCAATTTATTGCGCCCTTAAGGACTCAGGCTCGAAATCTTTCCAGAAACCAACGGATCAGGCCGCCCAGGACTATGCCAATCCCCAGAAGTCCCAAACCATAATAAGTAACATTACCTTGATAGATTCCGGCTCCCAAAAAGAGCAGCGCGGTCAGCAGCACAAACCAGAAAATGCGTTTTTGAGTCTCTCCCAGGCGAGGCCGGGATTTTGTCATCAGGTTGCTCTCCTGTAAAAATCAAAACGCGGTATTATTACCGTCAGGTTAATAAGTTAACCATCTTTATGCCATATCCAAACCGGAAACTATTGTTCATTTCGTCCATATTGAATCGCTTGCCGGCCAGCGAAGCACTCTAACTACTAACCGGAATTTGGCATAATGTCTGCAGTAAGGATATGGTAATACTAAGAGCGAGATTCCCCCTTAATCAAAGCTCATATACCATTTTCTCCTTTCTCCTAAAGGTCGGGTTCCCCCTCCCGACCTTTTTTATTGCCCTAAGGGGCCGGAAGTCGCGGTCAATCAGGGCTGAACAGATAGATGGCGGGCAACTGGCGGTAATATTGTCGATAATCCAGGCCGTAGCCGACCACGAAGTCGTCGGTGATCTCAAAACCCCGATAAGCCAGGGGTAAGGGCACGATCCGGCGTTGGGGACGGTCCAACAGGGTACAGATCCGGACGCTGGCCGGACCCCGAGCCGCCAGGGTCCGGACCAGATAACCCAGGGTCAGGCCGGTATCCACGATATCCTCGACAATCAAAAGACTGCGGTCGGTAATCTCTTCGTCCAGATCCTTAACCAACCGCACTGCGCCTTTCTGAGAGCCACTGCCCTGATAACTGGTGATCGCCAAGAAATCCACGGTCACCGGGATAGTTAACTGGCGCAGCAGATCGGCCAGGAAAATCACCGAACCCTTGAGAATCCCCACTAAGGTCAGGTCTTGCTCGCGGTAGTCGCTTGAAATCGCCGTGGCCAACTCCGCCACCCGGGCTTGAATGACGTCGCTGCTCAGCAATACTGGTAACAAGGTTCCAGGCGGCGTCATGGATCAGGTCCGAGTGGCTGGCGTCAGGCCATATTTTTGTAGTAAATGCTGATAATCCTTGCCATAAAACAGACGGATGGGCTGCTGGGGGTAAAGCTCCCGAAACAATCGCACCTTGCGATTCTTTTTGGTGACCAGACTCTGCTTCATGGTAGTCAATTCAATATACAAGTGATAGTCCTCCAAATAGAAATCCGGGGTAAAACTTTCTACGACGTTGCCCTCCGCATCCCAAACAATGGGGAAGGTATGGGGTTCATAGAGCCATTTAATCCGGTAAAAATTCAGCAACCGGGCAAACTCGACTTCGCTGTCGTTGGCAAACCGCGGGGCTTGGGCCAATTGATAGTCTTCCTGGCCCTCATAATCTTCCAACAGGCCGGCGGCCGATAATTTGGTCTCGATGCGGCTCAAGGCCCGTTTGAGTTCGGGTAATTGCGCCAGGGGTACCCGCACCGTTGGCGTGGCGGCCTCCGGAGAGGCCTCACGGTTCACTAATTGCAATTCCACCCACGAAGTCTCATCCTGGTGGCTGAGGGTGATCAGCAATTCTCCTCTTTCGCTGACGGCAAAACGATGGATCAGTTCAGTTGCGGACCGGGTCAAGCTTTTTTCTCCGCGGCACCAAAGTAAGCCCGGACCGCGGCCAGGTCTAAAGGCGTATAAGGAAGCCGCTGCTTGAGGCGTTGTATCCGTTCCAGGGATTCCCGGAGGCGAGATTCCAGGCCGGTGCTCTGGGCTAGGGCGCTATGGGCCGCGGTGATGGCCTCTGGTTTTTCACAGATCAACAGCACATCGGCCCCCGCGGCCAGGGCTTGGAGAGCGGCCTCGGCCACCGACCAGTGTCGGCAAATTCCCCCCATTTCCAGGTCGTCGGTGATGATTAATCCCTGGAAGCCTAAATTGCCGCGCAACTGTTCAGTCAGAATTTTTTTGGATAAGGTAGCCGGTCGGTCATCCCACTCCGGCACCAACAGATGAGCGCTCATGATGGCCGGAACTCCGGCCGCCACTGCCTGGCGAAAGGCGAACAGATCCCGCTCCCGCTCTGTTCCATCGCCCCGGACCGTGGGGGTATCCTGGTGCGAATCCAGGGTGGTGTAGCCCAGCCCCGGAAAATGCTTGGCCACGGGAATAACGCCCCCGGCCCGAAAGCCGCGGATGGCGGCCAGGCCCAGACGCGCTACTTTTTCCGGCACTGAGCCATAGGACCGCATCCACAGCGGGCTTTCCGGGCCGCGGGCCACATCCAGCACCGGGGCCATATTCATGTTGATGCCGACCAGCCGCAGCTCCCGGCCCACCTGGGTGGTCAGGCGCTCTATTGCCGGGGGATCATCCTGTCGGCCCCATTCCCGGGCCGCGGGCATCTGGATAAAAGGCGGCTGCAGGCGCTGCACCGGGCCGCCTTCCTGATCAATGGCAATCAGTAAATGCCTCCCGGTCGCGGCCCCAGCCAGCTCTTGTAAGTCCCTGGTTAAGATAGCCACCTGCAGCGGACTCTCCAGATTGCGTCGGAACAAAATTACTCCTCCGACCTGAAGCACCTCGATTAAATAGCGGGCCTCGGCGTTTAGGGAGGGGCCCGGGATGCCAACCATCAGAAGCTGCCCCCAAGGTAATAATTGGTTGGCTGATTGCGGGTATTTAATATCTCAAAAATTATCTCCGGGACGTCGCGGCTCTGACAGCAAGAACGGCGGTTGCACTAAAAAGTGGCGATAGCTTTGAGTATGCAATTCCTGGTTAACCGGACGATATAAACTTTAAACCGCATCCCGATTAATCCTGACCTCCATGGCGCGGGCCGGGCAGACCGGGCAACACAACTCGCAGGCGCTGCATTTTTCCGGATCAAAGACTACCTCCATGCTCGGCCGGTGGACGGACAAAGCCCCGGTGGGACAGACCGCGGTGCACAGCCCACATTGATAACAACGTTCCTCGTTGCGGCGCACTTCGCTGGCCACGCGGTGGACCTCTACTCCGGAAGTTTTTAAATATTTCATCCCCCTACGGAAATTCTCCGGGTGGCCCCGCAATTCCATGACGATCACCCCCTCTTTCCGGGGGTAGATGGTGGCTTTAAGGAGATTGAACTCCAAATCGTAGTCTTTGACTAATCGATAGATGATCGGTTGATCTACTACTTCTTTAGAAAAGTGCAGAACTAACATCTCAGCATGCATGATAATTTAACTCCGCGGTAATTTTTTCTGTGGGAAAGACCGGGCGGGTTACCCCTCCGGCCGTAAATTTCAAATTTCAGCTTAATCCCCCAAAGCGCCGCTGCCAACTGGCTTTCAGGTCCAAGACCGAGGTCTGGATAAGCAATTGGCCCTGGCGCCGGACGACAAACTGGTCATCGGCCCGGACCAGGCCCAGCAAGGTCAAGGGCTGGCCGGACATCAGATTCTCAAAAGCCTCCCGGTCTGCTGGGGCGACGCTGACCAGCAGGCGGCCGGCCGACTCTGAGTATAGGGCGACCCGGTGGCTGGCCTCTGCTGCGACCGCAGTAAGATCAACTTCTATTCCCAATCCTGCGGCCATCGCCTTCAGCGCCAGGTGGACGGCCAGGCCGCCGCGGTACACGCCATGCACGGAGGCCAGTAGTTCCTGATTGATCGCCTGCTCTAAGAAGCCCGACACCTTGTGGGTTTCGCCAAACGCCCCGGGCAGGTGGCCGTCGATATACATGCTATCCTTGCCGGAGAGCAGGGGAATGCCATAGGCCAGACAAGTATCCCGGAGGGCCCAGTTGGCGCGTACCAGTTGTGCGGCCTTAAACTTGCCATCCGGATTCTTCACTGGATCATACTGGATACTGGGCCAACAGAAATTATCTACTCCCGCAATCTGCTCCAGACCGCCGCCGACTGCCAGGACCCGGCGAACGGCCTCGTCTATTGTCACCGCGGTCATCGGGTAGGCATCAATCTGCCCATAGGCCGGATGCAGCGCCTGGCTGAGGGCCAGCCCTTGCCCGGAGTCCAGCCGCGGGCGCAGGACCACGGCATCGCTGGGCGTATCGGCCCGCGTGCCGACCAGGGGTTTGATGACACTGCCGCCCTGGACTTCATGATCGTATTGCCGGGCGATCCACTGGCGGGAACAGAGGTTGGGGCGGTCCAGCAGGGTATGGAGCAGGGCGGTGTGGTCCTGGACTTCTCCCAGCACCGGTTCGGTTAGGCCGCGGGCCTCAGGCGGTGTCCACTCCGCCAAGAACTGCCACTGGGGGAAATCACCCGTTAAGAAGTCCAGATCGATATAGGCGCAGGTCTGATCCTGGTATTTGAGATGCACGGCCCCGGAATCGGTATAGCAGCCGATCACCGTGGCTTCGACCGCGTGTTTGGCGGCTAAGGCCAGGAAATGGGCTTCATATTCCGGCCGCACCGCCACCACCATGCGCTCCTGCGATTCGGAGATCCAGATTTCCCATTGATCCAGGCCCTCATATTTCAACGGCACCCGGTCCAACCAGACCTCGCAGCCGTTGGCCCACCGGGCCGATTCGCCGATGGCTGAAGACAAACCGCCGCCGCCGCAGTCGGTGATAAAGGCAATATAGCCCCGGTCCCGGGCCTCCATCAGGAAGTCGTGCATCTTTTTCTGGGTATAAGGGTCACCGATCTGCACATGGCCCGCCGGAGTGTGGGCCCCATAAACCTCGGAAGAAGCGGTCACCCCGTGGATGCCATCCTTCCCGACCCGGCCGCCGCACATGATGATCAAATCACCCGGCGAGGTGGCCTTGTGCGCGGCATTCTCGCCGTTAATTTGATTGGGGATCAGCCCTACCGCGGCCACGAACACTAAACATTTTCCCAGATAGCTTTGATCAAAATAAAGCACCCCCAGGGGCGTGGGAATGCCGCTCTTATTGCCTCCGTCTTTGACCCCTTCGATGACTCCGTCCAGCAGACGCCGGGGGTGGAGATGGGGCTTAAGCGGCCCCGGATAATCACGCGGGCCGACGCAATAGCCATAAAGTCCGGCGATCAGCTTGGAGCCTTGGCCGGTGCCCAGGGGGTCCCGATAAACCCCGACGATGCCGGTCAGCGCGCCGCCATAGGCCTCCATGTTGGAGGGCGAATTGTGGGTTTCGCCGGTAATCACATAACTGTAGTCCTCGTCAAAGCGGGCCACCCCGGCATTATCCCACAGCACCGATACCACCCAGGGCTTTTGTGCAGCAAGTTTCAAGGTGGGTTCTTCAATGCAAGTCTTAAATAGGTTATTAACCGTAGTTTGCTCACCCGTTGTCCGGTCGTGATAATGAAACAACCCCCGGAAGGTGTTGTGGTTGCAGTGATCGCTGCGGGCCTGGGCAATGTACTCCAATTCAACGTCAGTGGGCCGACTGAGACCGACTGCGGCGCGGCGGGCCTGGACTTCGGGCCGTAAATAATAGGCACGGATCACCGGGATATCCTGTTCCTGCAGGGCCAGGTTGCGGCGTTCGCTGAGTTCCCGCAACGCGGCGTCACTATTGATGTTAAAGGTTCTGACCGTGGGCTGATGGTCGAGCCGCACCTGGGGGATGATCAATCCAATGCCGGTCTGGGGGTCCCATTCGATTGGGGAATATAGGCGAAATTCCTGGATGATATCGTTGGCGAGCAGCTCCTGGGCCACTCGGGCGACCTCACTGCTGGAGATGTTCTTTCCTTCAAAAAGATATAATTTCGAGGTATAGACCGCGGCCCCGGATTCCAGGGGGTGTCCTAGTAAGGCCGCGATAGCCTCCATGGCCGTAGCCCCCGGATTATCCCGCACCCCCGGCCGCAGCCCCACCCAGACGGCCCAATCAAACCGGTCAGCCAATGGTTGATAACTGGAAATCTGGGTTACCGGGTTGCTAAAGATCTGGGTGCGTACGGCCTCCAGTTCGTCCTGGGACAGGTGGGCATCAATGGTCAGAATCTGGATGACTCGCACCCGGGAGAATTCCAGGCCAAAATATTCGTGCGCTTTCCGCCGGATCCCCTCGCCTTCGGCATCCATCAGTTCCGGCCGCCAGGTAATTTCTAATCGCGCCGCCATTGGTTCACTTTTATAATCACGTTAGAAATCCTTAAGGTGCAAAGATCTGGCCTAATTGCTTATTCCAGACAACTTTGATGATTTGGGGAGTATTGGGTTCCTCCAAAAGAGCGATCAACTCTCTGGTGTTCACTTCATGTCCCTGGGCAAAATATTGGCGGGCTTGTTCTTTGGCTTCTGAGGAGGTTACAGGAGTTTTCAAACAGAAAAGATAATCCTCAATTCCTCCAGGGGCGATTTTAGTATTGAAAGTTGCCACAACCCTTGATTTATCCACTGAGCGTTCGGTTACCTCAACCGCCATAAGCGTTTGCCCCTGGTTATTAATGGTAATATCACCGCTTGCTCCAGAGGCAGTATCAGCTACATTGATCTCCTGCCAAGCAATTGACCAATCATGCAGGCCAAAGAAAGTCTTAACTGTTCGAAACGCGGCCACCACCAGAAAAACCGGCAATCTGCCTCCGCTAGGAGTGGCGAGCAATCCGGAGATTAAGGTATCGAATTGCTCAAAGCTAAGCCGT
>MUKC01000131.1 GCA_002049795.1 Desulfobacca sp. 4484_104 | reverse complement strand
GTTTCAATGCCCTCGGCCTGGGCTCGCTTCAACATTTGTTGCTCCGCCGGATCTACAGTCCGATTTTCAACTTTGACAACCTCTTCTGCCATGGAATTCCTCCTCCTTTGTTTAGAGGTTTTTTAAACATTTGAATATCTATACATAATAATATATATATACGATCCACCATATGTCAACAATTATTTCTTAAATTTTTAACGATAGATTGTTTCCGTACAATGCTCTAGTGATTTATTAAAAATAGCAGAGAGATAGATTAATATCCCCTAAGGTCTTTCATTGCGGAATTTCGGTAAGATTGTATAAATCCCAAATTTTCCAAGGCCGACCATGTTATTATCCAGGTCCTTTACCACCTCGGCCGCGCTGCAGCAGTATGTGCTGGAAAAAGCCACCCCCAATGATCTGATCGTGGTTTCCCATGATCGTCTGACCGACAGCGCCGCCTGCGCCAAGGTTTAGCGGGTTGGGAACCATTGCCCATCCTGACCCTGAACCAATGGTTTTCACGCCTTTTTGAATCCTTGTGGCCCCCTTGGTCAGTGGCCAGCAATTTGGAGCGTCTCCGCTTATGGGTAGAGGCCATGCACGCCGGTCCCCCGTTAGGGGAACTGCCTTTGGATCTGGCCCTGGCCCAGCGGTTGGATGAGGCCCATACCGTGCTCTCTCGGCACCTGATCTCCCCGACCGGGCCAGCCACCGGGGGACCACCGCTGGTGGCCTGGCGGCGAACCGTCAGTCAGATTTTTGAGGCCCAATTATCAGAAAAACGCCTGCTCACCCCCGGCCAATTGCCCGCGTATCTTTTACGAGAATTACACTTAGGCCATTTAGAGCTGCCATCCCGAATCCTGGTCTTGGGCTTTGAGACCCCCGCCCCCATCGAACAGACCTGGTTCCAGAGCCTGGCCCACCGGAGCGAATTGGTAATTTTGGGGGTCAAGGGCACTCCAAGTGTGGTTCAGGCCGCGATGATGCTACCGGATGTTGAGCAAGAGATGCAGTGGGTGGCGGCCCGGATGCTAGAATTGGCCCATCAGGAGGGTTTGGCGCTACACCGCATCGCCGTCACTTCGCCGGCCATGGATGATTACGTCCCCAAGTTTAACCGGATTCTAGTCGAGCTTTTGGGCCCACCAGGTGATCAGACCTCGGGTGCCTATAATTTTTCCCATGGTTGTCGCCTGACGGAGCACCAGCTGTTTCAGGCCGCCATGCTGCCGCTGATTTTTATGGTAGAGGGTGAAGCGCGGGCAAACTTGGTTTCGTTGTTGCTTTCGCCCTATTATGGTCAGCTGGCGGCTCACTCGGACTATGGTGTTGAGTTGGACCGGGTCTTTCGAGAACAGGGCCTAGACCATGGCTGGCCCCGGTTGCGCCAGGTCTGGCATCATCACCCGGATCTGGGCCAAGGCCAGGGAGTTGAACTACTGAACAGATTATGTAAAATCTTCGACAGCTTAATGGTTAGCCGGCAATCAGGCCGGGACTGGATCGCGCATTTGCAGCAGGCCTGGAACTGCCTGGGGTTTCCGGTGGCGCTGGATCTCCAGGAAGCCTCGGCCCTGGCTGCCCTGCAAAATCTTCTCCAGGAATTAGAAACCACTTTAGGATCAGTAGCTCTGGATGCTGATCAATTCTTGGCTTGGCTCCGGCAAGGGGCGCAGGAGCAGATTCTGGCCGGGTCTGGCCAGGAGGAGGCCGGTTTTCAGATCATGGGGCTTTTGGAAATCCGCGGGCTGGATTTTGATCGGGTTTTCTGTCTGGGTCTGAATGCCGGTACCTTCCCCTGGCCTTGCCGCGACTTACCCATGCTGGAGGCAGCTGAACGCCGTCAGGTGCTGGGTGGCACCATTGACAGTCAGTATGCCTTTGCGCAGCAGGTTTTTGCCAGCCTGCTGGGAGTAGCGCCCCAGCTGACCCTGACACGCCCGCAGGCGCGCGATCAGGAACCATTGGTTGCCAGTCCGGTCTGGGCCGGTGACTGGCTGACCGCCACGGTGGACCATTTGAATCAGCCAGAAGCCGTCTGGCTGCGGGTTCCGGCGATTTATCAGGCTCTCCTAAGTCCCCAAGGGCAACTTTATCTGGATCCCGATGTCCCGGTGACACGGCTGACACTACCGGCGGAATTATCGGTTACCGATCTCGACCGGGCCCGGGCCTGTCCCTGTTGGTTTTTTCTGGAACATCTCTTGGGAATCAGTCCCTTGCCCGAAATCGAGGCCGGACTTGACGCCCGCCACCGCGGGGCCCGGCTGCACACCGCCCTGGCCCATTTTGTCCAAAATTTCGGGACCGATCTTAAGCAATATGGGAATTGGGATGACCACCAGGCCCGAGAAATATTAAAAACCGCAGTCCATCAGGTTTTCCAACCAGTCAGCGAAAACCTCCACTGGCAGGTAGAACTGCAGCGCTGGCTGTCCGAAGACTTGGAAACCCCGGGATTCTTGTGGCAATGGCTGGATCAGGAACGGCAGCGCTATTTTGAAGGCTGGGAATGGGCCGGCGTCGAACTGACCTTTTCTCAGGTACGCGGCGCTGACTGGCCCTTTTCCTTAAGGGGCCGGGTTGATCGCCTGGATCAAAACTCTGAGCGGGGTTACCAGGTATGGGATTATAAATGTGGGCAAATCCCCAACTCCCGTCAGATGTTTGAGGACCGGCTGCAATTTCAACTGCTCGGCTATTTAATGGCCTTGCAGCAGGGCCGGTTAAAAGGGGCAAAGCCCCGGGGTCCGGCGCGGGCCGGATATATCCAGCTAAAATCCAGCAGAGCGGTTAAATATGAAACCTGGAACCGGGAGCCGGGCCATTGGCAGGCGGAATTAGCCGAATGGCAGGGCATCATCGCCCGGCTCGGACAACGCCTGCAACGGGGCGATTTTCTTCCCGATCCGCAGCCCGCCCCGGATCACCGGCAAGCGGGGGCTTGTCAATATTGTCCTTACCATCTGATCTGCGGCTGGCAATTTCTGAAGCCCCATCCAACCAGTGAGTCGGACCTATGAAGTCGTCGCCGCCCTTAGCCGATAGCCTGATCCGTCGCCAGGTTCTGGACATCGAACAAAGCTTTCATTTGGAAGCCCCGGCCGGATCCGGCAAGACCACCCAACTGGTAGCCCGCTTTCTGAATTTATTGGCCCGGGTCAACCATCCCGGCGAGATTCTGGTCTTGACTTTTAATCGCCAGGCCGCGGGAGAGGTTAAACTCAGGCTGTTTAACCTATTGCGCCAGGCTTCAAACCGGCCCCCGGGTCGCCAAGCCGCAGATGAAGAACTTGACCTGCACCGCCTGGCCTATCAAGCCGCTCAGGCCCATCCCCCTGAGGTGTTATTGACCCCGGATAGCCTGCCGGTCATGACCTTTCATAGCTTCTGTCATCAACTAGTCAGGCAGGCCCCTTATGAAGCCGGGTTAGCGCCGGGGTTGGAACTGATTGAAGGCGAGGACCAGCACTGGCTGCAACATCAGGCCGTTGAGATGCTGCGTCGCCATCTAATGGATCAGCCCGGCGAGCACCTAGTCCGCCAGGCCCTGATCAACCGCTTATGGCGTTTGGACAATAACTGGCCCCGCCTGGCGGGCGAATTGATCGATTTAATCAGCCGGCGCGATCTCCTCAGCGATTTCCTAAATCTGGCCCGCCTCAGTCAAGACCCCGGTAAATATCAGGAAGTGATGCAGAACCGCTGGGAGGTTCTGGTCTGCCAAGATTTACAAGATCTTCAGGCCGCGGTAGCCGCCACCCCCTTAGGCCGGCAATGGTCGGATTTTTGGCACCACCTGCGATCCGTCGGCGCTGAAGCTGCTTCCTGTCTACCCGCGCAACTGCCCAGTGCCGACTTAGACGGGCTGACTGACTGGCAGGCCCTGGCTCATACCCTGTTGACCAAAGAGGGTAAAGTGCGCCAGGTTTGGGGGCCCAAAAATGGCTTTTACGCGGGTTTCAAGAAAACCGGGTGGGCCGAACTCATCCAGGCCTTGCCACCCGCGGCCCTGGACCGGCTGCACCGTTGCCGGGAATGGTCGCGCCTGGCGGCCAGCCCCAGCGAGGTCGCGGCCCTCCATGATCTGGTTTTGCTCCTCAGCCAGGCCATAGATAGCTATGAGCAGCTCTGCCGGGAACGCCAGGTACTGGATTTTATTGCCTTGGAACAGGCGGCTTTGCGGCTGTTTGAGGCCATCGCTCCCAACGACCTTATGTTGCTCTGGGATCAGCGATTAAAACACTTACTGGTAGATGAGTTTCAGGATACCAGCCAGAATCAATATCATCTTCTGTGCCGGATAATCTCGGGCTGGCAGCCGGGTGAGGACCGCAGCCTGTTTGTGGTCGGTGATCCCAAGCAATCGATCTATGGCTGGCGGGAAGCCCGGGTGCAGTTCTTTGTGCAAGCGGCCCAGGGTTTGCGCTGTCCCGATCAGCCAACCTTTCCCCTGGAGCCCCAGCTTCTAACAACTAATTTTCGTTCGAGCCCGGCGCTGATTACCTGGGTCAATGAGCTGTTCGAGCACACCGTGATGTCCCATCCCGACCCGGCGGTAGATGAGGTAAAATTTCATGCCGCCACCCCCAAACCCGAGGCCGCGGCCGGGGTGCCTCCGGAGCTGGCCCTCTTCGGCATCAATGGCACGACTGAGCAACCCCGTCAGGCTGAGGCTCGCTGGCTGGCCGCTCAGCTCAAACAACGGCTGCCAGACTTGCCCGCCGGGGAACGCATCGGTATTCTGCTTTTCACCCGGACGCATCTGTCCATTTATCTGGAGGCCCTGCGCCAGGCCGGGGTGCCGGTAAAAGTCAAAGAGGGTTTAAAGCTTTCGGCTGATCCCCTGGTTCCCTATCTGGTCAACCTGACCCGGGCCTTGGTCCGACCTCAGGATGACCTGGCCTGGGTCGGGGTTTTGCGATCGCCCTGGTTGCGGCTGAATCTGGATAGCCTCGGCCATCGTCACGGAACTGTTGCACCGTTGGTCCGCCTGGTCGGCCATGGCGCGCCTGGGCGGGGCCGCGGGGGTCGCCAATGCCCGTACTTATCTGGAATTACTGGCCCAGGCGGAATCGGGGCTTCCGGAAACCACCTTGGCACGGACTCTATTCCTCTTGGAGAATGCCTTTCAACCGGCCGATCCCCAGACCAGCCGCTCGCCAGTAGAGATGATGACCGTTCACGGGGCCAAGGGACTGGAATTTAATCAGGTCTTCCTGCCCTTTCTGGATTGGCAGCCGTTACAGCGGCTACGACGCGAGCCGCCACCCTTTTTATTAGAGCAAATCCCCCATAGTCGGATCCAAGCCCTGGCCCTGGCCAAACCCGCGCACCAGGATAAACACCATGCCTTATATACTCGATTGTGGCAGTTGCGCCAGGGACGAATCCTGGCCGAGGCCCGGCGATTGTTTTACGTGGCCGTGACCCGGGCAAAAGCAAACCTGTTTCTGAGCGCCGTGGTGAGACTTGACTCTCAAGGACGGCTTAATGAGATGAGTGATACTCCCTTGGGCTGGATCATCGGCCACGAGGGCTGGGCCGGGCTGCTGGGCGATCAATTGCCGCGGCACTCG
>MUKC01000130.1 GCA_002049795.1 Desulfobacca sp. 4484_104 | reverse complement strand
TCCGTCGCCGTAATCTCACGATTTTCACTGGGAGTGAGCACCATGGCGATATCGCTGAGATTGGAACTGCTGATGGTGCCGCCGACCACCGCGTAGAGATGGCGAAAAATGCTTTGTCCGTCCGGCAGGGTTTTATCGTAGTCGGCGACGGTGGACATACCCTGTTTGACCAGATATTCTTCAATCCCGGCGGTTTGTTCCACCGGAGTTCCCTGGGGCATTTCCAGGGAAACCATGATGATATCGCTTTCCACCGCCGGCATGAAGCGGAACTTGATGATGCCACCTCCCACCAGGCCAAGAGACATCAGGAGAATGGACATGGCAACCGCCAGGGTCGCGTAGCGATTATGCAGAGACCGGCGCAGAAACCGGCGGTAGGGTCCCTGGATGAAGCGTTCCAGGACTTTGCCGAATTTTAGCCGCAGGCGTTCAATGGTGCCAAAAAAACCGCTGGCCAGGGGACGGGCTTTTCCCCATGACAGGTGGGCCGGCAGGACGAAAATTGATTCAATCAGGGAAATCAGCAAAACACTGATAACCACCATGGGAATGACTTTGATGAATTTTCCCATGATGCCTTCAATGGTCAGCAGGGGGATAAAGGCGACAATGGAGGTGAGAACGGAAAAAACCACCGGTCCGGCGACTTCCATCGTTCCCCTGACTGATGCCTGGTTGAATGGTTCCCCCTTTTGCCGGTGGGCATACACATTTTCTCCCACGACAATGGCATCATCAACCACGATCCCCAAAGCCATGATGAAGGCAAAAAGTGAGATCATGTTGATGGAAACATCCATGAAAGGCATCAGCAGCAGGGCGCCGCAGAATGAGATGGGAATGCCCAGCATCACCCAGAGCGCCAGGCGAATTTCCAAAAACAGGCTGAGAGCAATGAACACCAGCGCCAGGCCGTAAAAGGCATTTTTGCGCAGCAGGTTCATCCGGCTCTGGAGTAGTTCAGAGGTATCATTCCAGGTGGCCAGCTTCACCGATTCCGGCAGTTGTAGTTGCTTTTCGTGAACATATTTTTTCACCATTGCCGAAATGTCCGTCGGTTTTTGCTTGCCCACCCGGAATACTTTAATCATGGCCGCTGGATGATCATTGAAACGGGCTTCTTCGTCGGTTTCGGCAAAGGTATCCTTTACTTCTCCCAGTTCTCCCAAGCTAACCTCGGTGCCGTCGGGGTTGTTGATGATCACAATGTCGGCATATTGGGGGCCCCAGTAGCGTTTTTCCTTGGTGCGGACCAGGATCATGCCGCCTCTGCTTTTGATTTCTCCCGCCGGCAGGTCCTGGGAGGCCTGGCGGATACGCCGGGCAACCTGTTCGAGGGTGAGATTGTAGCGTCTCAGGTTGATCTCGGGAATTTCAATGGAAATTTCGTAGGGGCGGACGCCGCCCAGGTCCACCTGGGTGATCTCCGGTTTTTCCAGCAGGTCATCTCGAATCATTTCCGCCTGTTCCCGCAATCCTCGGGGGGAAAGATCGCCATAGACGACCACCGAGATGACTTCCTGGCGATTGATCAGGATGCTGACTATCGGTTCCTCCGCGTCCTGGGGGAAGGTGATGATCCGGTCGACGGCATTCTTGACGTCCTGCAGTACCTGGTTGGCGTCTTCCCCGTCTTCCAGGACCGCCATGATCGTGCCGATGCCCTCGGCCGCCTGGGATTGAATGTCCTTGATGCCATCAATGCCGGTAAGGTTTTCCTCGACTTTCAGAATGATGCCGTCTTCAATCTCTTCGGGACCGGCGCCGGGATAGGCAACCGAAACCAGCACCCGGTCGAGGATGACTTCAGGGAAGATTTCCTGTTTGAGCGAAATTCCCATAATCAACCCGCCGACGATGAGAACCAGCATCAGCAGATTGGCGGCCACATGGTTGTTGGCCATCCATTTTACTGCGCCACCGTTCACGACTGATTTTCCCGGGCTACCGGCCTGAGTTTCATTCCGTTTGCCACCCCGTTGAGGTTGGTCAGCACCACCCGGTCGCCATCGTTGAGACCGGCGCTGATCAGGACGGTTTTCAGCTGCCGATAGATTACCGTTACCGGTTTGATCTGTAATTTGTTGTTATCATCAACCACCCAGACGGTTTCCCGGTCTCTCAGGGCATCACGGGGGAGGGAAATAACCTGCTCCAGCTGCCGACCATGGATGATGACATTGACAAACATGCCGATTTCAAGTTCCGGCAGGTAGCTGTCGGTTTTTTTTCGCAGGTGGAAAGGATCGTCAACAGCTATTACCACCCGGGACATGCGGCCGCGGGGGTCCACTTCGCCCAGCGCCCGTACCAGTCGGCCTGGAAACCGGTAAGTCTGCTGCTGATCGTCAAGGATAATGGTCGCTATTGAACCGTTGGTATTTTGCTCACCCCGGGGAATAGTAAGCCAGCGAAAATCCGTGTTCGGCAGGGGGATGATAATTTCAGCGCTGTCGGTGCCGCTTATTTCAATAACCGTGCTGCCTGACCGGAGATATTGTCCGGGGTCCAGGTTTTCACTGCGGATGAAACAGTTGAACGGCGCCTTGATTTTTGTTCGTTCAAGATTGATTTCCGCTTGTTCAAGCTGGGCCCTGGCCGCTGTCTGCTGGGCGATGCTTCCCTGGAGCTGGGGCTCGTAAAGGACCAGCGGGTTTGGTTCTTCCTTGCTGTCCGGCTGCAGCCGTTCCCATTCCTGGCGGGCAACTTTGGCCAGGCTTTTTATTTTAAGTACTTCAACATCTGTCTTGATCAGGTTGGCGGTTGCTTGTTCCAGGGCTAGTTGATAATCGATATCCTCGATGGAAAATAACAGCTCGCCGGTGGAAAAGAAACCCCCGATGACCAGTTTGGGATTTACCTTCTCCACTCTCCCGTTGACCTGGGGGGCAATGGATGCCGCCTGGCGGGGTTGGACGGTGCCGGTTCCCGAGATATCGATGGGATGTGTTCCCGGGTGGACGGTAAGGGTTTCAACCAGGGCTCCGGGCTGGTCCTTTTCCACTTTTTTCGGGGCGGCCCGCTGACTGACCAGGTAATACATGACTACTATGCCCAATCCCAGGATGAGTATCGGGATGATGATTTGCCTGAGCTTTTTAGCGTAACTCATGAAGCTGATCCTTGTGTTGAGGGTTTTGAACGGCGGTTCCTGAATGTTTCAGTCATCCATTGGCCGCCAAGAGCTCGAACCAGGCTGATTCTGGCGGCCATTAACTGTTGTTGAGACTGTAGCAGCTGGCGGCGGGCAGTGAAATGAAACTGCTGGGCAGTCAGTACCGGGAGGTAATCAGTAATGCCTTGCAGGTAACGTTCAGTTGCCAGGCGTTGGGACTGGCCGGTGGCGAATTCCTGTTGTTTGAGATAATTGATTTCTTCAGCAGTGGCGCGGTTTTTGACCAGGGCATCTTCCACTTCTCTCACCGCCTCGATGACTTTTTGCTGGTAGTTGGCCATCAGCTCCCGGACCATGGCCCGGCTCCGTTCCACCTCTGCCCGGCGTCGACCGCCATCAATCAGCGGTTGGCTGAAACCGGCCAGCAATTGCCAGAAAGTGCCGATCACCGGCGTAGTGCCGAAAACAGTCTGTGACCGGCCGATATTTCCCCCCAGATTGATGCTGGGAAAACGATCGGCAATGGCCGCGGCCAGTCTTGCGTCGCTGGCCTGCAGCCGCAGCCAGGCGCTCTTGATGTCAGGTCGCTGCTGCAGCAGGGTTGCCGGGACGCCGGCTTTGAACATGACCGGATCATCCGGGAGCGAACGGGTTGATTCCTGGTTTTTCTCACTTTTAAATTGACCGAACAAAACAGCCAGGGCTTGTCTGGTGAGCTCCAGGTTGGCTTTGTCATCGGGCCTTCTGGCCCTGGCGGCGGCCAGATTTTGTCTTGATTGATAGACATCAAGGGCCGGGACCAGCCCCTGGCGATAACGCAGCTCAACCCGTTTTAAGGTGTCGGAAAAAGAATTAATGGTTTCTTCAGTGAGTGACAGCAGTGACTGCTGCTCAAGAAGCAGGTAGTAAAGATCAGCAACCTGGCATGAAAGTCCAAGATACAGGGTTTTTATGTCCTCTTCACTGGCTTTGGCTTCCAGACTGCTGGCCTGGCGGCGTTTTGCCAGTTTCTGCCAGAGATCAACTTCAAAGCCGGCAGCCAGGGAAAGGCGATAATTATTTTCAGTGGTGTCTTCAAGGATTCCCGGCTGGTGATCACGATGTACCTGTCCTTCAAGGTTGAGATTTGGTTTTTGCGCCGCCGCCTGGATTTTTACCAGTGCCAATGATTGTTGATAGCGGGCAAAAGCCTGATCCAGATCGAGATTTCCGGCAAAAGCGGCAGCAATAAGATGACTGAGTTGCGGGTCGTTAAAAGATTGCCACCAGGGATCAATGGGCATGATTGCCGCGTTGCCAGCGTTCTGGTGCTGGAAGCCGGTGGGAACAGGGGGTGGTTCCTTGATTGTGGGTTGATGGAGGCTGCATCCGGATATGAGGAGCATAAGTATAATGCCAAAGATGATTTTCCTGGCCGGCCGTTTATTCTTCACGGTGCCTCCAGGCCGGCAGTCAGGTAAGGGACCAGTTGCTCTATCAGGGAATCAGCATCCTGTTCCGGATGGACGTTTTCCGGCACCATCTGGAATTTTCCATTGATTCGCATGGCATGGCTGATGACCCCAACGGTAAACTGCAGGCGCCAGTAGAGCCTTTCCGGTTGAAGATCCGGGATTTCAAAAAGCTGCATTCCCAGTGGCTTGACCTGGTGGAGGAATAGGTTGCGAACGGTATCATCCGTTTCTGCCATGGCCCGCCCCACCAGGGCAATAAAGTAATTGCTGCCGGATTTACTGTCCCGGTACCTGAGGGTCGGTTCGATGAAAGCCCGAATGATATCGGCCACCTGTGGTATTTTTCCCTGCTGCAGGGCTTGTTCGCGGACTGCTTTGAGGTTTTCCTGTCTTGTCTGGTTGAGGGGAGTCAGGTGGTATTCAAAGATGGCTTTCAGCAGGGCTTCTTTTGAACCGAAATGGTAGTTGACCGCGGCCAGGTTGACGTTGGCTTCTCCGGTGATTTTCCGCAGCGAGGTATGGTGGTAGCCGTGGAGGGCAAAAAGTCTTTCAGCCGCGTCTAGGATACACTGTTTGGTATTTTTTTCAGCCATGGTTTTCTTTGGGTATTTTTGCATTAATATATTTATACAAACGTTTAAAACAGATGTATGAATAAGTCAAGGAATAATTTACTAAAACTTTATTCCTTTCAGACGAAATCTACAGCAGGGTGCTTAATCAATAGATGGAGAAGGCTCGATGAATAAAAACAAATTGATAAATCTCTCTTCCACGCAAATTTTGGATTTCATGAATGATGGTGTCTATGTTACCGATCGTGAACGCAATATTTTGTATTGGAATAATGCCGCCGAGCGCCTTGTTGGTTGGGCATCCGATGAAATAGTGGGTCGAAGCTGCTTTGATAATCTGTTGTGCCATGTTGATAAAGATGGACATGAGCTTTGTGGCAAGGAACATTGTCCGCTGCATCGGGCCATGGTTACCAATAGCAGTTCCACCGTGCCGATCATTGTCTTTGCCCAGTGCAAAGACGGGACGCAAATTCCCCTGCAGGTCAGTGTCGCTCCGATTACCGATGAGTCTGGTGCGGTGATCGGTGGAGTTGAGACCTTCAGGGATCTTTCTTTATTGATGAAAGATCTGAAACGGGCAAAAAATATCCAGAAACAATCGTTGAGGTTGCCGGAGAACAATGATCCCCGGGTCACTTTTACCGTTCATTATGTCCCCTTTGATGTTGTCGGGGGAGATTATTATACCATTGAAAAACTGGACGACCATCGCTATGTTTTCATGCTGGCGGATGTGATGGGTCATGGAATTCCAGCGGCGTTGTACACCATGCATCTCCATGGTCTGTGGACCGAATGTCGGCATTTATTTGCTGCCCCGGCGGAATTTATGGCTGAAGCAAATCGTAAACTCTGCAACCTTGCGGAAGATGGAGATACGTTTGCGACCGCGGTTTTTGGCCTCATTGATCTGGACCGGCAGCAGGTGCGTTTTTCCAATGCGGCCAGTCCTCCCCTGATTGTCAGTCGCAAAAATGGGGGGCTGGAAAGCTTTGAATCCCCTGGTTTCCCCCTGGGGCTGATGAAAAATATGGATTATGAAGAAACAAACATTTCTCTGCATCCCGGTGACTCACTGCTCTGTTTTACCGATGGGGCGATTGAAGTTCGTGACGCTGAACACCATGAATTGGGTCTTTCCGGTTTTATGGCCTTGCTGAAAAAGATTGGCTATCCTGACAGCAAGAGCGAAATGGAAAAGATTGAAGAGAAATTACTTCAATA
>MUKC01000129.1 GCA_002049795.1 Desulfobacca sp. 4484_104 | reverse complement strand
AGGAGGCGGGGCAAATTGGAAAAGGAGCGGCAGTGGGTGACGAACCAGACGTTCGGTCCCATGCTCAAATTTGTGCCGCGGTTGCTTAAGAAAAAGAACTCTTATGATGCGCTGTTCGATGCCATGGACGGCGGGGACCGGGTGGTAAGGTTGCTTCTATCCATTGTCCTGTTCTGCAAACCGGAAAACGTCAGCAGCGGGACGGGCAATTGATGTTTTTTGACCTGTTCGACTCAACCACGAATTACAACGCGGTGATTGCGGCCCAGAGCGGCAGCGGCAAGAGCTTTCTGACCAATGAAATCATCATGCAGTATCTGTCCATTGGCAGCCGGGCCTGGGTCATAGATATCGGGCGCAGTTATGAGAAACTGGCCAGGGTGTTGGGCGAGACCTTCATGGTCTTTGACGCCAATTCCGACATCTGCCTGAACCCGTTCAGCATCGTGCAAAATTACGATGAGGATGCTGATACCCTGGTGGGTCTGGTGACCGCGATGGCGGCTCCGACCCAGCCCTTGAGCGATTTTCAGGGTGCCGGATTACGCCGGGTGCTATATCCCTTTACAAGTAAAGGCGAATACGGCCGATTTTTCAACCGGCCCAACAACGTCGATTTCCAAGGCCGGTTGATTGTCATCGAGTTGGAGGAATTGCGGGGCCGCAAGCAACTGCAACAGGTAGTCCTATCAACGATTTGTATAGCTCTCCCAGCGGCGAGGCCATTGCCGAGAACTCGGCGATCAAGATTCTCTTGGGTCAGAACCGGGAGACGATCTTGAAGCTGGAGAAGGAAGGCCGATTGGACCTGGGGGAATATGGTTTTTCCCTGCTCAAGACCTTGCACACCATTCCGGGCCGGTATTCGGAACTGTGTTTTGTGACCGAGCAGGGTCTGGGGGTAGAGCGGCTGTATGTGGAGCCCTTCAAGAATTTGCTGTACTCCACCAAGGCCGAGGACATTTACGCCATCCAGCAGTTGCAGAAGCAGGGTCTGAGTCTGGTCGAAGCGATCAATGCCCTGTTGGTGCAGCGGGGGAATACGGAGAAAGCAGCGTGAATCTCGTAAGGAAAAAGAAGTCCTGGCCGCGGTTTTTTATCCAGGGTTTTCTGATTATCGGTTTGCTCTATGGATTGTGGTGGTGGTTTATCTCGCACTACGTCATTGTTATCTCGCAGGGCAAGCCCTGTCTGCCGGGTCGGATTTACCTGGTGGATCATCAGACACAGAAGTTTGACCGGGGTGATTTGATCATGTTCAGCACTGACGACCGCACCGGGCCGTATTACCCGGCGGGGACCAAGTTCGTCAAGAAAGTATTTGGCTTGCCGGGGGACCGGGTGGAGATCGACGCTCAGGGGCAGTTGCAGATAAACGGCCAGGACTATCATTTCGAGTCTGCCCTGGAACCGCAGGTGGTAGATCTCCTGGGCCGGGAAACAAGCGACTTTGCCCTGGATATGGTTATTCCCCCGGGCAGTTATTTTGTCATGGGGACTTTGCCGGACAGCTTCGATTCCCGGTATTGGGGATTGGTCGAGCAAAAGCAGGTCATTGGCAAAGCGTCTGTTTTGTAATCCAAACAACTAACAATTGCTAAGGAGGTATTATCATGAGTCAAGCAGCGGCAGTAGCATTGGAAACTAACCATCAGGACATCCCGGACTACTCGGTGTTGGCGGCGATCCAGGCCAACATCCGGCGTTACGGCTGGCAGGCGCTGGTAGTGCGGTTACTGGCTATCACCTTGGGATCGGCGTTTTTGGTTATGGGGGTCGGGAAAGGCGTTTTTGTTCCGACCTCTATCCGGGTCTGGCCTGCAATCTGCTTGTTCCTGCTCTGGATGCTGGACGGGCACTTCAAATTTTTGCAAAGCCACTACGTCGAACTATACCGGCAATCGGTAGCCATGCATGTCAACGACGCTATTGATATGGCGGTCAAGGTGGACGACAGCTTTAACGTCGCCTCGCTCTGGCGGCCCACGGTCATGGTGCCTTACGTGACCATGATCGGGCTGATTGCTTTGGGTAACCTGGGGTTTTAAGACCAGGAGAAAGGAGAAAGGGGGAAAGTGATTAGGGAAAAGATCTTAGGCTTGCTGCTCATCAGCTTCCTGGCTCTGTCCGGCTGTTCAGTCGGCATGGCCATGAGCGGCAAGAAAGAGCCGAATTTGAGTATTCTCCGGGTCGGGACGACCAAAGGCGAAGTTGAGGTCCAGTTGGGGCAACCGGTTTCGGTAGTAACCGCCGAGGACGGCAGCCAGGCTGCGACCTACGAGTTCGAGACCGGCAACGAGCCGAGTGCAGGTCGGGCTGTAGCGCATGGTCTCATGGACGTTGTTACTTTGGGCTTATGGGAAGCAGTCGGTACTCCGATAGAAGGTTCCAAAGGCAACAAGCGCCAGGTAATCGTTAATTACGGTCCTGATGAGAAAGTCCGAGGTATCAATCAACCCCTAACCCCTGTTGGTGATGAGGAGCAGGGAACCGAAAGAAAGGAGGCGAATACTTGATTTTGATCTCGGCCATGGTGCTTGTCACTTCGGCTGTTGGACAGGCCGGGCAAGCGGTTTTCCAGTTAATCTGCAACCGCCGGTTGGTTTGGGCTGTCAATCGTCTGGGCAGTCGTTAACAGTGCTGATAGTCGCTGTTACGGGGTCAACTCCCGGCGAGCCAGCTAAACGCCGGTAATAGGTAAAAGGAGGAAATTTCTTGGGACAGGCGAGGGGATCGTTGCGGGGAGAAACGATATTTATAGCCCTCGCCTTCCTGTTTTTGTGGGTCGGCCTGGCGCGGGCGGAACTGGACTTCAACGACATCGCCCGTCAGATAGCCGAGAACCAATCGGCCCGGGTCCGGGAGTTTGAGGACCTGGCCCGCCGGATTTCTCAACAGGAGTTGGATAGAGTCAAAAAACACTCGGACGCGGTAAATAGAGCATTGCCCCGGCCTGACGGCATCAGGCTGTTGATATTTATCACCTTGGGGGAACGACCCGAAGATAATTTAGAGCGCAACCGCCGGTTATTAAAAGAGATTGTGGAGATGTCACCCGAGGCCGCGGTGGTGCTGCGGGGGTTACCGCAGGACACCTGGACCCTGGGGGATTTAGTGCGGCATTTACGCAAATTGGGCGGCAAGGAAGGCAAGATGCCCAGGATCAGCTTGGATCCGCGGCTGTTTCGCAAGTACGGAGTGACGGTAGCCCCGACCCTGGTGTATGAGCGTAACGGCCAGGCCGTAGCCTGGGCCCGAGGGCTAGTCAATACCCGTTGGTTGCGGGACCGGGTGGAGAAGGAGAAGCTCACAGGGGATTTGGGCCAATGGGGAGAGACGGTTGCGATTGCCGAAAGGGATTTGATCGCAGTAATGCAGGAGCGGTTGGCCAAGGTTGATCTGGAAGCTATGAAAGAAAAGGCGGTGGAGCGTTATTGGGCCAAACAAAAGTTTTTGGTGTTACCCAAGGCCAAAGAGGAGAAGGTTTTTTATCTGGATGCGACCTACGAAGTCCAGGAGGATTTTATTTTGCCGGACGGCAAGGTCATCGCCCGCAAAGGCGAGAAGATAGATTTATTCGAGAAGGTGCCGCCAACCTTCATGCTGGTGGTATTCGATGCCGGTGACCCGCGGCAACTGGAGTGGGCGGTGGAGACCGGGAAGAAGTATGGCAGCCAGTATCGGGTCAGGTATATTACCACGACCATTCCGGACCGTGATCAGGGTTGGAAATCGCTGGAACGGTTGCATGAGGTTCTGTCTGCCCCGGTGTTTCTGTTGACCGAGGAGGTTAAGGCCCGTTTTCAGATGGCGCATGTACCCAACACGGTGCGGTATGCCCAGGAAAAGCATCGGTTTGAGGTCAAGGAAGTATGCGTAAGATAAAAAAGTACTGGCCGATTGCAGCGGTGGTGTGTTTTGGTTTGGTTGTTAATATTGGTATTTACTATTATCGGAATTATATTCGGGTAAGAGTGTTAAGTAAAGCCGAGGTTAGAACTATACTCGAACAGAATTTAGATAAGAAGCTTCTTGCCTTGCCTGCCGAATATGCCGGTTTTGCCTGGAAAGACAAGAAATATGTGTTTATAGTATTTCAATATACTGCTATACCTGATCTTCCTGCTTCGTTATGCTTTGAGGTTGTTGGCAACGCTGCGGTCAACTACGATCTTAATGGCAAAATGCCCGTGAAATATTCTTCTGGGTGTAAAGAGCACAAGATAACTTTGGAAGACCTTACCGACGACAATATACCCGAATTTGTTTACTATACTGATTGTTGCGAAGGTAGCGGCAATTTTTGTTATCAAGGATGGGATATAATAGACATAGCCGCGAGAGTGGTTGTTTCCGGTGATTGGGGCGGGGGATGTGGGCCATATGCTCAAGCGGGAATATCTTTGAGTGATAATGCTGATCAACACCCGAAAATTCGGGAATATCTGTTGTCTCAAATATCAATTAAGCAGCAGCAGGAACAAGCCAGACCAAAGAAGCCGTATGAAATCTTGGTAGACTATTGGTATAAGCACAACGGAATCAAATGCACCATGCTGGATGATTTCTGTCAAGTGAAACTGTTGTGGATTGATTATCCTGGTAATTCTGATTGGTTATCCGAAGGAAGTGTATTCTCTGAGGACAGCGACAATGAATACAAAGCAATAGCCGAATTTAAGGATGCAATATACTTAATTGATCAAAAAGCCAATAAAATTGCTTTGATATACCTGCCGGAATGCAAAGATTTCTATAAAGTTAGGCTGCTTGGCGATTGGGTCATCATAACAAATGGCCAACATATAATACGATACGAAATCAAAACCTGTACGTTATCACAGTTGGCTCCTAAATTCAGCGCACCACCTCTTGACCAAGGTAAACCCCAGCAACTGTATAAAGTTTTGTGGGAGATTTGGTATCGGCACAACGAATTGGCATCTAATTTTAACAAAGTGCATAAGCTCAAGTTGCTATGGTTGGATTATCCGGGATTCGACGAGTTTTTTTGCGGCGGAATTAAGTCTGCCGAAGACAGCTTAGACCATTATACAGTAGTGTCCTTGTTCAGGGATGGAGTTTATTTAATAGACAATAAAAAGAAAAAAATTGCTCTAATATATATGCCGCCTGTTTCGGACCGCTTCGACAACAAAAAAGTCGTTGAGGCTTGTAAAGTCCAAATTGCTAAACATAAAAAGAAAAACGAATATGGTGTCATACTGCATTGTGGAAAAAACTCGCTTTTTTTCCATCTGTCCAGGCCAGCAACGTCTGTCCCAACGCCGAGTTATGGTCGCACCGGCTGTTCACCGACATCTGTTGGGATTGCATCTTCCCGATCATCATCGGCGGCGTGCCCCTGGGCGGCAATTTGGATGACGCGCCCGATGGCCGGGCACACCCGGCTATTCCGTTCATGTGCCTGTGTGAAGATGAACTAGGACCTAGCATCGGCGCGCCGGTCGGCTTCTGGGAGCCAGCCCGCTTGATCGAGTTGACCCGGCTGCCCTACTGCTCGCCGCTGCTGGGGGGCATGAGCTTAACCGATTACACATTTTACAACTTCCATTACTTTGCCTTTCCGCTACTAATCATTTTAGAAGTGTTGAACATTGCCGAGTGTAACGCCGATGGGTTCGTCGATTTCGATTTGATGTATTTATCAGAGCTTGATCCCACCTGGAATGATGATGAGTTGGCTTTTTACACCAATCCCGAGGTCGTGCTGTTCGCCAATCCGTTGGCGCAGATGGCGTGCATGGCGGATGCGGCGGCGGGCCTGGTGGGGAAAACCCTGGATTCGCTGTTCTGGTGTGCCGGCAATTGGGGAGAACCATGTCGTTGGCGAAACGCCTTTTCGGTGGGGGGAATGGCGGAATATACCGGGTTATGAGGATTATGTTTATCTGATCTGGCGGTGGAAGGATTGCTGTATTCGATAATTTTTCAAGAAGGAGATAAATATGCGAAAGCAAAGAAAGTATCGAGGTTTAATCGTTGTTTTGATCCTGGTTTTCTTAAGTAGTTGTGCTAGTCCTCCTAGATGCGCCAGGAAAGCTTCTGTTTTACCAAGTGGAACACTCCTTCTTCCAGAAAGGCCAGGAAATGCAGATATAGACGAATATGTTAAGGCAAATCCGTCCTTTGCCGCCCAGGTTGCAGGTGCAGGCGAAACAATGATTTTAAATAGCGAAAAAGAGAATTTTAAAAATATCATTTTGCCGGAAAGTAGAAAATACAAAGCTTTTGATCTCTCTGGACCCAAAATCACTTTTGGGGACATGGTTAAGTTATGTTTGGGATTGGGACTCGGAGCTGCTTTTGGCGTTGTTGGAGCTAAAAGTGCTCCTTGGCGAAGCTCAGGACACAACATAGCCGACGGCGTTATAAGCGGTATTAGTGGCACAAGCTTTAACTCATCTACTACAGGCCGGAAATGGAATGGTAAGCTACCTGAGCTATCGCAGAAGGAATTAGCTCCCGAACAAATGGAATGGTTAAAGTCTATTCCCGGGGCTTTTATTTACGCATGGATGCCGGCGGACCAAGCCCCGGGTGCTTCGAGTGCCCAAGAAAAATTGCTTAAAATTATTAACCAGGCCATAGAACAAACCCCGGAAGGCGGCGGCATTCGGCTGTTGCGTTGTAATCCCCCGGAGTCCAAACCTATCCCGCCGTTTATTGCTCAGAATATTGGCCAAGACGGACAATCCTGGGCCTGGATATATCATAATACTATAACCTTTTCTCCATCCCTTTATGATCCCGACAAAAAGGTCATATACGCCAAATTCGATGATGTGTCTTTTTGGAAACAGGTTAGCACCAAACTCCCTAAGTGGTGTTTCATTGTACTTAATAAGTGCTTTACTAGCGATGGAGAATATCTTTTATGGTATCCGCAGGTAGTTTGGCAGGGAAAAACCTATCTGTTTGTGAACGGTGCGACCGGTAGTAGTCAGGTCACAGCAAGTAAGAAACAATAAGTTTTCTTATTGCGATGTAAATAATTTTGTTCACCCTGCTACATTCCAAGGGCTGCTGTATAAGGTAATCACTAAGTAAAGGAGGAAACATGCAAAACCAGAAAAAATGTCAAGTCCTGGTTATTTTTTTAATCCTAACTTTCGTGGGGGGCTGTGCCAAGTCATCATCTTCTTCTCTTAATATTAATGGATTAGCGTCTGCCCAACAAATTAACAATCCTTCCTTTGCTGCTCAAGTGACGGCTGCCGGAGGATTTACGAATCAAGACTACACGCAGGAAAGATGGAATCAGCTTTTATCGCAAGGCAGAAGATATACTGCTTATGACCTGCGAACCAGAAGCGGAATTGGTAGCCTTATTGTTGGCTTAGGAACTGGTGCTGCTTTAGGTGTTGTAGGAGCCAAGGGCGCTCCTTGGAGAAGTTCTGCCCATCGAGTTGCAGATGGTGTAATCAGTGGAATCGGTGGAACAAATCTTGACTCGTCTAACAAAGAAGGTAAGTTGAGCGGCAAGTTGCCGGAACTTTCCCATAAGGAATTAACTCCAAATCAGCTTAAATGGTTGGAGTACAATCCTGGTTCTTATATTTTTGCCTGGATGCCGGCGGACCAAGCCCCGGGTGCTTCGAGTGCCCAAGAAAAACTACGTAAAATTATTGAGCAAGCTATAGAGCAAACTTCAGGAGGCGGTGGTATTCGGCTCGTTCGACTGAATCTGCCGGAAACCAAGCCTATCCCGCCGTTTATTGCTCAAACCATTGGTCAAGAAGGGCAGTCCTGGAGCTGGGTTCATAATAATACCGTTGCTTTTTCTCCATCTCTATATGACCCCGACAAAAAACGTATCTATGCCAAATTCGATGATGTGACATTTTGGAAACAGGTAAGCGCCAAGCTGCCAAAATGGTGTTTTATCTCTTTGGACATGCGTTTTACCAGTGACGGCGAGTATTTCCTTGGTTATCCGTTGTTGGTTTGGCAAGGGAAAATATATGAATTTGTTGATGGTGCTACCGGTAGTAGTCAGGTCACAGCAAGCAAAAGACAATAAGGTTTTTTGTCTCGACAAAAATAATTCACTATCCCTCATCCTATCCGCCCTACAGGTCTGGATGCCGGCCTTTTTCCTTTACATGGCCGCATCCAGGCCCCTGCCGTCCTATGCCCAGGACCGGTTTCTGGATTCGGCCCGCCAGGGCCAAGCGGTAGGCCGGGGGCTGATACCCGACGCTTCCACCCTGGCCGGCCAGGATGAGAACGGCAATATCAACCTGAACTGGCGGGGCAATACTACAACCCTCACTCCCCAGACCCTTTTCCCGGACGCGGAGAACGTCACCGACCCCGAGGTCGG
>MUKC01000128.1 GCA_002049795.1 Desulfobacca sp. 4484_104 | reverse complement strand
TGTCGAAGGAACTGTGCTTATTCAAGAAATGCTGAGCGGAAAGGAGTATGGCCTTGATGTTATAAATGATCTTAAAGGTAATCATGTTTGCACCTTTGTTAAGCAGAAGCTTGCTATGCGAGCTGGAGAAACAGACAAAGCTAAGAGCGTGGCACATCTAGAACTCGCTCGCTTGGGGGAAACCATCGGGCAGGGTCTTGGACATGTCGGTGTGCTTGATTGTGATGTGTTTGTTAATGATAATGGCATTTATCTCCTGGAAATGAACCCTAGATTTGGCGGTGGCTATCCCTTTTCGCACATTGCCGGAGCAAATATCCCCGCGGCATTGATCGCCTGGGCCGAAGGCAGAGAACCAGATCCCTCATATTTTCAGATGAAACCGGGAGTTTCGGCGGCGAAATGTGATAGAATGGTCATTAGCCAAGTTCGCCAATTTGATTAGTTACTTGGCATCAGTAACCTTTAAAGCGGTTTGCCTAAATTATTTTTGAGGGTAGTAATACGTCATGCCAGCCAATGATAACAGTCGAGCAATATTAAATGTACGCTCTTTAATTTTTAAAGCGGTTATCTGGTTGTCTCTGTCCGTGGGATTGCTCTACTTATATTGGCCCGTCCTGACTAGGTTGATTGTGGGGTTGGCCGATAGCGAAGATTACTCCTATGGCCTGTTAATTCCCTTGATTAGCGGTTACATTGTCTATCGCAAGTGGCCGCAAATCCGCGCCCAGGTCTGGCACCCCTCCTGGATGGGCCTGGTGGTTATGGCTTTAGGGTTCAGCCTTTATATCCTGGGCGAACTGGCCGCCGAACTTTACACCACCCGCTTTTCCTTCGTGGTGGTTCTGAGCGGCTTGGTTCTTGTAGTGGGGGGATGGAGGTTCCTACGCTTGTTGGCCTTCCCTCTTATCCTCCTGGTTCTGATGCTGCCGCTACCGGAGCTAATCACTTATAAACTTACCCTGCCCCTCCAGTTGATTTCTTCCCGTCTGGCCACTTTGTTTTTACAGATTCTAGGGGTCCCGGTTTTCCAGCAGGGCAACATCATTGACCTGGGTCATAAACAACTACAGGTGGTCCATGCCTGCAGCGGCCTGCGCTATATCCTCCCTATCATCGCGCTGGGAATAATTTTCTGCTATTTTTACCAGCGGCGGCTCTGGAAGGTAGTGGTCCTGTTAGCCAGTCTGGTACCCCTGGCCATTTTCGCAAATGCCCTGCGGGTGGCGGCGATGGGCCTTTATCCGGCTCTGATCCAGGGCTTTTGGCACGGCTTCTCGGGATGGCTGATTTTCATATTTTGTTTAGAAGTTATCGCCCTGTTAAATTGGTTGTTGAACATCCCAGCACAAACCTAAACTTCTATCTGGGGGGGGCGCTAGTTTTGGTACTTCTTGCCATTCCCTTAAGCCAGCGGGCTGCGGTTGCGCCTCCGGTAGCCCTTAAGCAAAGCTTTGCCCATTTTCCCATGCAACTCGGCTTCTGGCAGGGACACCACACTTTTATTGATCCTGAGGAACTCAAGGCCACCCAGTCCCATGCTCACCTGAGCGCGGACTTTAGCAATCCTGATCATGGTCAGATCAACCTCTGGATTGCCTATTATGAATCCCAAAAAAAGGCCGGCGGCTTTGTACATTCGCCTAAAGGTTGCCTGACCGCCAGCGGCTGGCGGATCCTAAAAAGCGGAACCGCTAAGATAGGTCCAGAGCTCCCGGTAAATTATCTGCTGGTAGAGAAAATGGGAACCAAACTCATTGTTTTTTACTGGTATATGCAACGGGGCCGCTGGCTCACCAGCGAATATTTTAATAAATTTTACATGGCTTATGATGGCCTTCTACACCGACGTACGGATGGCGCCCTCATTCGTTTAAGTACTATTGCCAGGCCGAATACCCAGGCCGGTGTAGAACGCCTGACATTTTTTGCCCGGTTACTGGCCCCGGAATTGCATAAATTTATTCCTGAATAAAATATCTTAACACTGCGGGAGAGGCCAAGATATATAAAGGGCTGAGTGGGGAATCAGGCCTTTGATCAACAGATGTTTAGATATGTTCAAGACTTCTAAGTAAAAGAACCGATAATTAAACTAGGGATAGCAAATATGGCCCTATCGCCGGATAAAAGCGGAATGCTTTCCCCCCTAGCGGCCTGTTTAAGTCCTAATGGTAATAAAATTTTTTTCGGTTTAGGAGATATTTCTGTCAAATTCGTTGATTTGCCAAAGGAATTCTTTCTGCTGCCAACTCAACTCTGCTAAACTGAGTAATATCTAAAAGATAACCAGTATGATTACAGTAGCCAATATTGTGGGAGCCCGACCCCAGTTCATCAAATATTGCCCAGTTTCCTTAGCCATTAGCCGCCACAACCAAGAGGACAACGGTCCGGTTATTCGGGATCTCTTGATTCATACCGGTCAGCATTATGACTATCTTATGTCCCGGGTTTTCTTTGATGAATTCGGACTACGGGAGCCTGATTACCATCTCGATGTAGGCTCCGGTTCACATGGCTGGCAGACCGCTGAAATCTTATCACGGGTCGAAGATGTATTGAACAAGGAACAACCGGACTTAGTATTGGTTTATGGCGACACCAATTCCACTCTGGGGGGGGGCCTGGCGGCGGCCAAGCTCCATATTCCAGTGGCCCACGTAGAGGCAGGATTGCGGAGCTACAACAAATTTATGCCAGAGGAGATCAACCGCCTGTTGACCGACCAGGTCTCTGCTCTGCTCCTGTGTCCCAGTAAAGTGGCTGTCCAGAACCTGAGGCGAGAGGGCTTAACAGCGATGTTGAACAAGGGAGAATTGGTATCGCTGGAATATTTTCGGAGAGATAACCCAGATAATTTGCGATTAAGCCAGAATAATCCGCTCATCGTCAATATTGGCGACATCATGTATGATGTCTTGCACTATTCCCTGAAACGGTCGAATGCCAGGAAACCGGTCCTGAATCAGCTCGGCTTTTTGCCCAAACAGTACTGCTTGCTCACCATCCATCGAGCGGAGAACACTGATCTGGAAGCACGTTTGATGCACTTATTAGAGTTTGCGGTAGACGCCGCTCAAAACCGGCCCATCTTATTCCCTATCCACCCCAGAACACAAGCCAGGTGGAAGCCGCAGGTGGAAAAGTTTGAAGCCAGCATCAGGGTCATCGAACCCTTGAGTTATTTTGACATGGTCCAAACGCTGCAACACAGCGCCCTGGTGATGACAGACTCGGGGGGCTTACAGAAAGAAGCTTATTGGCTGCAGGTGCCCTGCATTACGCTGCGAGAGGAGACGGAATGGGTAGAAACGCTGGAGAGCGGTTGGAACATTTTATACCGGGACTATCCCGGGGCACACCATCCGGCCGAGCAGGCGTCTCTGGCTTATGGCGATGGCTGCACGGCACAAAGAATCATTAATTTGATTACCGTACTCGGAAAGGAAGCATAATCATCGTGACTGAAAAATTTATCAGCTTGATCGGTCTGGGTTACTGGGGTAAAAACATCCTGCGCAATCTGCACGAGCTGGGAGTGCTCTATAGCGCCTTCGACAACAATCAACAAACCATCGCCCAGATGCAGAGCCGCTTTCCGGAGGTTAGATTTTCCTCCTCGGTGGAGGAGATTATGGAAAACTCCGAGATCAAGGCGGTAGCCATTGCCACTCCAGCCATAACCCATTATAACCTCGGCAAGCAGGCGTTAGAGGCTGGCAAAGACGTTTTTGTGGAAAAACCTTTGGCCCTTACTACCAAGGATGGTGAAGAGTTGGTACGACTGGCGGAACAGCAAAAGCTCATACTTATGGTGGGACATATTTTGCAATACCACCCAGCCGTGATCCGCTTCAAGGAACTGCTCTCTACCGGAGAACTGGGTAAGCTCCAATACTTATATTCCAACCGCCTGAGCATCGGCAAACTCCGAACTGAAGAGAACATTCTTTGGAGTTTTGCCCCCCACGATATCTCCGTTATTCTGATGTTTCTAGAAGAAGAGCCCATCGCGGTATCCGCGTTTGGAGGAGATTACCTTAACCAGGGAATTTGTGATACGACCTTAACCACCTTGGAGTTTAAAAACGGGGTCAAGGGCCATATCTTTGTGAGCTGGCTACATCCTTTTAAAGAGCAAAAATTGGTGGTAGTGGGATCCAAGGCCATGGCCGTCTTTAATGACGTGAGCGAAGAGAAGCTCCGCTTGTATCCACATCGCATCGAATGGAAAGATGGGAAGATTCCTATAGCCGAGAAAGTGGAGCACGAAATCATCACGGTAGAAAGGGCCGAACCGCTCAAAGAGGAGATGGAGCACTTTATCCGGTGTGTCCGGACCCGACAGCGGCCCAAGACTGACGGCTGGGAGGGATTACGGGTCCTCAAGATCTTGGAAATGGCCGAAAAGGAGTTGACCCGCAAGTCGCCGCTGTTGGGAAAACCGGCGCAGCCCTATTTTGTCCATGAAAGTGCCTACGTGGATGACGGGGTCGATATCGGCACAGGCACCAAAATCTGGCACTTTTCCCATATATTAAAAAATTCGGTGCTCGGCAAGAACTGCACCGTGGGCCAGAACGTGGTCATCGGCCCCCACGTCATCATCGGTGACGGCTGCAAGATTCAAAATAATGTCTCGGTATATCAAGGGGTCCACCTGGAAGCGGATGTCTTCTGCGGCCCTTCTTGTGTGTTTACCAATGTCTATAATCCTCGCGCCTTTATTGAGCGCAAACATGAATTCCTGGAAACCCGGGTGAAACAGGGGGCTACGATTGGCGCCAATGCCACCATTCTTTGTGGCGTGAACATCGGCCGTTACGCCCTGATCGGGGCCGGGGCCATGGTGAGGGATAACATCCCCGATTATGCTCTCATGGTAGGGGTGCCGGCTCGTCAAATCGGTTGGGTGTGCAAGTGCGGCAAGACTTTGGAATTTAGTGATAGCCAGGCGGTGTGTGCCAGCTGCGGCAACCAATACCGACAGCAAGGGGAGCATCTGGAAGTCGTTCGAGAACAATCGTGAAAGGAAGCACCAAAACATGCAATTTATCGATCTGAACGCGCAACAGCAACGCATCTATCCTACCCTGATGGAGAGAATTGGCCAGGTGCTGGCGCATGGCAAGTTTATTATGGGTCCAGAAGTCAAGGAACTGGAGGAGCGATTAGCTACTTACGTGGGAGTCAAACATGCCATTTCTTGCTCTTCTGGCACCGACGCTCTGCTTATCCCCCTCATGGCGTACGGAGTGGGACTAGGAGATGCTGTGTTGACCACCCCCTTTACCTTTATCTCCACCGCCGAAGTCATTCAGTTACTGGGAGCTACCCCTATTTTTGTGGATATTGATCCTAAAACTTTCAATATTGATCCGGAAGCCTTGGAAAAAACCGTTAAATCGCTGGGAGAAAACCCGGCTACAAAAACCTTGCGGCCCAAGGGCATTATCACCGTTGATCTGTTCGGCCAGCCTGCGGATTATGATAAAATCAACGCCCTGGCCAAGGAGCACGGGCTGTTTGTCTTGGAGGACGCCGCCCAATCCTTCGGTGCCACTTATAAAGGCAAAAAAGCCTGCTCCCTGACCGAAGTGGCCGCGACCTCGTTTTTCCCGGCCAAGCCGCTGGGCTGCTATGGCGATGGTGGCGCCATATTTACCGATCAGGATGACTTGGCCGCGGTTTTTCGATCTATTCGGGTGCACGGCCAGGGCCGCAACAAGTACGATAATGTCCGCCTGGGCCTCAACGGCCGACTCGACACCATGCAAGCCGCCATTTTACTGGCGAAACTGGAGATCTTTGACCAAGAAGTGGCTGCCCGGCAAGAGGTGGCGCAGCGTTATAGTGAGGGCCTACGCCCGATGGTAGAAGTGCCCTATGTGGCCCCGGAATGCACCTCGGTTTGGGCCCAGTACTCGGTGCTCTCTGATCGCAAGGAAGCTCTGCTTCAACAACTTAAGGAGGCCGGTATCCCCACCGCCATTTCTGACCAGCGAAGAGCAGAAGTTCATCATCGCTAAAATGGGCTGTTGATGCAGTAAGAGTGTTATTCCAGTCTGTTAAGGGAAATAGCCACGATGGTTCAGTTAAGCTTTGAGGTTTATGATAATTTTCCGGCCTGTGAGCCAACCCTGCAGCGTTTAGCACAGCGTCTGCAGCATCCCAATCCATTTCTGCAGCCGGAATGGCTCAACTTGTGGTGGGAATACTTTGGGGCGGGAAAGTCTTTATATATTATGGTATGCCGACATAATGGCGAGGCAATCGGCTATGCGCCGTTCTATCGGATTTACCGGTCAGCGCTAGGCCTACATGAATATTACCTCCTGGGAGACGGTTATTCCAGCTACTTAGACCTCGCCTGCCCTCAGGGCTATGAAGATACTTTCTTGTCTGCTTTATTTCTGCATTTTCAGAACTTGTCTTCAGGAGCCATTGTTCAGTTTCGAGATATCAACAATCGTTTCTCTTACTTTTACCAAGCGCTTGAAAATGCCTGGAAACAAAAGCTTAATAACGGTATGTGCTTTAACTTATACTCCTGCCCTTTAGTAACTTTTGCGGGCAATTGGGATGAATTTTATAAAAACCGTCATGGCAGCAAGGCACGCAAAAACCTGCGGCGGAAGATCGAACGCTTAACCCAAACTTTGGGAAGCTTCTGCTTTCGCAGAGTTACAGACCCGGGGGAATTAGATTATCTATTGCCACATTTGGAGCGCATGCATGGGGAACGTTTCACCAAAACTGTAAATATTGTCTTAAAAGGCCAAAAGCTGCTTTTGCTAAGGTCAGCTTTAAGCAAAATGCTAAATGATAATTTGTATTTGTTTGTATCTGAATTGGATAATTGTCCGATAAGTTTTCTGATAGGATTCAAAATGGGGGCAACCTTTATTGCCTTTATTATGGCCTTTGACCCAGCTTTTAGTTTGTTGGCCTTGGGACATGTTCAACTAATCAGGATAATGGAGGCTATTAATCAGGAAGGCTATACTGTTTTTGACTTTTCTAAGGGAGATGCAGAATATAAAAGATATTGGTCGAATGCTGAAACCACGAGCCACATGTTTAGATTCGGTTTCCAGTTGAGTAGGCCTGGGCAAATGTATTACCGACTATTGAATGGCACGTTGGAGGCCTTGGTTTATTTACGCCACCAAGGCTACAACAGGACCATTAAACATTGGCTGGCTCGGCTCCGCCAGGGAGATTTACTCAGGAAGGAGGCATCAGCCGTGAAAATAGAAGAGTTAAAAGACCAAGTCGGTGTCACCCGGCCAGAGGATTACCCGGAATGGTCCTACAGGATAATTCGCGGCTTATCTCCCGAGGTGCGCAGTGCCATCATCAAATGTGTAATCAAGACGGAGACATCTCAACTTAGGGTAGATCATCGGCCCCAGCAACGAACCGTTAC